>JAAZEB010000022.1 GCA_012512505.1 Armatimonadota bacterium | reverse complement strand
GAGTGGAGTAGCGCGGTGAGGCCCCCCCGCTACTCCCCTACTCCAGCTTCTCAAAGCGTTGCCACCGCCTTGATCACCCCATCGCCGTACTCTGCCACCAGGCGGAAGGCGTCGTCGAGGCGCTCCAGGGGGAAGCGGTGGGTCACCAACGCGCCCAGGTTCACCTGACCGGCGCGTGCCAGGGCGATCGCGCGCGGGTAGGTGTGGCAGAAGCGGCGCAGGAAGCGAACTTCCAACCCCTTGCGGCGGAAGTTGGCCAGCGGCAGCGGCACCAGCTCCTCGGCGCAGCTTCCGATGGGCACCACCGTGCCGCCAGGGCGCACCACATCGGCCAGTTGCTGGTGCGCCTGCACGGCGCCGGCCGCCTCAAAGACCACGTCCACTCCCCTGCCCCCGGTGGCTTCTTGAACCCGGGCCACCACGTCTTCCGCCGCCGGATCGAACGCCGCCGCCGCCCCAAGGCGCAGCGCGGCCTCGCGCCGGTAGGCCAGTGGCTCGCTGACGTAGATCGGCCCGGCGCCAGCCGCCACCGCGCACATCAGCGTCACCAAGCCGATGGAGCCCGCGCCCAGCACCGCCACGCTGTGCCCGGGGCGTACCCCGCCCAGATCGGCGGCGAAGAGGCCGATGGCCAGGGGCTCCACCATCGCCCCCTCGTCGAAGGAGAGCTCCGGTGGCAGCGGGTGGGCGAACGGCTCCGGCACCGCTAGGTACTCGCAATAGGCGCCATGCACCGGCGGGGTGCCCAGGAAGCGCACCGCGCGGCAAAGGTTGTACTGCCCGGTCACACACGGCTCGCACGCCCCGCAGGGAATGCCCGGCTCCACCGCCACCCGGTCGCCCGGCTTCAGCCGCTCCACCGCCGGCCCCACGGCGACCACCTCGCCTGCCGCCTCGTGCCCGAGGATGAAGGGAAACTCCTTCACCACCTGAGTGCCGATGCAGCCGCGCAAGTAGTAATGGACATCCGAGCCGCACACGCCCACGGAGCGTACCGCCACCAGCACGTCGTGCGGCCCCGGCTTCGGCTCCGGCACCTCACCGCAGCACACATCCCGAATGGCCGTCAACAAGCCTGCTCTCACGCTGATCCTCCCCTGCACCCACCGGCGGTCACGCGCGCGTCTAGCGGTGCCGCCACGGGCCCAGGCCCGGCCGGCACAACCGGTCGGGCGGCCCTGTCATGGAGTCGTTTACGCGGCAGCGGCAGCAGAGTCCTGTCAGCCGCGCCGGGGTGGCCTTACCCCAGGTCGTAGTCGGCCACCCGCAGCTCGTGGCTGCCGTCGGGGCGCGTCCACTCGAAGTAGTAGAGGATGCGGTTCTTCGCCAGGATCGGCGTCAGGTAGCGCACCGCCCCGATGCTGGGCAGGATCCGGTCGCCATCGTAGCGCAAGCCACCGCGTGGGGCGCCGGGCGCCAGGGGACCCTCCGGCGTCAGCCGAGTGAACCGTTCCGGGGTGAACCCAACCGCCACGCCGGTCTGCTCCTCATCACACTCGCTGGCCGCCGCCGCTCCGTCATAGAAAAGGTACCAGGCTGGGGCGGCGTAGAGGACGCCGGTGGCGCGCGCCGTCCAGCAGTCCCAGGCGCCGGACATGCCGGGCGGCAGCACCGGCCCGCGCCACTCAAAGCGCACCCCGTCGGCACTCACGGCCAGGCCCGTCGCTTCGCCGCCGCCCGGCACCGAGACGTTGGCGTACAACAGCGTCAGGCCGCCGGCCAGCACCACCACCGGATCCTTCACCTGCCCCGCGCCCACCTCGGTCGGCGTCAGCACTGGCTGCCGTCTCGCTGGATCGAGCGCAGCGAACGTCTCCGCCTCTAACAGGTCGATCTGCCAGCCCTGGCCCCCCGGGCATTCGCGGCTCAGGTAGAGGCGGTGCCTTCCATCCGGCAGGATCAGCAGCGACCCCTTCTCGAGGGCGTCGGCATCGAACTGAGTGCTCCGGGCGCTCCAGATCTCGGTGAAGGTGTGCCCGTCGCGGCTGTCGTAGATCGCGCAGCGCGCCCCTCGCGGCTCGGGATCGTCCGGGTCCTTCGGCCAGCGGGTACGGGCGTACAGGTAGAAGCGACCGGCGCGGTCATCGAAGACCACGTCGCTGGCGCCGCTCCAGCAGCCGGGGCCAGCGGCCGGTGGCGCCAGCACCGTCTTGCCGTCTGCCGGGTCGAACGGCGGCAGCGCCCCGCAGCGCCGCAGACCCGGCTCGGGGATGAGCCAGGGGATCCGCTCCAGCGTCTGCCTTCTCATCGCAATCCGTGCCCCATTCCCCGGGCGTCTCGTCCGCTGTCGAACGCCGGCACCACGCCCGGACGGTCGGCGCCAGCCCCCTCAGCCGGGCCGGGCGCCGGCGTGGTTCACCAGGCCCGCCAGCAGGCCGCCCACCAGGTAGGCCGCGAGCGCTGCCACCGCGCCCACCGCGAGCATCTCCATCCCGTTGCGCCACCAGCAGCGGCGGGTGATCAGCGCGCGCCCCGCGCCCGCCATGAAGAGGGCCACCGCCGTGAAGATCACGGCATCAGTGAACGGCTGGGTGAACCGGTGAGAGAAGAAGTAGGGCAGCAGCGGCACCATGCCGGCAGTGACGAACGCCAGGAAGGTGGCGAAGCCGTGCCGGGCCGGATCGAACGCGTCGTCGCTGCTCTGCCGGTCGGAATGCGCGGCCTGCTCCGAGCGGATGCTGAGGAAGTTGCTGGCGGCCATCGAGATGCCGTCCGCCAGCAGGTTGGCAATCCCCAAGATGAGCACGACGCGCCCGGGCAGGGCGGCACCCGCCACGCCGGCGGCCACCGCGAAGGTGGTAATGATGCCGTCGTTGGCACCGAAGACCAGGTCGCGGATGTAGTGGCGGCCCAGGCGACGGAACTCGCCAGGCTCCGGCCATGGTTCCTCTCGTGCGGCGGCACTCATCGCGCGGGCTTTTCCCCGCGCCGGCAACGCTCAAACCGAAGGCTCGCTCGATGGTGGGCGCGACGCCATCGCCGCCACGAACGCCTCTACCGCCCGGCGGCACTCCTGGGGGTCTGATTGCTCCAGCGAGAGGCGCTCCAGCGGGCACAGGTCGTCGCCGGTGCGGTTGAGGATGCGCGGCACGCGTCGCTCGGCGCTGTAGGCGATCCCGCCGGCCGCCAGTGCCTCCGCCGCCGGCTCGCTCAGCACCCCCGCCTGCACGGCGGCGATCCCGGCGCAGCGGGCCAGCATGGCCGCGGCACGTCCCACCACCCGATCCGACAGCGACGCCCCCGCCAGATCCACCTCCGGCCGGCGCAGGGCTTCGAGCAGATCGGCCACCCCGCCGCGCTCGCCGGTCACCAGGAGTTGGCCATCCCGAACGATCGCCAGCCTCAGCTTCCGGCGCTCCCGCTCCGCGCGGGCCAGCTCCACATCGCTGGGCTCAACTGCTGACTGCATACCGTCGTCTTCCCCCCTCACTGGAACGCAAACAGCGGCCCCGGCGTTCCCGGGCACCCACACTCCTCGGAACGCGCGCCCCGCCGGCAGCCGGCACGAGGCCCTGGCGGCTCGCTGGCCGGGCCTTAGCCCCTCAAGCCGACACCACCACGCTGGAGCCGCCAGGCGTCTCCTGCAGCTCCACGACATGCTCCACCATCTCCTTCATATCCTCCAGGTGGGTGATCATCAGGATCTGGCGGAAGCGGCGGCTGAGGCGGGCCAGCGCCTGCAGAATCAAGCCGCGGCGCTCGCCGTCCTGGCTGGCCAACACCTCGTCGAGCACCAGGAAGCCGTGCTCCGCGCCGCCGGCGGCGTCGCCGATCATGTCGGAGATTGCCAGGCGCAGGCAGAGGTGGACCAGGTCGTTCTCGCCGCCGCTGAAGACACGCAGCTCGCGGCGCTCGCCGTCGTCGTACATCCAGAGGTTGTAGTCCTCGTCCAGCTCCACCTGGTCGTACTTGCCATCGGTCAGGTCGCGCACCAGGCTGGAGGTGCGGGCGGAGAGCGCCGGCCGGATCCGCCCGATCAGGTGCAACCGAAACTGCTGCATCAGACCGAGCAGCTCGTCGCGGTTTTCCTTCTCGGCACGGCGGATGTTGATCTCTTCGAGCTGGCGGTCGTACGCTTCGCGGCGCGCGTCTGCCTGCTGCTGCTCCACCAGGGCGCGCTCGCGCTCCCGATCTACCCGGTTGAACTCGGCAAGCTGGGCTTCGCGACGTTCCTCCAGGGCGCGGCAGTGCTGGCGCTGTGCCGCGTGGGCGGCCGGCTCGAAGTTGAGCGCCTTGAGCTCCGCCTCGGCCTGGGCCAGGGCACGCTCGCGCTCCGGGATCGCCGCCTGCGCCGTCTCCGCCGCGCGCTCCTCGGCCGGCAGCCGCTCCACGTCGTGGCGTAGGCCGATGACGCGGTGCTCCACCTGCGCCAGCGTGCGCACGCGGGCGACCACCTCCTTGTGGGCGGCGGCATCGTACTCCGGCACGTCCATCTCCGCAAGCTGCGCCTGTGCCTGGGCCAGGGCAACGCGGCTGCGCTCCATCGCCGCGCGCACCTCCACCAGGCGCGCCTCGGCCTGGGCCACGTGGCGCAGCTCCAGTTCCAGGCGGCGCCGCTCCGCCTCGGCCTGTTCGAGAGCCTGCTGAAGCCGTGTCACGCGGGCGCTGTCTTCCTTCAGGAAGCCGGTGTACTCCTGGTGCTCCTGCTTCAGCGCCGCTAGCTCGCCCTCCAGGTGGTCCAGCACCGCCGGATAGCTGCCGTTCAGCACGCGCCGGCAGGTGGGGCACTTCCCCTTCTGCCCCAGCTCGCGGAACGTCTCCAGCTCCTTCGTGAGCTGCTGGCCCTCCTTCTTGATCTGGGTGAGCCGCAGCTCGCTGTTGCGAATCTGTGCCTGGGCCTCCGCCAGCTCCGCGCGCACCTGAGCCAGCGTCTCCTCCGCCTGAGACTGGGCGCGCAGGATCTCCGGGCGCTTTGCCCCCTCCTGTTCCAGGGAGGCCACTTGCGCCGCCAGGTCGGCGGCCATCCGCTCCTGCTCGGCGATGGTGTGCCGCAGCGCGTCGCGGCTCTTCTTCAGGCCGGCCGCCAGTTCAAACGTCTGTTGGCGCGCGCGCAGCTCCGCCAGCGGCTCGAGCTGCGGCTCCAGGCTGGCCAGCTCTGTTTCCTTCTCGCGCAGGTCACGCACCCGGTCGGCGTAGATCGCCGCCTCGCGGCGGGCGTTCTCCAGCGCCTGGCGGGCCAGGTCGCGCGTGCGCTCTAGCACGGCGTAGCGTTTCTGCTGGGCATCCAACAGGTCGCGGCGCTCGCGCGCGGTGCGCAGCTCCGCCTCGGTGGCATCCAACGCCGCGCGCGCCGCCTGCACCTCGGCGGTGAGCGCCGTGACCCGGTCACGCGCGGCCTGGCGCGCCGCCTGCACCTCCTCCAGCGAGGGGAGCGCCGCCTGCCGGGCGCGCAGGTCGCGCTCGGCATCGGCCACGTCGCGCCGCAGGGCCTCGATGGAACGCTCCACCTGCTCCAGGCCCAGCATCCGCAGGATGTAGCGCTTGCGGTCGCGTGGCTCCCAAGAGACCAGCGCGTCCACCTCCTTCTGCTTGGCGAAGAAAGAGACCATGAAGGCGCGGTGGTCCATGCGCAGCCGCTGAGCCAGCAACTTGTTCGTGCGCTCGGTGCCGAACTCTACCGGCACGCCGTTGATCGCTACCTCGGCGTGGGCGGTGCAGTGCTGCCCGCGCAGCTCGCGCGTCACGCGGTATTCGTCGCCTTCCACCTCCAGGGTCAGGACCACCCGGCAAGGCACGGTGCGGCGGAAGGGAATCCCCTCGTTGCGGGTGCGCGACACCGACGCGCCATACAGCGCCCAGGCAATCGCCTCCACCAGCGACGACTTGCCGACGCCGTTGGGGCCGAGGATGCCGGTGAGGCCATCGGGAAACTCCAGGGCCAGATGCTCGAACTTGAGGAAGTTCTCAGCCTCCAAAGAGATCAACCGCATCCGGCTCCTCCTCCCCCTGCACGCGCGTCAGGTAGTCCAGGCCCTCGCGGGTCAGCGCCCCCCGGTCGCGCCCGTGAACATCGGCCCCCTCCATGAAGTTCCGCCACTCCTCCTCCAGCGAGCCGAAGGCGCCCCCGTCGGGAGCGGACTCCCCCTCGGCGCCCTCGTCGCGGTCCCAGCGCAGGCTGAAGTGGAAGGCGGCGGCGGCTCGCTCGCGAACGGCGCGCAGGTCCAGGTTCTGCCGGGTGGCCGGCGCCGAGTTGCGCACCCGCAGACGCACCATCGCACGGGTCAGGTCGCGGCTAGCCAGGCGCTCCTCAATTGCCGCCAGCAGGTCGAACGACTCCATCCCCGCCGCGTCCACCGGCTCCAGGTCCACCATCGGCCGGGTGGGAATCTCGCGGAAGCGGGGGCGAGGATCCTCGAGGTCGATCAGGCAGTAGCCCTTGGTATCATGCACCTCGGCGAAGCTAAGGCGCTCCAGCGAGCCGGCGTACCAGGCGCCCTCGCGCACCATCACGTGCTTGTGGTAGTGCCCCAGGGCGATGTAGTCCATCCCCTGGGGAAGCTGCTCTTCACTCAGGAGCTGCTCGTTGGCCTCCGCCATGCGGAACTCGCGAAAGCCGCGGATGCCGACGTGCAGCAATGCTACGTTGTAGCGGGCGGCCGGGTCAGGCACCACCTGCGCCACCTGCGCCTCCAGCTCCTCCTGGGTGAAGCAGTGCGGCACGGCGTGGAAAGTGACGCCCTTCACCTGCAGCTTCTCGTAGCCGGCAGAGTAGACCGCGTGCACCCCCTGGAAGAACTCGCGCAGCAGGGCGAACAGGCTGCCAGTGGCGCGCAGGCGCGGCGTGGAGTGGTTGCCCGAGATCAGCACCAGCGGAATGCCGCGCTCCACCAGGCGGCGAATCTGCCGGGCGGCGTGGTAGACAGCGCGGTTGGCCGGCCGGGGCGAGTCGAACAGGTCGCCGGTGTGCAGCACGATATCCGGCTCCTCGGCCAGGATGCCGGTTACTGCCCGCTCGAAAGCGTCGTAGACATCCTGCTCGCGCTGGTTGACGCCCGTCTCGGGCACGACCTTGTTGAAGCGCATGTGGCCGAGGTGTGTATCACTGAGGTGTGCGAGACGCATGCTCTCCTCTGGGGCGCCCCCGGAAGGGGAAACTGCGGGCAGGCACGGAAGGAATGAGGCCGCGGCGGCGCGGGAGCCGGCCGCCCCCCTCTCCCCCATGCCCCGGTCTCCTCAGGTGTGAGGGGAATGTCCGGGTGCATTATACCATGCCGCCGCCCGCCAGGCAACCGGTGTGTGCAGCTTGTCGCGCCGTGGGTCTCAGCCGGGCAGGCCGCTGAGGGTCAGCGTCGTCACCTCGCCGGTAGCCAGGTCGGCCACGCGTAGGGCATGGTTGTTCGTGTCGGCGATGTAGAGCCGACCGTTGGCCACGCTGAGGCCGCCCGGCTCCCAGAAGCGAGCCTCCGCCGCGCTGCCGTCGCGCAGACCGGCCTCCCCGCTGCCGAGGAACGTCTCCACAGCCGGCAGCCGCCGCAGGTCGATCCGCTTGATCTTGTTGTTGTAGGTATCGGCCACGTAGAGCATGCCGTCGTGGTAGGCCACCCCCAGCGGGTGCTGCAGGCGCGCCAGGGGCGCGGGGCCATCGCGGTCGCCAAACTCGAAAAGGCCGGCGCCCACCAGGGTCTCCATCCGGTCGGCGGCCAGGTCGGCGCGGCGAATGGCGCTACTCTCGCTGTCGGCAACGTAGACCGCCGCGTCGGCGGCCGCCAGGCCGCTCGGCTGTGCCAGGGCGCTGCGCTCCAACCGGTCGTCGTAAAGCGCCTCGCGGCCGGTGCCGACCAGGAGACGCACCGTGTCGGCCGCCGCGTCGAACTCCCAGAGTTGGTGGCTGCCGGCCATGGCGATCATCAGCCGACCGCCAACCAGCGCCACGTCCCACGGCGAGCGCAACAGCGTCTGCCGCGCCGGGCCGCCGCGCCGTGATCGCCGTGCCTGCTCGCCGGTTCCCGCCACCCGCGTCACCCGGCCTGCCGCCAGCTCCACCCGGCGAATGGCATGGTTGCCGGTGTCGGCGACGTACAGCGCCTCGCCCTGCAGCGCCAATCCCTGGGGCACACGGAAGGTGGCCGTGGCGTAGTCGCCATCTGCCAGCCCCGGCTCGCCCCGGCCGATGACCGCCTCCACCCGGCCCTCCAGCGTGGCCACCACCAGGCGGTGGTGGCCGGTGTCGGCAACGAACAGCCGGCCGGAAGCGGCGTCGGCCAACACCTTGCCGGGGAAAAGAAGCGGGCGCGGCGGCTCCTGCTCCCGCTCCAACGGCCACCGTGTGGCGGCGCGGTTCAGCCGGCCGCTGGCATCGGCCGCGTCCACCAGCATCTGAACCGCCGGGGCGAACTCCGCCGCCGCGAACTCGCCGGCGTGGGCAGCCGCCACCCGCCCTTCGGCATCGATCAGCACCGTGGTGGGCCACGCTGAGACGGCATAGCTCTGCCACACCACGTGGTCGGGGTCACTGACCACCGGGTGGCGGATATCGTAGCGCAGTACCGCCTGACGCAGGTTGGCCGCGTCGCGCTCCGCGGTGAACTTCGGCGAGTGGACGCCGATCACCACCAGGAGATCGCCGAAGTGCCGTTCCAGCTCCCTCAACTGAGGGAGAACGTGCAGGCAGTTGATTCAGCCGAAGGTCCAGAAGTCGAGCAGCACCACCTTGCCGCGCAGCTCCCGCAGCGAGAGCGGACGATCGGTGTTCAGCCAGACGAGGCCGGGGGCGAACTCCGGTGCCCGCACTGCTCCGCGTGTGATCGACATGGCTGCCTCCCCGGATGCCGGCGGCGCCGCGCGCCCCCGGGCGCACCCTGCTGCGGGAGCATACCCGCTGGCGGGCGTGCCTACCCCTTCCGCGAAGGTGCCGGCTCCGGCGCGCCGCCCGCGCCACCCAGCCAGGCCAACGCCGTGCCCGCCCACACCAGCGCCAGCGGCAGCAACGGGAGCAGATAGCGCGCCTCCATGCCGTAGGTCGCCAGGTGGACCAGCAGGATCGGCGCGGCGAAGGCGACCAGGATCGCCGAACGCGCCGAGCGCCACAAGAAAAGCGCCCCGACCAACGCGGCCGCCAGCACGAACCGGTGCAGCAACACCACCCACCGATTGAGCGACTCCGACTCCGGCTCCAGCACCAACCGCTCCAGCTTCGCCCGGCAGAGCCGGGCCAGCGCCGGCGGGCGCCGCAGGTTCGCCCGCAGCGCCTCCCGCGCCCACCGGGCCATCTCCCGGTCGGCGGCCACCTCATTCCCCCCGCACTGCCGCAGCACGCGGGTGGCCTCCCGGTAGTGGTGGTCGGTATGCAGCCCAAAGGTACGCGGGTCGTTGCCGCCCCAGGCGTGGAAGCCCCCGAGTGTCGTCAGCGGCACGAAACGGTGGAAGAGGAGGGCGTTGCGGACCCACCACGGCGCCATCAGCAGCAGGAAGGCCCCCAGCATCACCGCCGGGCCACGCAGGGCGCGCCAGCCGCGCCCCTCCCGCCGTGCCCACCACGCCACGGTGAGGGCCACCAGGAAGGGGCTGAGGAAGGCGTTCGGGCGGATCAGGGTCACGACTGCGGCCATCGCGCCGGCTGCCGCCCACCAGCGGCCGGCGCCGGTGCGATAGGCCCGCAGCAGCAGGTAGATCGTCAGCAGGTGCAACGGCACTGCCGGCGACTCGGTCAACAGCCGCGGCGCTCCCAGGTGCAGCGGTGGGTAGAGGAGGAACAAGATCCCCGCGACCACCCCGGCCGCGGGGCCACCGACGGCCTGTCCGATGGCAACGAGGAGCAGCACCGCCGCGGCGTTCGCCAGCGATTGCAGGGCGGCGGCGAGGCGCACCTGATGCCGGCCGGCGGCAAGGCGGGCGCCCGCCAGGAAGAGGGGGTAGCCGGGCATCCGCGTCGCCCGGGAGGGTGCCGGCCGGCCATCGGTGACCAGCGGGTGCTTCGCCTCAAAGGTGCCGCGCGCGAGGAGGCTTTCGCTCGCCTGGAGGTACCACTGCCCATCGATGCCGATGATCGCCGCCTCGCGGCTGTTGAGGAAGACGGCGGCGTTGGCGGCAAGCGCCGCCAGCAGAAGCCCCCAAAGCACCGCCGTTCGCGTGGGCCCCGCCCAGGGTTGCGCCGGGGCCGGTGGGCAGCGCAGCAGGCGGAGGGCACGCCGCGGCAGCCACTCCGCCGCGGCCACTACCTCACCAGCCCACCAAAGCGGCAGGCGGGCAACCGCCGCGAACAGGAGGACCCAGGGCCAGCCGGCCAGGGAGAGGATACCCGGCATCAGCCAGCGCCGGGTGGCATCCCCCCGGCCGACGGCAAGCGCCATCAGCAGGGCGAGGAACGGCGTGATCCGCTCCAGCCATCCCGCGTCCTGGTTGGCGGCAAAGAGCAGGAAGCGCGCGCTAGGCAGGCCAGCCAGCAGGAGAAGCGGCAGGCAGGCAGGCCACCACCACCGGCCGCCCCCTGCCGCCGCGGCAAGCGGGGGCTCCGTCAGGCCTCCAGTCATTGGAGCAGCGGGTGGCGCCTGCGTCATCGTGGGTGCTCTCCCCAAGCCTGCTTCCCGGCGGCCAAGCGGTACCAGGCTCCCTCACGGCGGGCAGCGGCCACCGGCCAGGATGCCGCCCGCCAAGCCCATGCCCCGGTGGGAACCCCTACCCCGGGAGGACTGCCCCCGCCAGCGCGTCGAAATCCCCCCTGGGCAGAAAGCATCCCCACCGCCGAGGGGCAAGCACACCCCCGGCGTAGGAGACCCCCATCCTACACCGACAGGTCGGAGCGCCGGCGTCCCGCCGGCCGGCGTAGGAGGCATGCCCTGGTGTAGGAGGCCTCTCCTGGGCCGGCGCGATCCCAACCCCGCGTCGGGCGGCCGGGGGTGCCCTGGGCGAGGAGTTACTCGACCGGGAACGCCATCGTCGTCATCAGCGTGGCGTTCGGCTGGGTGACATCCAGGCGCGAGTGCTGCACCACTATCGGCTGGCTGCTGCTGACGCGCAGCGAGTAGCAGCAGTCGCGCGGGATCTCCTCGCCGGCGGGCGTCTTCAGCTTGTCGAGGCGCAGGTGCAGCGAGCGCTGGGCACCCACCTCAAACGGGATGTTGAGCATCGGCTCGCGGTCCTCGAAGTAGATGTCGAGGCGGCAGCGCGCGTCCTCGTTGCCGTCGTTGAGGATACAGATCGACTCGTGGGTGATGTAGCCGGCAGGGCCCAACGCCTCCGCCGGCGTGCTGGCGATATAGCCATCCGGGATAATCCAGAGCCGGTGGCCGTGTCCCTTCCCCATGGGGAACCTCCTTGCACTGTGGAATGGTATGGCCTTTCATTCCGCACGAGGCGGGGCCTCTCCTCCAGGCGCCTGCGGCACGGGCGCTGGGGCCCCGGCGCACGGAAAGGGCAAACGCGGATGAACCGAACCGCTTGCATGCTTGTGGTACTCGCGGCACTGCTAATCGCCAGCCAGGGCGCCGGACAGTCTCCCGCCAACCTGGTGCGCAACGCCGACTTCGAGCGGGCGTTCGTGCCTGATGGCCCCGCCGACGGCTGGAGCGCCGTGCGCACTCCCCAGGGCGGCCAGAGCCGGGTGGCCCGCGGTGAGGGGCTGCAAGGCGGCAGCAGTCACCGCCTCTCGGTGCCGGCCGACGCGGAGGTGACCTGGTATCTGGTCACCCAGACGATCGTCGGTCTCCGCCCGGGCGACCAGGGCGTTGCCAGCGTCTACGTCCGCACCCGCGGGGTACGCGACGGCGCCGGCGCCTACTTCGGGATGAACTACTACGACAGCCGCGGCGAGCGGATCGCCTGGACCGACAGCGCCGACAAGGTGCAGGGCACCCGCGGCTGGCGGCGCCTCACCCAACCGTTCACCGTGCCGCCGAACACTGAGCGGGTGGTGCTGGCGCTGGTACTGCACGGGCGCGGCACGGTCTACTTCGACCGCGCGCAGGTGGAGCGGGGCAAAGTGGCCACCGCCTGGGCCCCCCGGGAAGCGCCGGCCGACGCCACCCCCGGCACCCGGCCCGCCGGGCGGGGGAGCATCGCCCTCTTCCGCGACTCGATCCCACCCACCGGCACGGCCTCCCAGCCGGAGTACCTGCGGCGCCTGGCCGAGCAGCAGGGCTACCGCTGTGCCTTCCTGAACGCCGACGCCCTGGCCAACCCCCGGCGTCTCAACCGGGCGCGCTTCGACCTGCTGATCCTCCCCTACGGCAGCTCCTTCCCCGCCGCCGCGGCCGACAACCTGCGGGCGTTCCTCCGCGACGGGGGCAGCCTGCTTACTGTCGGCGGCTACCCGTTCGACCGGCTGCTGGCCCGGCAGCAGGGGCAGTGGAAGGATGTCGCCACCCTGGCGCCCGATGAACGCGGCCTGACGCCACTGCTGGACCCGGGCCGCAACCCACGCGGCTGGGGAATCGGCGGGCGAGACCAACTGAATACCCCGGCGGCGGTGGTGATGGGCCCGGATGGCCCTTGCCTTACCTTCGGCAGCGAGCGGCTGCCCGCCGGCGGCTGGGTGACACTGCAATCGCCACCGCTGTCAGGACTGCCGGCCGGTGCCCGCGCGCTCGCCTTCTATGCCCGGGGCAGCGAGGAGGGGCTACCGATCACCTTCGAGGTGGTGGAGAAGGACGGCTCGCGCTGGCGCAGCCAGATCGAGCTCTCGCGAAAGTGGCGGCTGCACGCCGTTGCCCTGGCCGATCTGGCCTACTGGCACGATAACCCCTCGCAGGGCCGAGGCGGCACCGGCGACCGCCTGCGCCCGGAGCACGCGGCCAGCATTCGCTTCGGCATCACCACCGAGTTCGTGCGCCCAGATCGCCCCTACCGGGTGGAGGTCGGGCGCCTCGCCGCTGGCGCCGACCCATTCCCGGCGTTCCGGAACGTCCAGCTCAACTCGCGCTACGGGAAGGTCAACCCTGCCACCTTCCTGGTGCCACCCATAGACGCCCTCTCCATCTGCGATGCTTCCGCTCCCCTCAGCGGGGTGGCCTACCTGGCCCCCGCGCCGGAGCAGACGCTGTTGAGCCCTCGCTGGCGGCTGAACGGCGCGGTGCGCGGCGTCTCTGCCACCGGGCAGACGGCTCAGGGCGAGGCGGGCGCGCCATTGAAAGCACGCTGGGTACCGCTGGTGGAGGCTCGCGACCGCTACGGGCGGGTGCGCGGCACGGCGTTTGCCCTCATGCACCACTTTGCCGGGGAGTACCCCGGTTCGAGCTGGGGCTACTCCGGCATCGCCAACCGTGACCTGTTCGCCCCGGGGAGCGCGGCGGGCGCGCAGCTTTTCCGGGCGGCGCTGGAGCGGCTGGTCGGCGGCGCCTTCCTCTTCGATGCCCGGGCGGCGCGGGCGAGCGTGCGTCCGGGCGAGCCGGTGGCGCCCATGGTGCGCGCGGCCAACCGCGCCTCACGGGCCCGCGCGCTGTCGGTACGCCTGACGATCCTCGCGGGAGGCAAGGTACTCTCCCGGCAGACGCGCCGGGCGTGGGTGCCGGCGCACAGCGCCCAAGCCGTCACCTTCCGCTTCCAGGCACCCGCGCGCCTGGCGGCCAGCCTCCTGCGGTTGCGCTTTGAGCTGTTGGAAGACAGCCGGGTGAGCGACCGGCTGGAGGCCGGCACGGTGCTGCACTCCGAGCAGCGGATGGCGGCCGGGCCGCCGCTGCGCTATCAGAACTGCTACTTCAGCCGCGGGCGCGGCCCCGAGTTTCTGGTGGGCACCCAGATCTACTGGGGCAACCAGACGGTCACCGGCGCCGACCCACTGCGCTGGGCGCGGCAGTTTCGCCAGATGGCAGACAACGGAATCCGCGTTGCCCGTAGCTTCACCGCCGTGCCGGGCGGCGACACTGAGGCGGGCTGGCGCTACCGCGATGCCCTGGTCCAACTGGCGCAGGGTGCCGGCGTGGCGCTCTTCTACGCTGGCGTCTCCTGGCCCAGCCTGGACCCGGCGGAGGTGAGCCGGCAGGCGCGCATCGCCACCCAGGCCGCCGCACGTTACCAGGCCGCGCCTGGGTGGTTCCTCGACATCGTGAACGAGCCGTCGCTCCCGATTGCTGACAGCGAGGTTGGCAGTGCCCGGTTTCGGGCCTACCTCCAGGAGAAGTACGGCTCCTTCGAGGCGCTGCGCGAGGCATGGCAGGAGGACCTAACCGAAAGCTCCCTGGAGGCAGTGAAGCTGGCGCCGATGGCTGGCGACTGGCAGAGCGTGCGGGCGGTCGACGTGCAGCGCTTCATGGCGGCCACGATGCGCGCCTGGGCCACCGAGACGATGCAGGCGGCAAAGCGGGGCAACCCGCGGTGCCTGGTGAGCCTGGGCCACCTGCAGGGGTTCGGCTGGCAGGCGGCCGCCTGGGACCCGATTGAGAGCTCTTACGACCTGGACTTCACCAACCGGCACTTCTACGGCAACCTGCACGACTACGGCCCAGAGCTGGCGCAGATTGACCAGCGCACCCTCGGCAAAGCGCCCTCCACCGGCGAGTTCGGCGCCACCAGCCACCCCGGCCTGAAGGCGCATCCCGTCTACGAACCGGAGGCCGACGCGGTCTGGCGCTACACCTACACCGCGCACACCTGCTTCGGCCTGGGCGGCGCCTTCGTGTTGAACTGGCACTGGCAGGATCCGATTGAGGACATCTTCCCCTGCGGGCTGCTCCTGGCCGACGGCGCCCCGCGCGACCGCTTCTTCCCCTACCGCAACGTGGGAGCACTGCTGCGCTGCATCCGCCCCCGCTATCAGCCGGCGCCGGTCTACTTCGTCATCCCCACCGCACACCGCTACGGCATGTCGAAGGCGGCGGTGGAGAGCGCCATGGCACGCAGCTTGCGCGCGCTCATCGCCCTGCACGTCGACTTCGGCACCATCGCCGAGGAGACGCTGCACACGCTGCCGCCCACCGCCAAGGCGCTAGTGTGGCCCCTCCCCTTCTGCCCGGACGACGCGACCTACGCGGCGGTGCGTGACTTCGTGCGGCGCGGGGGCGCTCTCTACGTGTCGGGAGACCTCTCCTACGATCCACTCCGCCGCCGCACCCGCACAGAGCGCCTGGAGGAGCTGTGCGGGGTGAGGCTGGTGGCCGAGCGCTACCCAAACCTGCGCCTGCCGGAGCACGGCGCCCGGGTGACGCCTGCTACGTCCGAGCCGCTGGGCGCCGCCGCGGCCGCCGCGGGGCCGTCGCGCCCGTGCGTGGCAGTCCACCCCACGACGGCGCGGGTGCTGGCGCGCGCCGGGGATCTACCGGCGGCCGTGCTCAACAACCTGGGCGCGGGCACGGTGCTCTACGTTACCGATCCGCTGGAGCTACACACGGAGCCGCGCGCGCTGCTGGCCGCCTTCTTGAGCGCGGTCGGCATCGCCCGGCACGGTGTGTCGCCTGACCAGGCGGAGATCCACTCGCACCGCGTGCCCGGCGAAGGGGGCGCCATCGCCCAGGTGCTGCTGAACCTCTCCCGGGAAGAGCAGCGGGTCACCGTCAGCGACCTGCCGCAGCCGCTGGTGCTGACGCTGGCGCCGCGCTCCGGCGGCGCGGCCCTCTTCGACGGCCGGGGCACCCTGGTCGCCGCCGAGGGGAAAGCGATGACGGCGCGCGGCCGCCAGCTCTTCTCCGGCGACGCCCCGGCAATCGTGATCGCGCTGGACGGGCGCGACTTGCGGGCGGCGCGGTCGCTGGCGGTGCTGCCGCTCGGTCCGGGCACGCTGCGGCTGCCAGGCGCGGCTGGCCTCTGGGCAGAGGTGGGCGAGGTGCGCGGTGGGCAGTGGGTCCCCTACGAGCGTCGGCCGCTGCGGGAGGGCACGCTGAGGATGGACGCGGCAATGGCGCGGGCATGGATCCTGGTGGCGCCGCAGGCCGCACTGCGTGACCTTGCCCGGCGCGTGCCTCAAGAGTTGCTGTAGGGCGCCGCCTCTACTCCACCGCGTAGAGGTCGAGGAAGCGCAGGGGATCCTTGGCCCCCGCGACCCCCCCGCCCCACTCGAGGAGTGCGTCTCGCCCGGCGCCATCGTTATCGTTCACCAGGAGCGAGAAGCCGACGCGCCGGGCCGGTCGCGGCCCACGGAGACCCAACTCCACCCACGGCAGCGCCAACTCGTAGACCAGGCCCTCGGCGACGCGGGTGACGGCAAGGCGCGGTGACCGAACGAGACCGCGCGGCGGCCGGCCGACTGCCCGATGCTCGCACAACTCGACCCCTCGCGGCGTCAGCGCGGCCGCCACCTCCACGATTGGGCTGGCCGACGCTTTGGCCGGCGCGGGATCGATTGCCATCTGCAGAGAGTCGGCGGCCCAGGTGCTGCCAAACCCCTCGTTCTGGACGAACGCGTCGTCGCGCACTGCTGCGGCAACGTAGAGCGCGTCGCTCCCCCAGGCGATCCGCACGTCTGCCGATAGGTCTTCGGCGGACTGGCTCCCGGTCAAGGTCCGGGCAGGCACTCCCTGCCAGTCCGCCAGGTCGCCATCGACGACGATCGGGCGTGGGGCGCGCGGGCAAGGGGTCAACCGGAACGGCACGCTCTGCCGCATCCTGAAGCCGCCCGCCCCGGCCACGATCAGCTCCACATTCAGCAGTTGGCCCTCCGCAAGGGGCGGGCCGTCCGCCAGCGCGACGCGCCTCCGGGCGCCCGGCGCAACCACCAGGGGCACCGGTCCCGCGGCAACATCCCCGGCAAGGCGAACCGAGCCCCGGAAAGGCGCTGCCAGGCGCGGCACGGCTCCCTGCACCCACCACCGGACGCCATCGCGCCCCACCCGCGGCTCGATCCCGACGAATAGGCGCCGCAGCGTCTCCACCGCCGGCGGCCGGGTCGGCTGGCTCAGCGCAAACCGCGTTTCGCGGCTGGCGCGCAGCACGTGCAGGGCATACGGCGCCAGGGTCCGCGTCAGCCGGCCCGCGGTAACCGGCACCGGGCGTCCGGTCACCGCGTCACGCACCCCGGCGCCCTTCGCCGCCACCTTCAGCGAGAGGCGTGCCGGGCGGTCGGTCAGGTTCACCGCGTAGAGCCAGCGGGCGCCCTCGGCGAGGGCGGTGCGGACCATCACCGGCCCGGTACAGCCCAGGTCCGTGAAGGGCACGCGGGGCAGCGCTTGGAAGGCGCGGGCAAACTCGCGCACCTCCGTCTCGGCGCCGGCCGTGCCCAGGCTGAAGCCGCCGATGGCGATCCACTGGGCGTCGAACAGGGCGAGCGAACGCGCGTGGTGGCGCAGGAAGTGCCGGCCCCAGGGCACCGGCTGGCAGGCCCGCCCCGCCGCCTCGATGGTCCAGGGCGGAGGCAGCTCCAGCTTGGGGGCATCCTTCCCCCACTCCGCGTTCAGCACCGCGTGGCTCTCGAAGTACTGCTGGTGGATGGTCGCCGCAGGGCGCGGCAGCCCGCGGAGCGGCCGCTGGAACCGTGGCGTCAGCTCCACCTGGTCGTAGACGATGTCGGCCGGGTCGTGACCATCTTTTTCCAACGAGCGGTGGGCCGTCTGGTTCAGCCAGCGCTCGATGATGATGCCAAACACCCGCGCGAGCGCCTCCAGGTCCAGGCCCTGCTCGCGCAGCTCCCGCGCGGGGTCCACCTCCGCGCCCGGACTTGGCTCCAGGATTATCAGGCGCAGCTTCGCGTGCGGGCCGGCCTTGCGCAGGCGGCGCGCCACCTCAACGTAGAAGCGCGTCATCTGCTCGCAGCGCCAGCGCACCCAGGCGGCGCGCCGCTTCGGATCGCCCAGGATCCAGTCGGCCCGCTGCCGGAAGCGAGCGGCCGAGCCCGCCTCGCCCGGTGGCGTCTGCCCCAGGTGGCGGGCAAACTGGGTCACCGTCCAGTCGTCGTAGCTGGTGACCAGGCCGGCGCCGACGTGCATCGGCGAGCTGGCCCAAAGGGCGAACCCGATCCCGTCGAAGCTCGGGAGGTCGCCGCACAGGGCCACGTGCTCGTCGACCAGATCGAGGATCGCCTTCTGCACGCGCGGGTGCTGGGCATTGAGCAGCGGCGGCGAGCCCCAGTTGGTATCCGTGATCACCTCCCCCGCGCGGTTGACCGTGTTGACCGACGGCTTGCCGGCGATCACCTCCGCCAGGGTGCGGATCCACGGCGCCAGCGACGGCAGCCGCCAGATGGTGAAGGTCGGCACGAAGCGGATACCGCGCTCGGCGCAGCGCAGCGCCATCAGGCGCGGGTACTCGGAAGGGTGGTGGCGCGCCCCGTAGGGCCAGGTGCCCGGCTCCACCCGGCTCTGGTAGACCGGGCCGCTGTACCACACCGTTGGGTAGACGAGGAGCCGCTGCCCCGTCCAGGCCAGGTAATCCATCGCCCGGCGCAGGATCGCGTCCCAGCGGCTATACCCGGTGCCGGTCCACCCGAAGTCCTGCGCCAGCACGGGATCCTCCCAGTAGAGGCCGGCGTAGCGATGCTGCCGGGCGCCGAGGGCCGGCGCGGCGGCGGGCGGGCCGTAGACCGGCTCTGCCTCCTCCAGCTTCAGCGTGCCGACCGCGGCGTTCTGGCCGGTAGTTCCCGTCTCTACGATGATGGCAACCCGGTCACTCGGGCAGGGGAAGAGATACTGGCGCGTCACCATGCGGCGCGTCAGCGGCAGCCGCCCTCCGCTCAGGAGGCCGTGCCCAAGCACCTGCTGCTCCCAGCCGGCCACCTCCAGGGGCTGGAAGTCGGGGATGCTGTGTGAGAGCATCGTGCAGCGCTTGCGGTCGTCCGGGTGCGTGACGGTAAGCCGCAGCAACCGGTCACGCCCTGAGAGGGAGAACACATAGGCATACCGGTCGTAGCACCGCGGGCCGGCCTCCCGGTAGCGCCCGGCAGGCCCCGCCACGACGGCCGACCGGCCCACCTCGGAGACCGGCGCCTCCCGCGCGCAATCAACGACGCGGACGAGGCGCCACTGCGGGCCGCGCGCCGGAGGCGGCGGGAGGCGCGGCGGCACGTAGGCCTGCAGCTTTTCGGTGCGCTGCACCCGCCCGCGGTGCCCTTCGCTCCACTGCACGGTGAGGGCAACCTCGCCCCGCGCGCCGGTCGCCCCGGCCAGCGCCACTGCCACCGCTTTGCCTGGGGCCGCCGCCAGCGTCCGGCGCCCCCGGGCCGAGGCGCCAGCCCAGCGGAGCTCGCCCTGCCATCGACCGCCGCCGACGTTCTCGACGCGGACGGGCAGCGCCTCGCCGGCCCGAACGAGCGTCCGGCGGAGGCTCACCGAAAGCATCGGGATTCCCATCTCCCGCCAGCGCGCCCGGATCGCCTCCGGGGGCAAGACGCGGTCATAGAGGCGCACCCGGTCGATGAGGGCGTTGCCCTGCAGAAGGCTCTGATGGTCGAGCCCGCGTCCGGCGCCGATGACGAACCCCTGGCAGGGCTTCGGCTCCCAGGAAGCCACCCCTTTGCGCGTCACCAGCCGGCCATCGACGTAGAGCGCCACCGCGCCCTGGCGATCCCAGGTTCCCACCAACTGGTGCCAGCTACCGGGCACCCAGGCCACGCCCGGTGGCAATCCCCCGCAGATCAGGCGCTCGCCGCCGTCCACATCGAAGCGCGGGCGGCCCTCCCACAGCCAGAGGCGCGGCACGCCCTCCGGCCCCCACTCCGAGGCATCGCCCGAGTAGAAGTACCACCCGTTGCCGGTGCCTGACGCCAGCGGCGAGACCCACACCTCCAGCGTGCCGGCATCGCGCGGGACTACGCTCGCGGGATAGGTAACGCACCCGGCATCCGCGCGCAGCGCCTGCCCCGAGCGCCCTTCGGCGAAGGCCGGGGCCTCGGCGCGCAGCGGGCGGATCGTCTGCCCCCCGACGCCACGCGCCGCCAGGTCGCCGTCGAACTCGGCGGTGAAGACCGGCGCCTGGGCGTGAGCAGGTCCCCCGGTAAGGAGGGCAAGGAAAAGACCCAGAAGCAAGGAAATCTGGGGGCCGTAGCGGCAGCCTGAGAGAGCAGCACGGGGCAACCCCAGGCGGGGGAGCAGTCTGTTTTGCTGTTTCGAGGCTTCCATGATCGCGACTCCCGGGGTGGTTGCCCCCTACATTGCCCGAACGCGGCGCCGGTTCCTGCCGGCAGCAGGAGATCCGGTGGACGGTGGTGCATGGTTACCCGACGAGACGTTCCCGAGGAGGCCTCATGCCCACCGCACGCGAGGAGAGAAACCGCCGCTTCCTAACCGACCTGTTCGCCGGCCCGTTCCGGGGCCACGCCCTGATCGTCGACGCGCCGCAGGCGCCCCGCCCCTGGTTGGACGATGCCGCCATCTCCGCGCGGCCGGTGCGCGACTGGGTGCCGTGGACCGTCGAGAACTACGAGCAGCAGCGCGCCTTCCACGAGGCGCTAGACGACGACAGCGTGCCCTACGTCCGGCTCTCCACCGGCACCGAGGTCTTCGCTGCCGCCTTCGGCTGCCCGGTGCATCTGTTTGAGGACTCCAACCCGGCCGCGCGACCGTTGGTGACCACCGCCGAAGAGGCCGACCGCCTGGCAACCCCGACGCTGGAGGCTCGCCCGCTGGCGCGGATCTTCGAGTGGGGGCAACGGGTGCGCGAGCGCGTCGGCCCCGAGGTGCCGATTGGGGTGCCGGACATCCAGAGCCCCTTCGACATCGCCGCCCTCATCTGGCGCAAGGAAGACCTCTTCGTGGCGCTGTACGAGTGCCCGGACGCGGTGAAGCGCCTCGTCGCCAAGTGCCACGACCTGCTGAAAACGTTCCTGTTGGCCTTCAAACGGGAGTTTCCCAACTGCAACCTCTGCCACTGCCCGACGGCGTGGGCACCGCCGGAGCTGGGCTGCTGGCTTTCGGAGGACGAGGCCGGCTGCCTCAGCACGGCGATGTTCGCCGAGTTCTGCCTGCCGACGCTGGTGGACCTGAGCGAGACGTTCGGGGGGCTGTTCGTCCACTGTTGTGCCACGGCCGACCACCAGTACGCCGGCTTCCGCCGGATCCCCAACCTACGCGGCCTGAACCGCGTCTTCCAGGAGCCGGGTCCGCGGCCCGCCATCGAGGCGTTCTCGGGCCACACCGTGCTGATCCAGGCCTGGTTGGGCGAACAGGACGTCTACCAGTTCCTCGACATGGCGCTTCCCAGCACGCGGTTCCTCTTCAATGTTGCGGTCGGGACCCTGGACGAGGCGAAACACGTCGTCGAGCGGTTCCGCGAGCGCTGCCCCCGGCCTCGGTAGCCCCATGGCGAGAGCGATGCCACGGGGATCTGAGGGGAGGTCCGGATGAGAGTGCTTGTGATGGGAGCGACGGGGCGCAGCTGCGCCAGGGCAGGGAGGCGCGGCGCGGCAGCCGTCGGGCCCGGAAGATAGCCGCATGGCGGCCCATCTCCCGCCCGGGAAGCCCCCGCCCTGGCGCGGCATCCTGATCGGCGCGCTGTTGATCCCGCCCAGTACGCTGTTCGGGGTGTACGCCTACATCGTGGTGCAGGCACTCCTCTGGACCCAGACGTCGCTGCTGCGGGGGCCGGTGTTCGTGCTCTTCATGCTCGCCCTGGCCAACCTGCTGCTGCGCCGGCTGCGCGCGCGGCTGGCGCTCACGGGCGCGGAGCTGCTCACCATCTACGTGATGCTGATGCTGGCCACCGCAGTGAGCGGCATCGGCATGGTCCAGTTCCTGGTGCCGACCCTCGGGAGCGCCTTCTACTTCGCCACCCCGGAGAACCGCTGGGCCGAGTTCCACCCGCACGTCCCGGCCTGGCTGGTGCCGAACGACCCCGCGGCCGTAAACGGCTTCTTCAAGGGGTACACTACCCTCTACCAGCTCCGGATCCTGCGCGCCTGGCTGGTGCCGGTGGCCGTGTGGACCGCCTTCCTGAGCACCCTCCTCCTGGTGATGCTCTGCCTCACCGTGCTGGTGCGGCGGCGGTGGGTCGTGGAGGAGCGCCTCACCTTCCCCCTGATCTACCTGCCGGTGGAAATGGCGCGCGACGGGGGCAGCAAGGCGTTCTGGGGGAGCCGCCTGATGTGGGCCGGCTTTGCCCTGGCCGGCGTGCTCGAGTCGGTGAACTTCGCCAACTGGCTGATGCCCGCCATCCCCTACCTGCCGATCAAGCCGACCGACCTGGGCGCGCAGGTGACCGCCCAGCCGTGGAGCGGCGTCCGGCCGTTCTACGTGGCGTTCTACCCGTTCATGATCGGTATCGGCTACCTGCTGACGCTGGACATCTCCTTCAGTTGCTGGAGCTTCTACCTGCTGATGAAGCTCGAGAACGTGGTCGCGGTGGCGGCCGGCTTCCGCGACCCGGGCGCCAGCCTGACGATGGCGCGTGCGCCGTACATTAGCGAGCAGGGCGCCGGTGCGTTCATCGGCCTGGCGCTGCTGCTTCTGTGGACCGGCCGGGGCACGCTGCGCCGGGCGTGGCAGGCCGCCCGCCGGGGCGAGCCCGCTGAGGGGGAGATGCTCTCGTACCGCGCGGCGTTCGCCGGCCTGGCGGCGGGATTCGCGGCGCTGGTGGGCTTCTGCTGGGCCGCCGGCGTGCACCCGCTGGTGGCCGCCGCCTTCCTGCTCATCCTGCTCCTCTTCGTCCTCACGATCACGCGCATCGTGGCCGAGGCGGGCGCGGGGTGGATCATGGCGCCCTGGATGAGCGGCCGCCCGCTGGTCACGGCCGCGGCCCACGTGGGATCCATGGGCGAGCGAAGCCTCACGGCGTGGTCGTACTTCCTCTTCCTCGACCTGGACTACCGCGACATGCCGATGCCGCACCACCTCCAGGGAGCCCGCATCGGCGGCGCGGCCGCGGTGCCACCGCGCCGCATGCTGGCCGCCATGCTGGTGGCGACCGGGGTCGGCATCGTGACGGCGTTCTGGGCGCACCTGCACGTCTACTACATCCACGGGTGCGCCACGGCCAAGGTGCGCCCCTGGATCACCTCCGTGGGGCAGTGGCCCTTCGGCATGCTGCGCTCCTGGCTCTCCAGCCCCCCGCTGACCGATCCGACCGGGCTGGCCGCGGCGGGCGTCGGGGCCCTCATCACGGCGGCGCTGGTCTTCCTCCGCCAGCACGTGCTCTGGTGGCCGCTCCACCCACTCGGGTATGCCCTAGCGAACACCAACTCGCTCGACTACGTGTGGTGCCCCTTCTTCATCGCGTGGGTGCTGAAGGCGACGGTGCTGCGCCTCGGCGGCATCTCGCTCTACCGGCGCACCCTCCCGTTCTTCCTGGGGATGATCCTGGGCGATTACGTGGTGCCGGGCCTCTGGGGGCTGATCGGCGCCGCCACCAACACCCAGATGTACATGGCCTTCCCGCACTGAAGCGGGAGTCGGCGGCCTCGACGACGAACCAGGGTGCCGTGGCCGCTGGCGACCGGCCCCTTCCAACCCATTAGTCGAACCGACGGCTGCGACCGAGGACGAGGCCGACGGCGACTGCGCCAACTGTATGTGAGAGCATGTAGGACAAGGCTTACCACAAAGACACAAGGACCACGAAGGAATCCTTCTGTTACTTCGTGTTCCTCGAGCCTTGGTGTCTTCGTGGTGGGATCTCCGCACACCCTGCAAGACCACCCCGGGGGAAGGACACCCGTGACCCGTCGAGCGCTTGTGGTGGGCGCGATCTGCGTGGTGCTGATCAGCATCGCGACGCCCTACAGCGACCTGGTGATGCGCGGCACCTGGGTGGGCCTGACGGCGCTGCCGATCAGCGCCGTCTTCCTGCTGGCGGTGCTGGTGGCCGCCAACGCCCCGCTGCGGCGCGAGCGGCGCGGCCTCACCGGCGGCGAGCTGTTGGTGATCTTCTGCATGACGCTCGCCGCGGCGGGCATCGCCTCGTTCGGGCTGACCGGGCTGCTCATCCCTTACCTGGCGGGGCCGCTCTACTTCGCCACGCCGGAAAACCACTACGCCGAGGCGATCCTGCGGCACCTGCCCGCCTGGATGCTCGCGCCAGGCGCCGAGGCGGCGAAAGCGCTCTACGAGGGGCTGCCAGAGGGAGCCAGCATCCCGTGGGCGGCGTGGCTGGTGCCGCTCGCGATCTGGTCGGTGCTGGTGGGCGCGGTCTACCTGGTCTTCTTCTGCGTCTGCGCGCTACTGCGCCGGCCGTGGTCGGAGGAGGAGAAGCTCGTCTTCCCCCTCATTCAGCTTCCGGTGGAGCTCACGCGCTACGGGAACGATAAGGCGCCGTTGCCGCCGCTGCTGCGCGACCCGGCGCTCTGGATCGCCTTCCTGGTTCCGTTTGGGCTGCACACGATCAACGGGCTGACGCGCTACCTGGCGAACCTGCCGACGGTGAACATCCATCGGATCGACCTGGGGCAGTACCTTCAGGGTCCGGTGGGCGCGGCGGTCCAGCCGCTCTGGATCCGCGTGCTCTTCAGCATCATCGGGCTCACCTACCTGTTGCCGTCGGACGTCTCCTTCAGCCTGTGGTTCTGCTACTTCTTCTTCCTGGCCCAGCAGGCGATTGCCGCGCGCTTCGGCTACGTGATGGCCTCGGTGCAGGCCTACCCGGTGCGCGAGTTCGTCGGCCAGCAGATGATCGGGGGGATCCTGGTCTTCGGGGTTTACACGATCTGGTGCGCGCGCCGGCACCTGAAGCGCGCCCTGCGGGCCGCCTTCCTGGGCGCGCCGGCCGAAGAGAAGGGGGAGCCGATCTCGCCGCGCCACGCGGTGTGGGGGATCCTGCTGGGGCTGGCGATCATCAGCGGCTGGGGGATGGCCGGCGGCGCCGGCTTCGCGCGGACGCTGCTCCTCTTCGTGCTCTACTTCGTGCTGCAGATCGTGGCGGTGCGGCTGGTGGCACAGGCGGGCATGCTCTATATCCAGCATCCTTACCGGCCACTCAACCTGATGCTGGATGCCGTCGGCACCGGGGGTGTGGGCACCAGCCACCTGCCAAGCCTGGTGATGCTGGACCACCTCTGGATGCTGGCCAACCGCAGCCCACTGATGCCAGCGGTGCTGCAGGGCTACAAGGCGGCGGAGGCGGGGAGGCTGTCGCAGCGGGGGATCGCGCGGGCGATGGCGCTGGCGGTGCTGATTGCCATTCCCGTCTCGCTTTGGTCGTACCTGCACCTGATGCACACGCACGGGGGCCTGAAGCTGAACCCCTGGTTCACCACCTACTACACGAACAACCTCTACTGCCAGTGGACCGCCCGGCTCACTCTCCAGGGTCAGCCCGCGCACCCGGCCGCCTTCCTGACGATGGGCATCGGGGGCCTATCGATGCTGGGGCTTTTGTCGCTCTATCGGTCGCTCTACTGGTGGCCGATCCACCCGCTGGGTTATCTGATGGGCGCCTCGTGGCCGATGATCAACTTCTGGTTCCCGGTGTTCGCGGGGTGGCTGGTGAAGACGCTGGTGCTGCACTACGGGGGAGCGCGCTTCTACCGGCGGTGCATCCCCGCAGCGCTGGGCCTGATCCTCGGCGAGTTCGTGGCTGGCGGCGCCTGGGTGCTGGCCGACGCCGTCATCGGCATGACCGACCACGAGATCTTCTCGTTCTAGGATTGCCGCTGGCCCGGTTAGACCACGCTGGGGCGGAAGGGATTGAACAGGTTGGGCAGGCCGGCCTGCTCGAACCGGGCGATGAGGTCGAGCGACCCGCTATCGCGCGCGAGGCGTAGCTCCGCCGGCGTGATCGGCACCACGCTGAGGACCAACTGGGCACCTTGCGTGCAGCGACAGAGCCGTTCCATGTCAACGTGGTCGGGCAGGGAGAAGAAGAACCCCGTCATCTCCGAGTTGGGGCAGATCCGCTCGCCGACGTCGAGGGTGAACCCCGGGCCGAAGAACATGCCTTCCGCGCGCATGGTGCGATCCATCAGGCTCAGCAGCGGCATCACCCGATCACGGCCGTCCTCGGCCCCCACGACAGAGCCCAGCGTGCAGGCCATTAGCTCGATCCGCGTGGGGCAGTACTCCCGCTCCTCTGGGGGCACGGGCATCTCGCGCAGTGACATGCCGTCGGTGATGTAGACGCATACGTCGGACAACTGGACGAGGAACCGCTTGAGCGGGCCGACCTTCACCGGCGGGAAGCGATAGACGTAGGGCGAACCGGGATCCCGCGGGTCTGGCTCCAGCACCTCGTCGGCACCCCGCAAGAAGAACGCCTCGTAACAAGACAACCGGGATGGCATCGCTCCCCCATTCGTCGACTCAGTGCTGCGGCGCAGACCCACGCGACCACTCCTCCGGATGGACTTCGTAGTCCCGTTCGCCGGGCGACTCCATTCTCCTGTGCCACCCCGCAGCTTCCGGGTAAGGGCGCGGGGGCGGCAATGCCGGCGGAGCCACCGTTTTGGCCGACGGGCAGGCGGGTAGACCGAGGCGGGGAGGTTCCGACGATGGCGATTGAGCCGCAGGAGAACCCGACAGATCTGGAGCGCGACCTGGGGCGGCGCAAGCCCAACCCGCGCCACGGCCACCCGTGGATCGGCGCCGGAATCGACCGCAAGGGCGATGCCACCGCCGCCTATCCCGGCACCGGCACTTCCATCCCCCAGGACATCGGGGCCGACGGCTTCGAGGTGGAGCCACTGCCAGACGAGCCGCGCGACAACCT
>JAAZEB010000155.1 GCA_012512505.1 Armatimonadota bacterium | reverse complement strand
GTGAGCCTTCGTGTCCTTCGTGGATCACCCGCCCGCGTATGGGAGAAGAGCGATGAAGGTTCTGGTGATCCTGGGCAGCAGAAACCCGGAGGGGCAAACGGCGCGCGCCGCCGCCGCGCTGGCGATGGGGGCGCAGGCGGAGGGCGCGGAGGTGGAGCAGGTGTTCCTGCCGACGCTGCGGATCGAGCGTTGCCGCCAGTGTGATGAGAACGGCTGGGGCACCTGCCTCAGCCAGGGCGAGTGTGAGATCGCCGACGATCAGGCCGGTCTGGTGGCAAAGCTGCGCGCCGCCGACGCCGGCGTCTTCGCCACCCCCGTCTACTTTGCCGACCTGAGCGAGAGCCTCAAGGCGTTCCTCGACCGCCTGCGCCGCACCTGCCTGCACGAGGCGGGCAAGGCCGGAATCGCCGGGAAGCCGGCCGTGGGCGTCTGCGTGGCTGGCGGCCGCGGCGGGGGCGGGCCAGCCTGCGCCGCCACCCTCGAGCGCGTGCTGCAGACCTGCGGCTTCGACCTGCGCGACGTGGTCCCGGTGCGCCGGCAGAACCTGGAGATGAAGCTGGCGGTGCTCACCCACACCGGGAAGTGGCTGGCCGCCGGCTGAGGTAACCTGCTTTCCGGCCGCGATGGGCCCCGAAGGAGTCCGCGCGCCGGTCAGAGAACCTGTCCAGCACACGACTGCCGAGGAGGCGCACGGTTCCCATGCCACGAGAACGACTGCGCGGTATCTTCACTCCCAACATGGTGCCTCTCGATTCCCGGGGGCGCATCAACGAGGGCGAGCTGCGCCGGCTGGTGGAGTTCCTGATCCAGCGCGGGGTACACGGCCTCTACCCGAACGGCACGATGGGCGAGTTCGTCCGCTTCTCCTTCGAGGAGCACAAGGAGATCGTGCGGATCGTGGTGGACCAGAACCGCGGGCGCGCGAAGGTGCTGGCGGGCGCGGCCGAGTTCAGCCTGGAGAAAACGCTGGCCGCCTGCGAGTACTACGCGGAGCTGGGCTGCGACACGGTGGCGGTGGTGCCGCCGTGGTACTACCGCCTGAGCCAGGAGAGCGTCTACGAGCACTTCGCTACCCTGGCCCGACATAGCCCCATCGATATCACCCTCTACAACATCCCCCAGTTCACCAACAACGAGATCAGCATCGACGTGCTGAAGCGACTGGTGGAGCTGCCGCGCATCGTCGCCATCAAAGACAGCAGCCGCGACATGCCGCGCTTCCTGAACACCATCAACGAGGTGCGCCCGCTGCGCCCAGACTTCTCCTTCCTGATCGGCTGCGAGGAGATCCTGGTGCCGACGCTGCTGATGGGGGGCGATGGCGGCACGGTCGCTACCGCCGGCGTGGTGCCCGAAGTGGTGGTGGAGATGTTCCGCTGCGTGGAGCGGGGCGACTTCCCCCGGGCGGTGGCGCTGCAGTACCGCGTGCTGCATCTGATCAACACCATGCTGTTCGGGGCTGGCTTCCCGGAGGGGTTCCGCGCGGCGATGGAACTGCGCGGCTTCCGAATGGGCGAGTCGCGCCAGCCGCTGGCTCCGGGCGAGCGCTGCAACATCGAGGCGCTGCGCCAGGTGCTGCACGAACTGCTGAAAGAGTTCGATCCTGATCCACTGGTGCCGCCGCCACCCGTCTCGCCTGTGTGCGCCACCCAGGCCGCCGCCAATCTCTCCGAAGAGCAGGTGCGCGCCGTGGTGCGCGAGGTGCTGCTGCGCCTGCGGCAGGAGGGTAGCCGGTGACCGAGGCCCTCGGGTTGGTGGAAGTGGCTGGCTTCTCGCCCACGGCGGTCGTCGCCGATTGCGTTGGCAAGGCCGCCGGGGTGGTGGTCGCCTCCATCGAGGCGAACGGCCGCGGCGAGATGCTGATCCGCCTGAGGGGCGCGACGGCGGCGGTGCAGGCGGCCGTTGCCGCTGGGCGGGCTGCCGCCGAGCAGATGGGCGCCGCGTTCGCCGCCGAGGTGCTGGCGCGCCCGGTGATTCCCCCGGCGCTGGTGGCTCCCCGGCGAACTTTCAACGCCCTCTACGGCGGCTACGAGCAGTACTACCCCCGCCCAGAGCGGGAACCGGCGGCGGGAGACCGCGAGACGGGCGCCGCGCCCGGCCCCGAAGGAGCAGTGATGCGCAAGGAGACGAACAGCCTGGCCCTGGGCTTTGTGGAGACCCAGGGGCTCACGGCGATGCTGGAAGCTGCCGACGCGATGCTAAAGGCCGCCAACGTGGAACTGGTGGGCAAAGAGAAGATCGGCGCCGGCTACGTCACCGTGATCGTGCGCGGCGACGTGGCGGCCGTCGCCGCCGCCGTTGAGGCGGGCACCGCCGCCTGCCAGCGCATCGGCGGCAAGCACATCGCCTCGCACGTCATCGCCCGGCCGCATGCCGACCTGGCCCGGCTGCTGCCGGGAGAGTAGGCTGGTGCCTGGCGCGGTGATCCCTCGGCGAGGCGGCGACCCGCGCCGCGCCAGGCGCTGATGGAGGCTTTCGGCTCGTGCGGGCCGCTTCGTATCTGGCTGGCTTATCGACCGTGCAACACCCAAGGAGTGAAGCGATGCCTTCTCTGGAACCGATCCACCCTCATCCCACGATCCCACTGGCCGGCGCCGTGCGTGTCGGCGACGTGGTCTACGTCTCCGGACAGGTCGGCTATCGGCCGGGCACAACGGAGATCGTTCCCGGCGGCGTTGCTGCCCAGACGCGGCAGACGCTCGAGAACATCCGCGCCCTGCTGGAGGCCGCCGGCTCCTCGGTAGACCGGGTGGTGAAGACGACCGTCTACCTCACCGACGTGCAGCGCGACTTCGACACGATGAACGCGGTTTACGCCGAGTTCTTCGGCAGCCACCGGCCGGCGCGCACTACCGTGGGCGTCTCCCTGGCCCGCCCGGGCCTGGAGGTGGAGATCGACTGCGTCGCCGTCATCGGCTGAGCGCCGACGGTAGACCGCACCCCAAAAAAAAAGGAGCGGAGGCACCGGCTGTCTGCCCGGTGCCTCCGCTCCTGAGCTGAGTAGCTGGCCGCGCTACTGGTTCCGCCAGTACGTGGGGAACGCACTCTCCAGGGCCTGCTTCTTCATCCACTTGACGTGCCCGTCGGCGAAGGCGATGTTGGCCCCATCGGAGTGCCAGTTTGCCAGGCAGCTATCCGTGGAGTTGCACCCCTCCCAGCCGCAGGCTGGTGGCGAGCCGGTCATGTTGCTGTTGTGGTTGATGAAGCGCACCGGGCACACCTCGCCCGTACGGGCCTTCCTTCGTGCGTCGGCAATGGCGATCACATCCGCGGGGCGTTGCAACTGGGCCATCGATACCCCATCGAGCGCGTTCATGTTGTAGCCGTAGCTGCCATCCGCGCACGCCCTCCCCGAGGTGAAGGCCTGGCTTGGGCAGTTGAGCACCGCGGTGTTCTTGTGATACGGCGTCAGCATCCGCGCCCAGCAGTTGCCACCCGCGCAGTGCAGCAAGTACGTCTCGTCGTCGTCCTGCACGTACATCATCATCGCGCTGCCGAGCTGCTTCAGGTTGCTCTGGCAGGATGACTTGCGTGCGTTCTCGCGCGCCCGCGCGAAGACCGGGAACAGGATCGCCGCCAGGATCGCGATAATCGCGATGACCACGAGCAACTCAATCAGAGTAAACCCTTTCCTGCGAATCATGACGGTGCCCTCCTCTGGATAGGGGTGTGGATAGGGGTGCCGGCCAAAGCGTCCTGCTCGGACTCTCGGCCGGGCAGGCCCCTGCCTTCACGACCCGTTAAGGAGCGAACCGGGCCCTTCGCGTGGTGCCGTGGGCGTGGTTGTTCGCTGACAGGTCGCTACCGTCCCAGTATAGCACGGCAACATTAAAGCGAGGTTAAAAGTGCATTAGAAACGTCTAATGTTTAGTGGGTGGCGCCTCCTCTGGCTGGTGGGAGAGGATGACGGCGTGCTCGTCCGTCTCGGTGAAGGGCAGCACCAGCACCAGCCGGGCCTCCGCCAGGGTGGCAGCGCCGTCCTTGGCGTAGGGGTTGTGTGGGCGTGCCGGCCAGCGCAGTGAGGCCCCGGGCGGCATCGTCACCTTCAAGCCGGCGAAGACGAAGTGCTCGCCTATCGCGGCGGCATCCAGCAGCACCGGCTCTTCGTCCAGTGCCACCGTCCTGCCGGTGGCGGTACGCAGCGCCGCCGCCCGCCGCAGCAGCGGCAGGTGCGCCTCCACCCGGCGGCCGCGCGGTGCCTGGTAGGTGACCCGCAGCGTCCCGCCAGCGCGCGCCTCCACGCTCACCTGGCACGACACCTCGCCGTAGCGCGCCGTCAGCACGGAGACGGCGTCGTGGTTGGCGATCTCCGCGTCGTCGGGCGTCCAGCGCAGGTCGATGGTGGGCACGAAGCCGGGCGCCTCATCGCCCGGCTGGTGCCGCAGCAGGGCGGGATCGCCCACGGTGAAGGTGGACCAATAGGGCTGCAGCTTGGTGTTGCCGCCGCCGGCCACCAACCCGAGCGAGTCGTGGTAGAGGTCTACCAGGTTCTGGCGGTCCTGGATCCAACGGCTCTGGACCGGCGGGCAGGCGTAGCCGGAGAGCGCCCACTGCCACGGCTTGCGGCGCCGGATGAGGGCGTCGTTCTTGCCGAGGACCACCATGCCCTCGGCACGATCCGCTGGCGGTGCCACGAAGGGGCCATCACCGCTGTAGAGGAGCAGGGAGGCCGCGTAGTCGGCCCCGACGGCGCGCCGCTCCGGGCCGGCCCAGCGGGCCATCTGCATCAGCAGGAAGCCGCGGCCCTCGGGGGTCCAGGTGAAGCCGACGTTGCCGCCGTAGATCGCCCCGGAGTAGGTCTGGCGCTCGTCGATGGCGGCGACGGAGGTTCCGTCCGGCCACAGCACGCTGGCGTGGAACTGCCCCGCCCGGCGCAGCGCCTCCAGCACTACCGGGTCTTTCGAGAAGTGATAGTAGACCCCGAGCGCATCGACGTAGACATCGTTGTAGCCGACCACCGGCCCGAAGTGCTCTGACCAGAAGCCAACAGGATCCTGCGCCCGCACGATGCGGGCCATGAAGGCGGCGGCAGCCTGCTTCCACTCCTGGTTGTCGAAGCACTCGCCGGCGATGTAGAGCGCCATGGCGTGGTGGGTGGGGATATTGTGCGGGCCATCCTCCATGTACTTGCAGATGCCGGTGAAGCCGAGGCGCAGCCCCTTCTCCCACTTCGCCCGTGTCGCCGCGGGGAGGGCATCGCGCACCAGGGCGTAGGCCCGAATCCAGCGGCTGTAGGTCCATGGCATATGGATCTGCCCCCAGGTGGAGCCATCCTTCTTTTTGAAGAGCCACATGCCCGCGTCATCCATGGCGTCCACCAACGCCTCGCCGCCACCGGCAATCGCCTGCAGTACCTGGTCGCTGTGGTACCAGGGGTTGGCCGGGTCGCGGATCGCCCAGGCGGCCGCCAGGGGGAAGAGGACGTTTTGGTCAAGGCAGATCCACGGCTCGGTGCCGAAGCGGCCGGTCTCGGGGTGGTAAAAGTCGAGTATGTCGGGCACCGCCTCGGTCAGCGACTTCAGCAGGTAGGCGCGCGGCGGCCAGGTATCCCAGTCTTCCTGGGCGAGGGCGGCTGGCGTGCCGATCAGGGCCAGCGACAGGATCAGGGTGTGCTTCTCCATCGGCCATCGCTCCCATCCAGGCAGCAGGGGCCGGTGTGGCATGGTGCCCCCTGCAAACCTCCGGGCGCGTAGTTCGGCGGCTCGCCGCGGCGCCCCTGCCGCCGGTGAGAGGGAGTTGCCCCGGGCAGCGGCGAATCCCGGGGGAAAGGGGCAACGGGGTGACCCGCGGGGATGCGGCTGGGGGGCCTATGAGCAGGGAGTGTGTTGTTGGGCTCGACGTGGGCACGCAAGGGGCACGGGCGCTGGCGGTGGATGCCGCCGGGCGCGTGCTGGCGGCGGCGTCGCAGCGGCTGCCGGAGCGTGCTGGGCCGCCGCTGCCGCCTGGTTGGTCGGAGCAAGAGGTAGACTCCTGGTGGGAGGCCGCGCGGGCCTGCCTGCAGCAGGTGGGCGCCCAGGTGGCACCGGAGCGGATGGTGGCGATTGCCGTCACCGCCACCTCGGGCACGGTGGTGCCGGTGGACGCGGCGGGGCGCGCGCTGCGGCCGGCCCTGATGTACAACGACGCGCGCGCCGTGGAAGAGGCCGCGCAGGTGCAGGAAGCCGGCCGGGCGCTGGCAGCGAAACTGGGCTACGCCTTCCAGGCTCCCTTTGCCCTCCCCCGGCTCCTCTGGATCCGGATCCACGAGCCGGAGCTTTTCGAGCGCACCGCCTGCTTCCTCCACGCGGCCGATTACCTGGTGCTGCGCCTAACCGGCGAGCTCGGCCTTTCCGACTCCTCCAACGCCCTGAAGACGGGCTACGATTTGCTGGAGTTGTGCTGGGGCAAGTGGATCGAGCGCGACCTGGGCATTCCCTTGGCAAAACTGCCGCGCGTCACCGCGCCGGGCACCCGGATCGGCGCGGTGTCCGCGGCAGCGGCACGGGAGACTGGCCTGTCCCCCGGCCTGGCCGTCGCCGCCGGGGCCACCGATGGCACCGCGGCGTTCCTGGCCTCGGGCGCGATTGCCCCGGGCGAGTGGAACGCCACCCTGGGCACCACTCTCGTGGTGCGAGGCGTCAGCCGCGATCTGGTGCGCGATCCGGCGGGGCGGATCTACTGCCACCGTCACCCGGAGGGCTACTGGCTGCCGGGCGGCGCCAGCAGCACCGGCGGCGAGTGGTTGGAGCGGCGCTTTGCCGGTGCCGACTGGCCGGCGTTGGACCGGCAGGCGCTGGCGCTCTCCCCCACCCCGCTCACCGTCTACCCGCTGGCTCGGCGCGGCGAGCGGCTTCCCTTTGTTGCCCCAGCCGCCGAAGGCTTTATCGAGGCGCCGGCCGGCACGGAGACAGGCGCGCTTTACGCGGCGCACCTGGAGGGAACGGCCTGCCTGGAGCGGTGGGTCTTCGAGGTGATGGAATCGCTCGGGGTGCCGGTGGGACCGCGGATCCACGTCACCGGGGGCGCCGCGCGCAGCCGCGAGTGGCTGCAGATCCGTGCCGATCTGCTGGGGCGGACGCTGGTGCGCCCGCAGGTAGTGGAGGCCGCCTTCGGCGCCGCGCTGCTGGCGGCGGCGGGCACTCTTCACTCCAGCCTCTCCGCGGCCGTGCGCGCCATGGTTCATCCGGAGTGCGCCGTGGAGCCGCGCCCGGCACTGCGCGACGCCTACGAGGCCCTCTACGCGCGCTTCCGTGAGGCCTGCGCCCGGCGGGGGTACGGGTAGGACCCGTCGGCGAAGAGCCGCTGAGCAGGTCGCGGTCAGTCTCCGCTTCCCGCCCCGCTACGGCCATGGCAAACGACCCACTGGGAGAGTGGTGGCGCTGAATGCATTCGATCTTCAAGGCGTGTGACATCCGCGGCCTCTACGGTCAGGAGTTGACTGAGGAGAAGGTCCGCCGCGTCGGGGCCGCGGTAGCGGTCTTGCTGCGCCGCCGCGGTCGCGAGGTTCGCGTCCTCGTCGGGGGCGACGTGCGCCTAAGCACCCCATCGCTGAAGGCGGCGCTCCTGGAGGGGCTCACCGGGTCTGGCGCCGCCTGCGTGGATCTGGGCACCGTGCCGACGCCTCTTTTCTACTTCGCCCGGCGACGCTTGGGCGTGCCCGCCGGCGTGATGGTCACCGCCTCCCACAACGCGGCGCCGCACAACGGGCTGAAGCTGGTGCTCGGCGAGCTGCCGGTTACCGGCGAGGAGCTTTCCGAGTTGCGCGCCTTGGCCGCGGCGAACTGCCACGAGCCGGCGCCGGGCAGCGTCACCTCGCTCTCCATCGAGAAGGACTACAGTGACTTCCTGCTGGGCGCGGCCGACGAGCTGCTGCCACCCGAGGCGCGCCGCCTGCGCCTGGTGGTGGATCCCGGCAACGGCAGTTGGGCTGGGCTGGCGGGCCGGCTGCTCCGTGACGCCGGCTGCCAGGTGGGGCTGCTCAACGACGTGGCCGACGGCCGCTTCCCTGGCCGAGACCCCAATCCCTCGGTGCCGACGCACCTGGCCGGCCTGGGCGCCCGGGTGGTGGCCGAGGGCGCGGCACTCGGGATCGCCTTCGATGGGGATGGCGACCGCGTCGCCTTCGCCGACGACCGCGGCCGGCCGGTGAGCAGCGATGCCGCCGCGATGCTGCTGGTGCGCGCCCTGGTGCCTTCCGAGCCGGGCGCCCGCGTCGTTCACGACATCAAGTGCTCGCAGGCGGTTGCCGATGAGATCCGGCGCTGTGGCGGCGTGCCCCTGATGGAGCGCTCTGGACACACCTTCATCAAGACGCGGGTCCTCGTCGAGGGAGCTCTCTTTGCCCCCGAGGCCAGCGGCCACTACTTCTTCCGCGTCCTGGAAGGGGGCGACGACGGCCTCTACTGCGCCCTGGTGCTGCTCGGCGCCCTGGCGCGCGCCGGGCAGCCGCTCTCGACCCTCGTCGATGCCCTGCCGCGCTACGCCACCACGCCGGACATCCGCGTGCGCTACCCCGGTGACCCGGCGCCCCTCCTGGAGCGCATCGCCGCCGCCTTCCCGCCCGACCAGGTGAGCCGCCTCGATGGCGTGCGGGTGCAGTTCCGCGATGGCTGGGGCCTGGCACGGCCCTCGGTTACCGAGGCGGCACTGACGCTGCGCTTCGAGGGACGCACCGAGCCAGCACGGGCAGCGGTGCAGGCCGCGTTCCTGGCGCCGGTGCCCGAGTTGGCGGCGCTGCTGCCGTAGGGCGTTCCCGGGGCTGGCAGGCAGCCACTGTATTCCCAACATTTCTCTTGCTTTATTGGGCCAAACCGGGTATACTGTGGGGGTGCACGACCGCCGGCCACCTTCAGGCGGTCGAGAGAGAAGCGTGTGGTTCGCGTTCGGCCGAATGGCTCCGATCCCGGACTGCGTTTTTCAGGCGCATTAGAGATAGGTGATGAGGTGGGAAAGGAGCCAGCAATGGCAAAGCGCATTTTCGTAGGGGGTCTGTCGTACAACACGACCTCCGCAGAGCTGCGGCAGGCATTTGAGGCAGTCGGTCCGGTGACTTCGGCCGACGTGGTGACCGATCGCGAGACCGGTCGCAGCCGGGGCTTCGGATTCGTCGAGATGCAGAACGACGAGGACGCGGCGACGGCGATCCGGCAGCTCGAAGGCAGCGAGTTGGGTGGTCGTACGCTCACGGTGAACGAAGCCAAGGAGCGCTCGGAGCGAGGTGGCGGTCGTGGCGGCTACGGCGGTGGTCGTGGCGGTTTCGGCGGCGGCCGCGGTGGCGGTGGCGCGCGGGGCGGCGGCTACGGTGGTGGCAACTACGGCGGCGGCAGCACCGCCCGCAGCAGCGGCTATAGCGGCGGCGGCGGTCGCGGCGGCAGCGCCGACCGCTGGTAGGCCAGGTTCGGTGGGTGGGGCATCCTCAGCGCCCGGGCGGCCGTGCCTGGCCGCGCAAAGAACCGGGGCCGGCTTGCCGGATGCACCCCTGAGCCACTACGATAGATGAACAAGGGGCAGCGTGCCGAGAGGGACGCTGCCCTTTGTGCTTTCTGCGGCAGCAGGCATCGCCGCGCCCGAGCGAGAACTCCCTGCGTAGTGCCCCGGGGCCCGGCCGGCGCCGGGGGAGCGAGCAACGGATAGAGGACGGGCATGGACGACAGATACCAGAAGGTGCTGCAGCAGTTGACGGCGATGTCTGCCCGGCTCGGTGAGCCGGAGCGTGACCTGGTGATCCTGGGTGAGGGAAACACCTCCGCCGCCGTAGACGAGGAGATCTTCCTCATCAAGGCCAGCGGGCAAAGCCTGGTCGGCATCCAGCCAGAGGGGTTCGTGGCGGTGCGCCGCCCGGCAGTGATGGAGCTCCTGAAGCAGGGCTCGCTGACCGACGCGCAGATCAAAGACGGCCTGCGCGCGGCGAGCGTCAACCCCGAAGCGGCGGCGCCCTCGATCGAGGCGACGTTTCACGCCCTCCTGCTCGGCCTGGAGGGGATCCGCTTCGTCGGCCACACTCACCCCACGATGGTGAACGCGCTCCTTTGCGCGCGCGACGCTGAGAAGGTCATCGGCGGCAGCCTGTTCCCGGACCAGATCGTCGTCTGCGGGCCAGCGCCGCTGCTGGTGCCCTACACCGACCCCGGCCTGCCACTGGCTCATGCCATCCGCGACGGCATCCGCGCCCACGTGGAGCAGCACGGCGAGATACCGAAGGTGATCCTGCTGCGCAACCACGGCCTGATCGCGCTCGGACGCACCCCCGCCGAAGTGGAGAGCGTGACGGCAATGTGGGTGAAAACTTGCCGGGTGCTGCTGGCCACCGCTGCCTTTGGCGGCCCCCAGTTCCTTTCTCCCGAGAACGTTGAGCGCATCCATCGCCGCCCAGACGAAGCCCTCCGGCGTCAGTTGATCTTCAGGTAGCACGGTTCTGGAGCACCTGGGTGCGCGAGGCAACGCGGGGCCTTCTCCTGGGATCGCTGGCGGCCGTCATTTGGGGCAGCACCTACGTGACGATGCGCCTCCTCTACCGCGTCTCCGACATCGACCCGGTAGGGCTGGCGTTCAGCCGCTTCCTGATCGGAGCGCTGGTACTCACCGCGGTGACGGTGGCGCGCGGCGAAGCCCGCCACCTCACCGCTTTCGTTCGCGAGCCACTTCCCTTCTTCTGGCTGGGGCTCACCGGGGTGGCGGCGCTGGGCATCCTCGGCGCCGCCGCCAGCGAGCTCACCGCCGCGGTGAACGTCAGCCTGGTCTTGAACGCCAACCCGGTCTTCGTTGCCCTGCTTGCCCCGCTGAGCGGCGAGCCGCTGACCGTTCGACGCCTGACCGGCGCGGTGATCGGTCTCGCCGGGGTCGCGGTCGTTGCCCTGGCCGGCACCCCCTCCGGGCCAGTGTCGACGCGCGGTGAAGAGCTGTGGGGCGTGCTCGCCGCGGTGGGTGCCGCGCTCGGGTGGGCGATCTACACCCTGCTGGGGAAGGGCGTGGTTCGCCGCTACGGTGGCCTCCTGACGACGACGCTGGCGATGGGATGGGGCACGCTGCTGCTGGCGGCCCTGATGGTCGTCACCCCCCTTCCCCGCCACCTGCCCCCAACTGCCATCGGCCTGCTGCTGTACCTCGGCCTGGTGCCCTCGGCGCTGGCGTTCGCGCTGTGGTACCGTGCCCTGGCGGTGGTGGACGCCGCCACCCTGGCCCCGACGCAGTACCTGGCGCCGCTGGGTACCGCCGTGCTGGCCTGGCTGCTCCTCGGCGAGCGGATCGGGTTCTCCTTCCTGGTCGCGCTCCTGCTCGTCTTCGTTGGGATCCGGCTGGCCACCCGCCCCTGAAGCCCGGGCGGAAGGAGTTGCGCCCGGGGGCACGTGTGGGATAGTGTGACTGAGGAGGTGAGTCCCGTGCGCCTCTGGCTGCCCCAATCACGTCGGAAGGAAGACAATGGGACCGAACGCGTTACGCGCCGCACTCACGCGGGGGGAGTTCGTCTACTCCGCCGAGTTGGTACTCGGCCGTGACCATGCCATCCCGGATGCCGAGCAGTTTGTTGCCGATGCCGCCGCCACCGCGGAGGGGATCCGCGTCATCAGCGCCACAGACCTTCCCGGCGGCAACCCCGCCCTGCCCCCAGAGGCGTTTGTCGCCGCCGTGCAAGCGCAGGGCCTCACCCCAATTGCCCACCTCACCGGCAAAGATGGAAACCGCGCCTTCCTGGAAGGCCGCCTGCACGCCCTGGCCCGCTTGGGTGTCGCCAACATCCTGTGCCTGACTGGCGATGCCCACAAGGATGGTTTTGCTGGCGCCGCCAAGCCGGTGTACGATCTCGATTCCGTGCTCATCCTCGACCTGGTGAACGCGATGCGCGCGGGGCTCCCCTACTCCGTGGGGCCGCGCCAGGCCCAGACCACGCCGTTTGACTTCTTCCCGGGCGCCGCCGTCAATCCCTACAAGACGCGCGAGCCGGACCAGATGATGCAGCTTTTCAAGCTGGAGCTGAAGATCGCCAGCGGCGCACAGTATATCATCACCCAGCTCGGCTACAACCTGCGCAAGCTCTACGAGCTGAAGCAGTATCTGCGCCGCGAGGGGCTGGAGCACATCCCCGTTATCCCCAGCATCTACGTGCCCACGGCGACGATCGCCAAACTGATGCGCGCCGGCGAGGTGGCCGGCTGTGTGGTGCCCGATGCCCTCATCCAGGCCCTGGAGGGCGAGAAGAAGCCCCAGCGCCTCGAACGCGCCGCCCTGATGGTCGCCGCCGTGAAGGGATTGGACTTTGCCGGTGCCCACATCGGCGGCTTCGGCTTGAGCCATGCCGACTTCATGACGATTCGCGAGCGTGCCGCCGAGATCGGTGACGGCTGGCGCGACCGCCTCGACGAGCTGATCTTGGAGGTGCCGGGCGAGTATTACCTCTTCCCCAAGGGCAAGGATGGCTTCAGCGACGACACCCAACCCTACCAGATCGGCACCATGCCGTACGGGCTCAGCTTCACGCAGCGGCTGTGCCGCGCCATCAACCAGCTCATGATTGCCGAAGGCTCGCCTGGCGCCCGGTTCTGGGCCGCCCGCCTGCGAGGTGATACCAAGGCGGAGTGGCGCCGCGGCTTCTGGTACCAGCTCCTTGCCGCCGCCGATGTCTTCAAGCGGCGGACCTTCGGCTGCGTGCAGTGCGGCGACTGCGTGGCCGACTACCTTGGCTACACGCTGTGCAGCCAGGGCCGCTGCTACAAGGAGCTGCGCAACGGCCCTTGTGGTGGCTCCCGCATCGATGGCACCTGCGAAGTGAACCCGGACCAACAGTGCGTCTGGAACCTGGCCTACCTGGCAACCCTCGCCCAGCACGAGGACCCGCGCAAGTTCGCCGAGACGCTGGTGCCCCCGCGCGACTGGTCGCTCAACCGCACCCACTCTCTGGCGAACCACTACAAGCACCTCGACAACACCCCGAAGCGCAAGTCGGTCTCGGCCAGCAAGGAGCCGCCACCCGACGAATAGAGGGCGCGGGTGCCAACGAACGGTAGGTGCGAAGCAACCGGCATCGATATGGCTGCCGGTTGTTTCGCCCCTACCAACCCTGACACCTAACACCTGACACCTAACACCTAACACCTAACACCTAACACCTAACACCTGACACCTATCACCTATCACCTCCCCCCACGTTCGGGGCGAACCGATCCGTCGGCGGCGGTGTTACCTGCACTGAGTGCAGATGAGCCCGACCGTGCGGGAGGAACCTGATGAGTGAATTCCGCCTGCCGGACGCGCAGGTGCGCTATTACCAGGAGAACGGTTTCATCCAGTTCAACGACGTGCTGACCCCGGCCGAGGTCGAGCAGGCGCGCGCCTCCCTTGCCGAAGCGATGCAGATGCGCCTGCAGGGCGGTATCGACCGCACCGGCAACCCCGAGTACGACCGCATCTTCCTCCAGAAGGTGAACCTCTGGCGCGACCATCCGGGGATGCGCGCCGTTGTCTTCCACCCCCGCCTCGCCGAGATCGCCCGGCAGTTGGCGGGCGTGCCGCGCCTGCGGCTGTGGCACGACCACGCCCTGATCAAGCTTCCCAGCGATAGCAAGCCGTCACATTGGCACCAGGACCTCCCCTACTGGCCGATGAACGAGCCCGGGGCGCTCTCTTGCTGGCTGGCGCTGGACGACGTTGACGAGCGCAACGGCTGCATGCACTTCGTGCCGCGCTCGCACACCTGGGGCAAGCTGCCGCCGATCAACCTGGTGGAGCCGCAAGATATCTTCTCACTGGTGCCGGAGCCAGAGGGTAAAGACTTCACCCCGGTGCCGGTGCCGCTGCGCGCCGGAAGCTGCACCTTCCACCACGGCCTCACCTTCCACTACGCCCCGCCAAACCGTGGGGAGGCACCCCGGCGTGCCCTGGTGATCATCTACATGCCGGATCGCACCTCCTACTCGGGGGCTCCCCACTGCGTGACCGATGACCTCAATCTAAAGCCGGGCGCCCCGTTGGTGGGCGAGCGCTTTCCGGTGCTGGCCCGGGCGGAGCCGCCGAAGCGCGGCTGCGGCGCCGGGGAAGCCTGCGCCTGCGGCCGCCGCCGCCACGCGCCTTAACCGGGAGCTATGACCGGCAGGACCGGCCCTTCCTGGGGTGCAGGCAGCAGGAGACGCCGCCGCGATGGCGAATTATGTCCAACTGCCCCGCGCGGTGTGATGTGCGTGCGTGCCTTGCAGGCTGCGGCACGTGGCGTGCGGGCACCGGAGAACGATTGAGGGGGCGTGGCGCAGAGGGCAGGGCGTGGGAGTAAGCAGGCGCTCCCCGCGCCAGGCAGCGAGCGCCCCTCCCAGTGGAGGCAAGAGGATGAGAACGGTTCCTGTCGCTGTTGCCGGTGTGGCCCTGGCAGCCACCCTGGCCCTGACCTTCGCCAACGTGCGGGCGGCTGAGGAAGAGGAGAAGAAGGTTCCCAACGCCGTCGGCGGTGGCTTCCTCGGCTACCCGGGCACGCGCGGCATGGTCGTCTTTAGCCACCTCTCGCACGAGGAGGCCGGCTTTAAGTGTGAGGACTGCCACGACGCCCTCTTCCCCCAGAAGCGTGGCTCCTTCGAGATGAAGGACCTCTACGCCAAGAAGGCGTGTGGCAAGTGTCACGACGGCAAGATGACCGCGCCGAAGGATGAGAAGCGTGTGGCCGAGAGCGTGATGACCTGCAACGCCTGCCACGCGCCGGTCAAACCGAGCACTCTGGCGGCCAAGGCGCAGGATGGCCCGGTGATCTTCCCGCACGAGCGGCACACGGCCCTTTCCGACAAGGAAGTGGGTGCCGGCTATGCCTGCGGCGCCTGCCATCCCAAGCCGTTTGCCCGCAAGGCCGGGGTGATGAAGATGCCGGATCCCCACACCACCCTGTGCGCCACCTGCCACGACGGCAAGACCGTCTCGCCGGAAGGCAAGACCGCGCCGGCGATTGCCGACTGCAAGAAGTGCCACGGCGCCACCCCGCCCGCTCCCGCTGCCGCCGAATAACCGCTGTGAGGCCACCGCGCGTCGGCCCCGCGCGGTGGCCTCTACTCTCGCCGTGACCGCAGGTAGCGGTCGATCGGGCCGCTCTCCCAATCCTGCCGCAGGCGCACGTCCTTCGGGCCGGCCACCTCTCCCGGCGCGGAGGGCGCACCGGCCTCGGAAGCCCTCCGGAACTCCCACCAGCACTGCCCGCGATGGTTGTGCGCGTGGTCGATGGCAAAGCCGTAGTCGGCCATCAGCGGCCCAATCCAGCCGATGCAGTGCTCGCAGTAGTCGGCGAACTGCTGCTGGCCGCGCTCCAGCAGGAAGCCAAGCGAGGGGCAGCGGTGCATGTCGACGCGGTAATAGTTTGCTCCCGCGGTGGCGACGTAGCCGGCCTCCTCCTCCGCCAGGGTGTGCCCCCAGTACTCCGCCATCCCCTGGAAGCCTTTGGCAGCGATCAGCGCGCGCGCGTGCGCCTGGGAATCACGCGCGATTGCCTGTTCCCAATAGTCGCGCAGTGCCTCCTCGCCGTACTCCCGCTGGAGGTAGGCGAAGGTCCAGTCGTAGTGCCCACAGAAGTCCTGGCAGCCGATCATCGGCGCGCCTCTCCCTCCCCGGCGGGCGCGAACCACTGCCGGCAGGCGCCGTCGCCACCCTCTCGCCCAAAGCGGAGCCCGGCCTCCCGGGCGATGGTGCCGGAGACCACGTCGCAGTGCCGGCAGTAGAGCGGCATCACCTCGCGGCCGTGCGCGCGCAGGTGCCGAATCGCCGGGCACACGCGCACCTCCAGCGTCACCTGCTCCCCGTCGCGGCGAACTGTCACTTCGCCGCCCGGCTCCGCGGCGAAGAAGTCGCGCCAGTACTCTTCCACCGCGGCGAGCCCGCCCTCGCGGAAGTGCCGCGAGAGCGGGGCAAAGTACTCGCGGCCCAACGCCTCCCAGTAGCGGGTCAGGCCCTCCTCACCCCACCGCTCGTAGAAGAAGCGGAACGTGGCGTTGATCGCGAAGTAGAAGTCAGGCGCCGCCATCGGCCTTCCCTCCCACCAGCCGCCAGCGTCGCAGGCCCTCCGCATACTCGTCAAACGGCGGGGGGCCGTAGCGGCGGATGTAGTCAGCGTCAAACCAGAAGGCGTAGGTGCGCACGTGGCGGATGCCCCGCTCGGCGTAGACCCGCAGGTCGCTGAGGAACAGCTCGCGATCCCAGGGCACCTGGCGGATGTTCTCGCGCTTCCAGCCGGAGAAGCGGGAGTTGTCCAGCCAATATTCCAGCACCTGGGTCTCCTCCTTGCCGAAGAGGGCCAGGTTGGCATCGAGTTGCTCCAGCAGTTTGGCGTGCACCGGGTCGGCCAGTGGCTTACGGCTGTCGCGCTCAATCGGTGCGAACTCGAGGAAGATGCCCGGCTCCGGTTTGATCTGGGTGGGTGGGGCCATCGTGTAATGGTAGGCCAGGTGGGCCACGGTCGCCTTCGGGTCATCGCGGCGGAGCCTCTTCAGGAGGTGATGCTCGAAGATCAGCGCCTGGTCGCTGTCGGAGAGGCCGCGGCACTTGGGGCAGCGGCACATCGGCATGCCGTCGTCGATCCAGATATGGTAGCGGCCGGTGGTGGGTCGGGCCACCGCCGACAGCCGGGCGGCCGCCTCGCAGGCGATCTCCAACGCGCGCTCGGAGTGGACGCACAGGTTGTGCTCGCGCACGCGGTTGCCCTGCTCGTCCATCCGGAACATCGACGGGTCCTGGTCGAACAGGTCACGCGGGAGCAGGCCGCTCGGGCCGTGGTAGCCGAACTCCACGTCGATGCCGAGGCGGCGGCACTCGGCCATCGTCTTCTGCCCCAGCTCCTCCTTGGCGGCCCACACCACCAGGTGCCCGAAATCCAGCAGGTTGATGCCCAGGCGCTTGGCCAGCGCCGGGCAGTCCATCGCCTCTAGCTCGCCTGGCGTCAGGACGAGGCCGCGTGTCTGAAAGAAGGGCGGTGCCGCCTCCGGGGCGGCGGACGATGCGCGTGCGTTCAACAGCGTCTCCCCTCCTGCCGCCAGCGCGGCGGCGGCGCGCAGGAACGCCCGCCGCGTGTGGCGCGTTCGGTCTCTCTCAGCACCCCGATGATTGTCCACCCTGTTCTCCTTCGGCTGCGCGTGCCCCCGCCGGGGTCGAGGCGGGAAGGCGGCCACCGGCCTGCGACCGGGGTTGGGGCGGTGTTCGCCGGCTGGGGCCCGGAGCCCTGCCGGGGCCGGTGAACCATCCGAGGGCGCCCGCCCGGCACGGACGGCAAGGATGCCTGGCTGCCCACGGGGTCACCGCGGTGCAAGACGGATGCGGAGCGTGCACTTCCAGCGGGCGCCGGCCTTGACGTTGCCGTGGGTCGGGTAGGTGCCGAGGCGGAATGCCTCGACGCCATAGTGCCGCTCATCCACCAGCGTCCCCTCCCCTGACAGCGACACGCGTGCGGTCGGCCCGGCGCTGGGGCGCGCGGTCAGCTCGCGCAGGGCGCCCCGCAGGATCGGCTCGGGTGACCGCTCGCTGGGGAGCTTGCCACGGGCGCCACCGGCCTGGTAGCTCCCGCCGCCGTAGGTCGCCAGCGGAAAGTCAATCTGCTGCCGGAACATGTGGAAGTGCGCGTCGGACAGCGCCTCCCACTGGTAGGCCAGATCAAGGCCGCGCTTCACCGGCCGCACCTCCAGCGTGTAGCTGACCGCGACCGCGTCTTGAGTGCGTCGGCCGGTGAAGCGCAGTCTCCCGTCTGGCAGGCGCTGCCGGCGGCAGCCCTCGTAGGCGAAGTCGCGCCAGCGGTCGTCCTTCACGATGAAGGCGCGCGCCTGCTCCAGCAGCGTGCGCCGTCCGTCGGTCAAGGCCAGCAAGCGTCCCTCGTTGTCGAAGAGCGCCGCGGCCCCCTCCAGACGAAGCAGCACCCGGTCGGCACGCTCCACGACACGATCCGGCCCGGAGAGCGAGAGCACCGGCCGCGGATCCGGCAGCGTGCCCGGTGCGAGCGGCGCGGTGGTTGGCAGGAAGATGCGCCCGTCCATCGCGGGGACGACAAAGCGGGTGGAGACCTTGCCACTGCTGGCGTCGCGGTGTCGGCCGCGGAAGCGCACGGAGGCATCGAGGAGCGTGGGGTTCACCACGACAGTGCCGCCATCGAACTCGCGGCGCCAGGTGCCATCGGGCTGGCGCTTGCCTGGGCCTTTGGCGTAGCCCAGGGGGGCATCGTACTCCGGGTACCACCAGCGCTGGCCGCGCCAGCGGGTGTGCAAGTCATAGGCAAAGTAGCCGTCGCCCATGAGCGTGGTGGCCAACCCGAAGCGCATCCGTTCCTTCTGGTTGCGGCCGCGCTCCAGGATGGCATTCCGCGCCTCCTCCGTCATCGTGTTCCAGGCATCGAACGGGGGCTCTATGCCGGAGCTGCTGACGATGGTGGTGACGTTGGGCTTCTGGGGCACGCGCGTCCAGGCCAGGTATTCGCGCATGACGCGGTCCCAGCTCATGTTGCCGGCCAGGACGTGGTCAAGGTAGTCCTCCAGGAGGATGCCGTTCGTCGTCGCAAGCCCCCACTCCCCGGCCGAGTTCGTCATGAAGGGCGCCGCCGGGCCGATGCCGGCTCGCACCTTGCGCGACAGTTCCGCCTTTGCCCGCGCCCACTCGTGGTCGAGCCAGGCTCGGTCGTCGGGTTTGCCATCGCGGTCGGCATCTACCTGGTAGGGGGCGCCGCTCTCGATGTTGCAGGCCCACCAGTCAAAGCCGCTGGCCATGCAGTCGATGAACGTGCCGTCGAAGCCCCGCTCCTTCACGCTGGCAACGGAGCGTGCCGCCAGAAAGTTGAGCACCTCCGGGCGCGTGAGGTTGATCATCTCGGTGCCGGGCCAGCCGGCGATGCGCTGGCCGTTCGGCTGCAGCAGCCATCCGCTCTCGGGGAAACTCGGGTCGCTGGGGAAGTAGTAAGGCGCCGAGGACGAGAAGTCGAGGATGAGGATGTGGGGGTTTCGTTGCCGGACGAGGGCCATCTTCTCGGCCAGCCGCTGGCGGTGCTCTGGGTTGCCCCAGTCGCACATCACACCGCCGATGAGGAGGTCAAAGCGCGCGATCTCCGCGATGTCGGCCGGCGTGCTCTCGGGCGACAACCCGACCGCGTAGCAGTTGGCGATGCGCGGGAACGGCGGCCCTTCCTTCGCCGCCGCCTCGGCCGGCTCCGCGGTGCCGACAGCCATCAGCAAGCTCAGCAGAGCCATCGTCAGGATCATCGACGTTACTCCTTTGGGCTCGGGCGCTTTTCCCTCTCCTTCGGTGGCACCACTCCGGTGCCCTGCGCGCCCCAAACTGCAGTGGCCGTGGGGAGTTACCCGATTGACCCGCCCACCTCGCCGATGAGTCCTACACGAGTATGCCAGCCGGGCGCAGGCTCAGGCGGCATCCGGCCCGGCGCCGGACTGCTGGCGCTCGGAAACGAGTTCGTCCAGCAGGTCAATCAGGTCGTCGTACTGCTCTTCGCAGCCGAGGAGGGCGAGGAATGCCCGGTCCAGCGCCTCGCGGGCATCCGCGTACGCCGGGGTGCCATAGGCGGCATCGAGGTCTCGGAAGAGCCGATAGACACGGCGGCGCTCCGGCAGCGGCACGCGCTGGGGGTCGAGGACGCGCAGGCGCTCCAGCTCCTGGCGCTCCAGCTTGGTGAAGCCGGCGTAGCGGCGCGCCTCGCGCTCCACCTGAAGCTGCCCCAGGCTGCTGTTCAGAAACGCCGTCACGAAGGCGATATCGATCACCAACTCGCGGGGGTGGCGACCGGCGCCCCGTAGGCGCAGGCCCCAGAAGTTGGTCGAGAGGTGCGCCCGCGCCCGGTTGGCCACCACCTTATAGTGGGTGCGGAACCCGCGCGGCACCAGGATCTGCCAGTCGCCCGAGCCCCGGGTGAACGACCACCAGGGCCCGCCGCCGGCATTGGCGGTGACCACCGGGCGCTGTGGCACCGGCAGGTAGCGCCCCCGGTGCCGGTAGCCCGCGTCGAACTCGGGCGTTTCGGCATAGGCGATGTAAGCGGCCAGGCCAGCGTTGGCGGGCGCTGTCAGGTCGGTATCCGGCGGCACCCGCAGCAGGCGCTTGCACTCGCTGCGGCGCAGGATCAGGCGGCGCAGGTCGCTTCCCCGCTCCACCGCCGGCACCAGGAAGCGTTCCGGCAGCCCGAAGCTCTCTATCAGCTCCTCGCTGGGGAAGAAGAAGGCGGCGCAGCCGTTGTCCGGCCCGCGCTCGTAGGTGGCGACGGCAACGAGCGGGGTCATCCCGGGCGAGGCGAGCACGCGCGGCAGCACGCCGTCATCGGTCAGGTAGCCCAGCCACTTGTCGCCGGCGGCGATCTGGCAGCGCGGCCGGACCACCGCGCGGCGGTAGGCGTTGGCGCCCGGCCGCGGGTCCTCCACCAGACGGGCCACTTCCTCGACCGGCAGCGGCCGGCGGAGCTTCAGGAAGAGCGTGGGCGCCTCCGGCGGCGCTCCGCCCGTCTGGCGGCGCAGCACCAGGAGGCAGTTGTCCACCAGGGCCTCGGCAAAGGTGCGCCGCGCCAGGGTGATGACCGCGCGCACGTGGTAGTGATCCAGCAAGAACTGCTTCAGCGGCCGGCCGGCGTCCACCACCAGGAACTTGTCGGAGAGCACCCAGCCGGCGGCGCCCCCTTCGCGCAGGTAGGCGGTGGCGTATTCCACGAAGTAGAAGTAGGCGTCTGCCTCCCTCGGGCTGTAGGGATAGGCGTGGCCGGTGGGCCCGCTCTCTCCCAGTGCCGACCGGATCCGCTCGCGGATGGTCTCTTTCTCGGCCAGCACCTCTTGCCGGATGTAAGGAGGGTTGCCGAGCACCACGTCGGCTTGCTGCCCGCCCAGCAGCGAGCCGGGGTCGGTGTGGAAGAAATCGGCGTGGCAAAGCTGCGCCTCGGTAGGCAAGGCGGGATGCTTCAGCGCCAGGCGCACGGCGCACAGGTGCAGCGGGAAGGTGCTGATCTCCACCCCGTAGAGGCGCGCCAGCAGCTCACGGTGGTCCAGCGGTTGGCCGGCCGCCAGCGCCAGCGTGTCGAGGCGTTCGTAGGCACCGTCCAGGAAGGCGCCGGTGCCGGCCGCCGGGTCCAGCACCCGCTGCGTAGGGTCGGTGATGCAGAGGCGGCAGAGGATCTCCACCAGCGGTTGGGGGGTGAAGACCTGCCCGTAGCGGCGCCGCTTCTCCGGGGGCACCAGCGCCTCGAAGACGGTGGGGAAGAGGCGGCGCGCCTCCTCGAAGTTCCCCAGGTCGAAGGAGAAGGCATCCACGTCCTCCAGGAAGGCGCGCACGATGCCCTCCGCCTCGGTGTCGAGGGGGAGGGTGTCCAGCACCGGGTCGCGCGTGAAGACCTGGGTGTAATTCACGCGGGTGAGGGCCTGGAAGCGCTCGGCCAGCGCCTGGGTGATCGGCGTGTCTCCCACCGCCGCGGTGGTAAGCGGCTCCAGGGTGACGCGCGGCACCTGGAAGCGGCGCTTGAGGCGGTCATCCAGCAGGTCAAGCTGGGTGCGGAACAGCTCGTAGCAGAGGATCCGGTGCAGCAGCAGGTGCGCGGCCTCCTCGGCGGCCACGGCCTGGTTCTCCGGCGCTTCGGGGGTGGCAGAGAAGGTGCGGCACCAGGCCAGGAACGCCTCCCGCCACTGGGGGTCGGCCAGGCGCTCGACGACGGCGCGGCGCAGCCGCTCGGCCAAGAGGACGTGGGCCTGGCCATACTTCTCGATCAGGCCGGCGAAGGAGTGGTCGAGGGCGTACTCCCGCTGAACGACGAAGAGGTCGCGCAGCAGCGCGGTGATCTCCTCTTCCCAACGGTCGAGCACGGCATCCGCCTCGCCGCCGGGGCCGAAGCGGCCCAGATCCTTGCGCCCGCCAGCCACCAGGCAGGCGGCCACGCGCTGCCCCTCCTCGTGGCGGAAGATGAAGAGCAGCTCGCCATTGGTGACGCAGAAGTGGCGCAGGCCGGCGGTGGTGGAGTTGGTGACGTAGCCGCGCGCCTGCTTCCAGGTGCGCACGGCGGCCACATCTTCCCGCGTCTTCTTCACTTCGATTGCCAGGCGGTCCTGAGTGAACTGCTTCACCATCAGGTCGGCCTGGTTGTCGGCATCGGGAGAGATGACGACGTGGAAGCCCTTGCGGTCGAGGCCGAGGCGGGCGAGGGCGCGCTCCAGGCGTTCCAGGAGGGGCGGGTAGTAGTTGTGCTCGTGCAGTGAGGGCGTCAGGATCGTCGGCACGTCGCCTTCCCCTAATCCGCCGCCCAGCGCGGCTCGACATAGGGCCGGCGCTCCTCCACCAGGCGGAAGTTGCGCTCCAACACCCGGCGGATGTCGCACTCCAGCGGGCGGCGGGCAATCTCCGGGTAGAGGTGCTGGAAGATCTCGTCGTAAGAGAGCGGCCCCCGTCGGGCCAGCAGCGCGCCGATCATCGCCGCCACGCAGTCAGCGGTCACCGGCAGCGCCGCGGCGCCGGCGGGGGCGCGCCACTTCTCCAGCGTCAGCAGGTAGTTTGCCTTCAGCGCCAGGTCGGTCTGCCGCTGCACGAAGGAGAGCTGGTCCTGCTGCAGCGTCTGGGTGCCGGTCCACTCCAGGCCGGAGTGCTCAATCGCCTCGCGCAGATCGTTGATCTGGTCGGTGTGGCGGGTGGCGAAGTTCACCGTCGCCCGCCGGCCCGGGCGCAACACGCGCGCCAGCTCCTTGAGGGCGCGGGCCATGTCTTCCCGGAAGTTGGCCTCGTGCGGGAAGATCTCCTCGTCGAAGTTGAGGGGGAAGCCCATCCAGGCACACCACAGCACGCTCAGGTCGAAGTACTTGATCGCCCAGGGAGGGTCGATAAAGACATAGTCGATGCTGTTGTCGGGCAGAAAGGAGAGGTCGGTGGCGGAGCCGCAGCGCAGGCAGCAGGTGGCGCCGGGGGTCGTGGGAGGCGCCTGGGTTATCTCCACGTGCCCCAGCAGTTCGTTGCTTTCCCGCTTCATCCGCAGCACGGCGCGCAGCTTGTTTTCGTAAGAGTGCCACACGTTATTCTCGCGGTGACTGCGTGGGATGCGGTAGGCGTTGACGTACCAGCCGGTGCCCTCCTTCTTGGTGCGGATCATCTTGGTGAACTGGGCGAGCGCGGCGGTGAAGGTGTAGCGCAGCAGATCACGCGAGACGGGATCGCACTCCAGGGTGTTGATGGCGTGCCAGAGGAAGGCGGTGGCGGCCAGGTTGCGCCGCGAGAAGAGGTGCGCCACGGTGACGCCCTTGCGCGCCGCCCCGAACGAGGAGTGCGGCAAGACGACATCCGGGTACCAGTGCTCCGGCACGATCCCCTCGGGATCGCGCTCGTAGAGGCGGTCAATCGGCGCCTGGGCCACGGCGCGCAGCCGCTCGAAGGCGTCGGTCAGGGCGGCGGGATCGGCCGGCGTGGCGGTGACGCGGGTGATGAAGACCGCCATCGGGTTGAGATCGACGCCGACCGCGCGTCGTCGGGTGGCCAGCGCCTCAATCACCGTGGTGCCGCTGCCGCAGAAGGAGTCGAGCACCACGTCGCCCTCGCAGGTGTTCTCCTCGATCAGCCCCCGCACCACGTACCAGGGCCTCCGCCCCCAGTATTTATGCGCCAGATAGCGGCTCTGAAAGTAAGACGGCTTCGTCACCACGCGCCTTTCCGGGCCAGCCGGCCCGTGACCAACTCTTGCTCGGCGCGGCGCAGCGCCTCGGGGTCGAGGCCGCAGGCGCTGCAGGCTGCCTCGTCCAGCGCGGTTCGAGCGGCCACGCAGTCGGGTTCGCGCCGCAGCGCCTCCCCCAGGCTCTCCAGCTCGCGGCGCAGACCGGGATCGAGGCGGGCCGGGTCTGGCAGCACCAGCGCGGCCAACTCGCGGCGCTGGATCTTCAGCAGGCCGCGCCCCTGCCCGCGCCCGAGCGTCTCCAGCCGGAACGCCGTGGGCAGCGCGTTCAGCAGGGCGAACAGGAGCGGCACGTCGTCCGGGTGGCGCGGCACGATCTCCAGGAAGTTATCACTCGCCAGTAGGCACGCCGAGTTGCGGAAGAACGCCTTGCGCCCGCGCACCGCGTAGCCAAATAGCAGCGGCGCCGGCGGGGGCGGCTCTCCCCGCAGGTAGGCAGACCCGCTCACTCCCCGCGCTCGCAGGTAGGCGGCGGCGCCACTGTCCGACTGCTCCGGGTTTGGCGGCAGCAGCAGCTTGGCCGGCGCCGCCACCGCGTCGGTATCCAGGCCCGGGATCTCCCGGGGCGAGCGCACGATCGCCCGCAGGTGGGCCGCTTCGATGCCCGCCGCGCGGGCGGCCTCCGCCGTCAGCAAGAAGACGCGGTTGTTGCCGGTGGTGATCCCCCGACGCAGGTGCGCCACCGCCGCCAGCGGCACCCCCGGGGCGCTCTCGGCGGCGCGAACGACCCGGAACGCGGCTGCCGGCAGGAAGAAGCGGCTCCAGCGTTCTGCTGCCGTCAGGGCCGCTTGGGGCACCACCCGGGCACGCCAGCCCTCCCCCTCGCCAGCGCCCTCCCCTGCGAGGGCCTCGGCCAGCGCCGCCTGTGGATCGCGGCCAGCCCCCAGCCGGACGAAGCGAACCGGGGTCTCCGCGCGCGCGGCAGCCGCTGCCGGCCCCGACCGCTTTTCCAGGATAGCGATGCACGCCTCCACGCAGGCGTCCGGGAACACGTCGCGCTCTAGGTCGATCAGCAGGTGAACGCGGAACTGCTCCAGCAGGAACGCCCGCAGCCCGTGCCCCGAATCGACCGAGAGCCAGGTTGCCGTGGTGATCGCTCCCAGCCAGCCACCCTCGCGCAGGCAGCGGGCCAGGTGGACCCAAAAGTGCCCGTGCAGCCCAATCCGCCGGCTCAGGCCGGCCGCGTGCCCGTCCGCCTTGCGCGCCGCTGGCAGCAGCTCCTGCCGCGTGTACGGCGGGTTCATGATCGCCACGTCAAACAGCGGCGGCGAAGGGCAACGGGCGACTGCCGGCAGGGCCAGCCCCGGCAGCGTATCGGCTGCCTGTAGCGAGGCCTGGCCATCAGGCCCGAGGTCGGGCCATTGCCCCGCGAGGAAGTCGCCTCGCGCCACCCGGATCTCGTCGACCGCCACCCCGGCGGCGGCGGCCAGGCGCTGGCGGCCGATAGCCCACGCCTCCGGGTCGATCTCCAGGCCGAAGAGCTGGCGGTGCCAGGCGGTAGCCCCCAATGCGGCTAGCCGCTGGCCGGCAGCCAGCAGCAGCGCCCCCTCGCCCACGCAGGGGTCAAAGACGGTGGCCTCCGGCCGCGAGATGCACCGGGCCGCGATCAGGTTGGCCAGGGGCGCCGGGGTAAACACCTGCCCTAGTTGGCGCGCCTTCTGCCGGGCACGCCCGCCACCCCAATAGCCCTCTGCCTGCCGCATCGCTGCTGGTCCCTGCCGCGCCGGAAGCGGGCTCCCCACCGCGACGGTGGGTGGCACCCGCGCTCCTACCACCCGCCCCCTCCCCGCGCATTATAGCATGCAGGCAGACACCCAATCAAGCGCACGTTTGCTCGGGACGGCACCACGCATTGACAGCGCCGGACGCGCGGTGCTACAATCGGGCTGTTCCTGGGAGGTGAAAGCCATTTTCGGGATACGCGAAGACTACGCCCTGCGGGCGCTGATCGACCTCGCCGCGCGCGGCAAAGAACGGCCGGTCCAAAGCCGGGACATCGCGCAGCGCGGTCGCATTCCACCGGCCTACCTGGACCAGATTCTCCTGCAACTGCGCCGGGGTGGCATCGTGCAGAGCGTGCGCGGCGCCGCTGGCGGCTTCCTGCTGGCCCGCCCCGCCGACGAGATCACGGTCGCGGACGTGCTCCGTGCCTTGCGCGGCGACACCGCCGTCTTCCGCGCGCCGGATCTGCCGCCCGAGGAGCGCCCGGTTGCCCTCGCTGAGCTCTGGGAACGGCTGCAAAGCCAGGCCGATGCCGTCCTGGAAGGCACCACCCTGCACGACCTCGCCGAGCGCCAGGAAGCAGCGGAGCGCGAGCGCGCGCCGATGTTCTACATCTAGGCTGTCCGGGGCAGGGGCGCTGCGGAGCGCACTGGCCCAATGAGAGGAACCCAAGTTGCGAGAGACCATCCCCCCCCACGGGGGCGAACTGCTGAACCTGTTCGCCCCGGCGGAAGCCCGCGCCGACCTGCTGGACCGGGCCGCCGGCCTGCCCGCCCTCACCTTGAATGAGCGCGAGCTCTCTGACCTGGAGATGCTCGCCATCGGTGCCTTCAGCCCACTGCGCGGCTTCCTGGGCGCCGCGGACTACCAGAGCGTTGTCGCCACGATGCACCTGGCCAACGGCCTGCCCTGGAGCATCCCGATCACCCTTTCCGCCAGCCAGGAGCAGGCGGACGCCCTGAAGGAAGGGCAGGAGGTGGCCCTGCGCGACACGGCCGGGCAGATCGTGGCGATCCTGACCCTGGAGGAGAAGTACGGCTACGACGCGCGGCACGAGGCTCAGCAGGTCTACCGCACCACTGAGGAGGCCCATCCCGGCGTGCGGGCGCTGTATGCCCAGGGCCCGGTGCTCCTGGGCGGGCCGGTGACGGTGCTGCGCCGCCCCGGCCGGCAGCAGTTCCCCCAGTATCGCCTCGACCCGGCCGACTCGCGCCGCGTCTTCGTCGAGAAGGGCTGGAAGCGCGTGGTCGGCTTCCAAACGCGCAACCCGGTCCACCGCGCCCACGAGTACATCCAGAAGTGCGCCCTGGAGGTGGGTGACGGCCTCTTCCTGCACCCGCTGGTGGGCGAGACCAAGGACGACGACATCCCCGCCGACGTCCGCATGCGCTGCTACGAGGTGCTGCTGGAAGGCTACTACCCGCGCGAGCGCGTGGTGCTCGGCGTGCTGCCCGCGGCGATGCGCTACGCCGGCCCGCGCGAGGCGATCTTCCACGCCCTCGTGCGCAAGAACTACGGCTGCACTCACTTCATCGTCGGGCGCGACCATGCCGGCGTCGGCAACTACTACGGTACCTACGACGCCCAGCACATCTTCGACGAGTTCACCCCCGACGAACTGGGGATTACCCCGCTCTTCTTCGAACACGCCTTCAATTGCCGCGTGTGCGGCTGCATGGCCTCCACCAAGACCTGCCCGCACGGCAAGGAGCACCACGTCTTCCTCAGCGGCACCAAGGTGCGCGAGATGTTGCGCGCCGGCGAGGTGCCGCCGGTGGAGTTCACCCGCCCCGAGGTGGCACGGGTGCTGATCGACAGCCTGCGCGGCTAAAGCCATGGGCAGGGGGGTAGGAGATGGCCCCCCTGCCCCCCCGAACTCGGGGGAACCGGCAGGAGATTGCCCCCCTGCCCCCCCGAATCCGGGGGGAACCGGTAGGGGCTGGCCCCCCTGACCCCCCGAGTCCGGGGGGAACTATCTCCGTACGCGGCTACTCCCCCAACTTTGGAGGGCTGGAGACCTGCTCCCCCCAACTTTGGGGGGCCGGGGGGCCTACTCCCCACCCCACCCCTCGCGATCCCCTCGCCTTCCTGACTCCATTTGCCACCGCCTCGGCGCCGGGAACCCTACCGGTTGGTGGAGAATCCTCTTGACAGCGGCATATCTGGCGTGCTATATTGGCTTACCACACAACATGTAGGGAGCTGGCGCACGTGAAGTGTCCCTATTGCGGTAGCCTACAAGACAAGGTGATCGACTCCCGGGAGATCCGAGAGGGAGAGGCCACGAAGCGGCGCCGCCAGTGCTTGGAGTGCGGCAAGCGGTTCACCACCTACGAGGAGATCGAAGAGAAGCGCCTGATGGTGGTGAAGAAGGATGGTCGCCGCGAGCCTTACGACCGCAACAAGGTGCTGCGGAGCCTCCAGGTGGCGTGTCACAAACGCAACGTGGACGCCGACGCGCTGGCGCAGCTTGCCGAGGAGATCGACCGCGAACTCGTCAACCGGGTGGACCGGGAGATCGAGTCGGCGCAGATCGGCGAGCTGCTGATGGCGCGCCTGCGCGAGCTGGACCACGTCGCCTACGTGCGCTTTGCCTCGGTTTACCGCCAGTTTCGCGACGTGACGCAGTTCCGTGAGTTGGTGGACGTGCTGCGGCACGAGGAGAAGGACGCGCCGCCGCGCGACCAACCCCGCCTCCCCTACGGCGAGTAAGCCGGGGAGTAGAGTGTTCCAAACGCTCGTGCACTTTTGCGACGGTGGCCGGCGCCGCCGGGCGTGGGCCAGGTGGTGGCACGAGCGCAGACCCCATCATCCGTAGTGAAACCAGCGGTGCATCGCAGCGTCTCGCAGTACGTCATCGTGAAGGCGATGGAACCGTGACACTGATGCCATCCCAACGCGAGGAGTGAGTTTTATGGATACCACCCGATCAGATTCCCACCGGGTTGATGAGGCCCGGTCGGACCAGGCTTCGGGGGATGAGGCGCCCGCGCGCAATCGACTGAATGAACTGGGCGAGAAGATCTTCCTGGACCGCTACGCCTTGAAGGATGCCAGCAAGAGATCGCTGGCAGTGGGCGACGTGGTAGTGGTCTGCACCGACGTGAAAACCGGCCAGCGCGAGATCGGCACGATTGCCGACCTGCAAGACGGCACGGTGACGGTGCGGCTGCGCGATGGGAGCACGCTGCAGCGCGCGGTGGAGCACATTGACAAGCCGCTGGAAACGCGCCCCGAGGAGATGATGGCCCGCGTGGCCCGTGGCATCGCCGCCGTGGAGGGGCCGAAAGCCGCCGAGTGGGAGCAGCGCTTCCGCTGGCTGCTGGACGACTGGAAGTTCGTGCCCGCCGGACGGATCCTCACCGCCGCCGGCACCGACCAGCAGCTCACCTACTACAACTGCTACGTGGTGCCCAGCCCGCGCGACTCGCGCAAGGGGATTGTCGACACGCTCTCGGCGATGATGGAGATCATGTCGCGCGGGGGCGGCGTCGGGATCAACCTTTCCAGCCTGCGCCCGCGCCACTCCTACGTGCGCGGCGTCAACGGGCGCTCCTCCGGCTCGGTCTCCTGGGGCGGCCTCTACTCCTTCGTCACCGGCCTGATCGAGCAGGGTGGGTCGCGGCGCGGCGCCCTGATGCTGATCCTCAACGTCTGGCACCCGGACGTGCTGGACTTCATCACCGCCAAGCGCGAGGCCGGCAAGATCACCAACGCCAACATCAGCGTTGGCATCACCGACGACTTCATGGCCGCGGTGGAGGCCGACCGCGAGTGGGAGCTGGTCTTCCCCGACACCAGCGACCCGGAGTTCGATACCCGGTGGGATGGTGACCTGGATGCCTGGCGCGCGGCCGGCAAGCCGGTGGTGGTCCACAAGACGCGCTCGGCGCGCGAGATCTGGAACGCGATCATCGAAAGCGCCTGGGCCAGCGCCGAACCGGGCGTCTTCTTCGTGGACCGCTACAACCGCATGTCCAACTCCTGGTACTACGCGCCGATCTTGTGCACAAACCCGTGTGTTACCGCGGAGACGCTGGTGGCGACCAGTCGCGGCCTGGAGCGCATCGGGGATCTGGCCATGCACCCGGAGGTGGACGTCGCCCTGGACGAGCGTCTATCGCCTGAGCGACGGTTCGCGCCCGCGGCGGATGTCTTCCGCACGGGGGTCAAACCGGTCTACCGGCTGCGCACGGCCGAAGGCTACACGGTGCGCCTGACCGGCGACCACCGCGTGCGTACCGACCGCGGCTGGGTGCGTGCCGATGCCCTGGTGCCGGGCGACCGCGTGCACTTGCAGATGGGGGGCGGCGGCTTCGGGCGCACCGGCACACGCGAGTTGGGCGAGGTGCTCGGCTGGCTGGTGGGCGACGGCACCATCAAGGCGAACGAGGCGGTGCTCTCCTTCTTCGGCGAGGAGAAGCGTGAGTTGGCTCCGGCCTTCGCCGAGAAGGTGAACCGGATCGTGGCCGGCATGGAGAAAGCCAACCGTCCCTACCCGGTGAGCGCCATTGAGGTTGCCGGGCGCGACGAAGCGCGCGTCGGTGGGTGGCGGCTGTGGCGGGTCGCGAACGAGTTTGGGCTGGTGGGCGACAAGCTGAAAGTGCCGGAGCGCCTCTTCACCGCCTCGCGGGAGATGCAGGCCGGCTTCCTGGCCGCGCTCTTTACCGCGGACGGGCAGGTCAACGATAGCGGCGAGAAGGGATGCAGCGTCCGGCTCTCGTCGAAGAGCGAGGGGCTGCTCCTCGACGTGCAGCGCCTGCTGCTCAACTTCGGCATCGCCAGCACCCTGTACCGCAACCGCAAGCCGGAGCGGATGGCCGAGATGCCGGACGGCAAAGGGGGGCACGCTTTCTACCGGGCCGCGGCCTACCACGACCTGGTCATCTCCAAGGACAACCTGACGCGCTTCGCGGAGGAGATCGGCTTCCTCCTGCGGCGCAAGCAGGACGCACTGCAGGCCTACCTGGAGCGATGCACCCGCGGCCCCTACCGTGAGGACTACCGCGCCACCTTCCAGTCTCTGGAGTACGAGGGCGAGGAGGAGGTTTACGACCTGACGGAGCCGCTGACCCACTCGTTCGTCGCGAACGGGATCGTGGTGCACAACTGCGGCGAGCAGGGCCTGCCAAGTTGGGGCGTGTGCAACCTGGGGGCGATCAACCTGTCGCGGTTCGTGAAGGACGGCGAGGTGGACTGGGAGCCGCTGGGGCAGGCGGTGCGCTACGCGGTGCGCTTCCTGGACGATGTGATCGACGCGACGCCCTACTTCTTCACCGAGAACGAGACGCAGCAAAAGTCGGAGCGGCGCGTGGGCCTGAACACGATGGGCCTGGCGGAGATGCTGATTCGCCTCGGCATCCGCTATGGCAGCGCCGAGTCGGAAAAGTTCATCGACCGGCTCTACGAGTTCATCGCCCGCGAGGCCTACCGCGCCGCGGCGGAGTTGGCCGCCGAGAAGGGTGCCTTCCCCAAGTTCGATGCCGAGAAGTTCCTGCAGAGCGGCTACATGAAGCGCATGCCGGAGGACGTGCGCGCCCTGGTGGCTGAAAAGGGCGTGCGCAACGTGACACTGCTGACGCAGGCTCCGAACGGCACGATTGGAACGATGGTCGGCACCTCCACCGGCATCGAGCCGTACTTCTCGTGGACCTACTTCCGCAAGAGCCGGCTGGGCGTTCATGAGGAGAACGTAGAGATTGTGCGCGAGTGGCAGGAGCTGAACCCGGGCGAGCCGCTGCCAGACTTCTTCGTCACGGCGATGGACCTGACGCCCGAGGAGCACGTGCGCGTGCAGGCCGCCGTCCAGCGCTGGATCGATTCCAGCATCTCCAAGACCTGCAACGTGCCGAACAACTACACGGTGGCTCAGACACGCGAACTGTACGAGTTGATGTACCGCCTCGGCTGCAAAGGGGGTACGATCTACCGCGACGGCTCGCGTGACGAACAGGTGCTGCTGCGCAAAGAGGCGAGCGAGAAGCCGGCGGCGGCCCCGGCAGTGGCGGAGCAGCCGAAGGTGCGCCCCCGGCCCTACAAGCGCTACGGCGTCACCGTCAGCAAGAAGACGCCCGCCGGCACTGCCCACATCACGATGAACAACGACGCGGAGGGCCGCCCCTTCGAGGTGTTCGTGGACATCGGCAAGGGAGGCACCGACGTCAAAGCGATGGCGGAGGCGATTGGGCGCCTGATGTCCCTGGTGCTGCGCATCGCCTCGCCCCTCAGCCCCCTGGACCGCATCCGCGAAATGGTGAACCAGATGAAGGGGATCGGCGGCGCGCGCTGGATCGGCTTCGGCCGCGACCGAGTGCGCTCGCTGCCGGATGCGGTGGCCCAGGCGTTGGAGGAGCATTACGGCGTGGAGGGCAGTGGCAACGGGCACCCGGTTCCGGACGAGCTTGCCAGCCACGAGACGGAACCGCCGGTCGGGGTGGCCGCCGACCTGTGCCCCGCCTGCGGGCAGGCTGCCTTCATCCATGAGGAAGGCTGCATGACCTGCCACGCCTGCGGGCACAGCGAGTGCTAGTGAGCCGCGCAGACGTAATACGCGATGCGTAGGGCGTGTCGGTGCTGCCCATGCGTGTTGCCATACAGGCGTGGCCCTACAGGCGGGTTCTAGGCACCCCCTTGTGAATTTGTCATCCCTTCGCTTCGCTCAGGGCAAGCTCTGAGCGAAGCGAAGGATCTCTTCCCCAGGCGACGCAGACGCTGCGGTACCGCCCGCGCGTCAGGAGACCATGCGCGCTGCCCTACAGGCGGGTTCTAGACACCCCCTTGTGCGTCGAGGGGCAGATCCTTCGCTTCGCTCAGGATGACAGATTCCCGGCTGTGTGCTTGTGTGCTAACGAGAGTGACAGCGCACGTGTTGCGTGTCAGTGCTGCCCATGCGTGTTGCCCTACAGGCGGGTTCTAGGCACCCACCTGTGAATCTGTCATCCTGATTGGAGTTTAGAGCCTAACACAATGCTTGCCTGTCAGCAGAGCGAAATGGCGCGCGATTTGAACCTCGCTTGGTATGGCCGAAGTAGAGGTGTCTCTCGCACGCCTGGCCACCTTCCGTTGCCAG
>JAAZEB010000021.1 GCA_012512505.1 Armatimonadota bacterium | reverse complement strand
TGGCCCGGCACAGGTGGCCCGGGCGGCTGGAGCGATGTTGGGGGCGGCCGCGGGCACGTGCGTGGCGTGGATCATTGCGGCGTCGGATGCGCGAGTGGACGGAGAGGGGGGCCAGGGATGACACTGCTGGTGCTGGCCCACGGCTTCCGCCGCCTGCTGCCGCCCTACGGCAACGGCCCGGTGGAGGATGAGGAGGCGGATGAGGAAGAGCGGTGGGCCGCGATGCCGATGGGGCCATTGGTAGAGATGCCGTTCGGGTTGCCCGGGCGCGTGTTTGGTAGCCCGATGCCGTTCGGGCAGTTCGACTGGCAGCACCGCGTGCTGGACGCCTACCGCGAGGAGGGTGTCTCGGTGGTGGTGGTGCTCGCCAGCGAGGAAGAGTGTCGGGAGCGCTCCGGGCGCGACTTGCTGGCGCTTTACCGCAAGGAAGGCCTGACGGTGATCGCCCTGCCGACGGAGGACTTCGGCGTGCCGCCGGTAGAAGCCCTGATGGAAGCGGTGGATGCCGCGCTGGCGCACGCGCGGGCCGGGCGGCACGTGGCGGTCCACTGCTGGGCCGGCCTCGGGCGCACCGGGATGTTTCTGGCGACGCTGGCGCATCGAGCACTTGGATTGGCGGCGCCGGAGGCGATTGCCTGGGTGCGCGGCCACATCCCGGGCGCGGTGCAGACGCTGGCGCAGGAAGACAGGGTGGCGCAGGCGGGCAAGCGCTGGGGTCAGGTGCCTGATGTAAACACGCGCTGACACCCCCGAGTGAGGGGGAGCGCCGCCCGCCGTCGGTCTCGGCTACTCCTCCGGCAGGTAGGCGTAGCCGGTGAAGCGGTTCTGGGCATCCACCAGGATCATCCGGGGCTCGACCGGCTCATCGGTGAGCACGAAGGAGGCGATGATCACTTTGTCGCCGGCGCGCGCGCGGTGGGCGGCGGCGCCGTTGATGCAGATGATGCCACTCTCGCGGGCGCCCGGCAGCACGTAGGTCTCGAAGCGCTGGCCGTTGGTCACGTTCCATACGTGAACGTGCTCGCCCGCGACCAGGCCGGCGCGCTCCATCAGGTCGCGGTCAATGGTGATGCTGCCAACGTAGTCGAGGTTGGCGTCCGTCACCGTAGCACGGTGGATCTTACTTTTGATGAGTGAGATAAGCTGCACGGTATCCCTCTCGGCCTGCCGGCATGGGGCTGGCACACACGCTGATTATAGCACCAAAGATGGGGTTGACACAATCGCTGGCATCCGCTATAATGCAGTTACGCTGAGACGGGGCTGTAGCGCAGTTGGGAGCGCGTCTCAATGGCATTGAGAAGGTCAGGGGTTCGAATCCCCTCAGCTCCACCAGGGCGAGTCCGTAGTGGCTCGCCCTTCTTTGTTTCTCGGGGAGGGCACCCATGGACCAGCCGGATCGGCTCGGTGGCGGCACCGACCCACAGCTCGAGAGCGTTTTCGAGGCGCGCGACTCGGTCGCGGCGGAGCTGGCGCGCGGCGTGCTGGAGAGCGCCGGGATCCCGGTGCTGGTGCAGTCGTTCCAGGTACCCTGGTACGACGGCGTGATGACCGCTGGTGCCGGTGCCTGGGGGCGCCTCCTGGTGCCCAGTCACCTGGCCGACGATGCCCGTCAGATCCTCACCGCCTATTTCGAGGGCACTGCCCCCGACACAGAGGCACCCTCGCCCCCGGAGTCGCCGGCCTGACCAGCCGGGCTACCAGTCCGGTTCCCACTCCAGGGCCAGCGCGGCCAGCCGGAAACTAGCGGCGGCTGGCTCCCCCTCCGGGTCCTCCCGGCCGGCGCGCCACGCGCGGCGCAGGTAGGCCAACGGCAGATAGTGGCGGGCACTCTCCAGCGGCAGCGCCGCGCGCTCGCAGTAACGGCGCACTGCCGTAGCCGCCAGGCGCGCGTACCAGCTCTCCTCAGTGAAGGCAAAGCGAAAAGCCGCCAGCCTCCTCGCGGCATCTGGGTCTGCCGTGTTCACCGTGAGCCCCCACGCGCGCCCGCCCTGGCGCTGTAGGATCAGCTCCCCCAGGGAGGTGATCAGGTCGAAGAGATCCACCAGCGGCAGATCCTCAAATGCCAGGTCACTCCAGTCACACAAGGCGATCCCAGTGGGGCGCAAGAGGAGATTGCGCGGCGAGAGGCGGTTGTGGGTGGCGCCAAGGCGAGTGCCGGCGGCGGCGATCTGTTGGAGCACGGCCGAGAACGGCGCGGGGAGCACGGTACCTGCCGCTGCCGTTTCCCTGAGACGCTGGCGCAGGGTGCGCTGACACTCGGTTCCCCGCAGCAGGAGGCGCGGTGCCGTCTGCCGGTTCAGGTCGGCCAGCCAGGCAGCGGCCGGGAAGAGCGCCGTCTCCGCGAGGGCGGGCAAGTGGGCACGCCGGGCCAGCAGCACTCGCTGCCGCAGCGTCGTTCCTTCCAGGTAGCCTTCGGCGAGCGCCTCCTGGCCGCGTGCCGACGCGGTGCCCAGCGGCAGCGGCAGGGCCACGCGCAGCTCCGGCCCCACCCGGTTCCGCAGCCGCCGCAGCGCCTCCGCGGCGCGGGCCGCCTCCCCTTCCTGCCGGCCGAGGTGCAGCACGCACGCCGGCTCGCACCAGCCCTGGGGGAACGCAAAGTAGGTCACCCGTGCTCCCTGCTCCGGGGTGCCGGCCAGCAGGCTGAAGGCCAGTGGCCGATTGCGGAGGGCACTGCGCACGCGGTCGGTGCGCCCAGTGCGCTCCGGCTCCGGGGGCAGCGGCTGCACCGCGATGCAGCGCGTCAGCTCCTCCACCACCGCGCAACGGAAGTTGGCCGGCGCGCGGGCGACCACCCAGAACCCCGGCAGTAGCGCGCGCGGCAGCGGACCGGCAACGGCGGCCACCACCCGCAGCGCGGCGGCACGCAGCGTGCCCCGGCCACCCGCTCCTCCCGGACGCAGGTGCCGTAAAGCCGCGCGCGCCGGCAGCGGCTCGCCCAGCGGAAAGACGCAAGCCGGCGCCAGCGGGTTGGGCAGCGCGGCCAGGACCACCACCTCGCGGAAGCCGGCGTCTTGAAGGGCGTGGGCAACCGCGGCCAGCCGGAAGCGGCCGCGGCGCGCGGTGAGGCCCGCCGCTCCCACCGCCAGGGCAACGCAGCCCTGGGGCGAGACCAACCCCCACAGCACCCGGGCAGCACCCGGCGGGCCATGGGCCGCGAAGAGCCGCTCTGGCCGCCGGCAGAGAACCACATCGAACGCCCCGGCACGCGGCGGAAGCTGCTCGATGCCCCCGCACACCACCTGGACGTTGGCAGCGCCAGCGCGGGCCGCCCGCTCGCCCGTGGCCCGCGCCAGTAGCGGGTCCGGCTCCACGGCGATCACTTGCTCGCAGAAGCCGGCCAGGCCCAGGGTCAGCCCGCCACCTTCGCTCCCCAAGTCCAATGCCCGGGCGCCAGGTCCGATTGGCAGCAGCGAGAGCCAATCCGCCCGCGCCTCGCGCGGCGCGGCACGGCAGGCCTCCCGCGTGCCAGGCTCCTGACGGGATGGTTCGGCCATCTCCTTCTCCCGTCGAGGGGGCCTGCAACATGCGTGCCGATGGATGGCCCGCGCGGGAGCAGCTCGGCATGGCGCGCAATCGACCCGCTTCGCGGCGGGAATTCAGTGCTTGCCTGGCGAAACTACCTCCGGTAAGCCGGCGGCCGGCAACACGGCGGCGCCACGGCCATCGGCGTCGTAGGAGGGGTAAGACCGCGGTCGGAGCGCCGGCCTCTGGCCGGCGACACCGAGCCAGGGGTGGCCCTGACGCTTCCGGAGGGGACCAGCGATCCGGCCGCTTGGCGTAGACGGGGGGCATGCGTCCTATGGCGGCCGGCGGGACGCCGGCGATCCGGCCTGGCGCGACACTGCTTGCCATGCACTTAGACGTGTGCTATTATTGGGATTGTTAAGAGTCTTGACACGGGTAGGGACCGCCTACCCTGCAAGGGAGCTGTGAAGGAATGCCGACGTACGAATACCTTTGCCAGGCGTGCCAGGAACAGTTTGAGGTCTTCCAACGTGTCACCGAACCGCCGGTCACCACCTGTCGCCTCTGCGGCGGCGGGCCGGTGCGGAAGCTCATCTCCCGCGTGGGAGTCATCTTCAAGGGACCGGGCTTCCACGTCAACGACTATCGCAAGCCAGACGCCCGGCGTGACGCCGACGAGAAAGCCTCGACGACCTCCAGCACCACCAAGAGCGACTCGACCGCCACGGCGACGGCCGGCGCAAACTGATCCTCGCCGCTAACCACGCTTCCACCAGGGGCGTTTCCCGATAGCCGGGAGGCGCCCCTGATGCCTCCGTGCTCCTACCGCGTCAGCACCACCGGCCGGGAGGCCCGAACGGCGGCACCCTCGTCGTTGGTGGCGGTCACCTGCAGCAGTACCAAGCCGGCGGGCACAACCACGCCGCGCTCATCGCGGCCGTCCCAGTAGAGCTGGTTGCGCCCGCGGTCGGCCACCTCGCCAACCGCCACCCGGCGTAGCACCCGCCCCGTCGGCGAGGTGATCGTCACCGAGACGGTGCCGCCGGCGCTCAGCGTGTAGGTGATGCTGCGCCCGCCTCCCCGCACCGGGAGCATCCCAAGCCCGCTGATTGCCAACGGCGCGGCGGCAGCCGGCTCCGCCTCGATGCGGTAGCGCCGCGGGGTGTCGCCCGCCCGGAAGGAAACGCTGGCACTGGTGCGCATCTGCCGGCGTTGGCCGCTCTGCTCGTCCACCAGCACCAGGCGCGTGTCGCGTGGCACACCGCCGAGGTCCGGCCAGGAGAGGGTCACCGTCTCGCCCGGGCGGTCGGTCACGACCTCGAAGCGCCAGATGGGGCCTTCGGCGGTCTTGGCACGCACGTCCACCGCCGCGCGCTCCGCGCCGGGAGTGAGGAAGCGCACCGTGACCTGGCCCGGTAGGGGCGGCGGCCCGTCGATGGTGTAGGCGCTGCGGCCCACGCCGAAGGTGGCGATGGCGCGCTGGTCGCCGGCGCGTGCCTCGATGCGCGCGCGCCACCCCTCCGCCTTCACCTGGCGGCCGGCCGTCGGCGATGCCGGCGCCCGGGAGGCAGGCTCAAACACCAGCCGCGCCCCCTCCACCAGCGAGCGGATCCAGTAGCCTTCGTAGGCCCGCAGCGTGGTCGTCGTGCCCTCTGCCGTCGCCGCGACGAGCTGATAGGCGCTGCCATCCCACCCCCAGAGGTAGCCGCGCACCTTGTTGGTCGTTGTCGGATCGCCCAGCGGCACCGGGGCGGCCGCGCCGGGGAGCAGCACCTTCACGCTGCTCAGATCCAGGTCATGCGTCGGGAAGGGGTTGCCGATGATCTGCCAGCCGGGGGCCAGCGGCACGCTCACCGGCTGGTCGGCCGCCGGCACGTCGGCAGGCGTCTCGATCCGGTAGCGGTCACCGCCGCGGCGTGGCTTCAGCCAGAAGCCGCGGCCGGGCGCCACCTCGGGGAAGGGATCAATGCCCGCCGTGTGGTAGCGCTTTGCCTTCGGGTCGTAGGCATAAAGCACGGCGTCCGGGTCACCCAGCACCTGCTCGATGGCACCCTGGCGGAAGCTGAACGGCAGGGTGATCATGCCGAACGCCTCGCCCAACGCGGGCTGCGCGATCAGCGGGAAGCGCACCTCCTGCCGCACGGCGCGCCCGTCGCGCGTGAGGTCGACCTCGCGCTGGCGCAACGGCACATAGCCCGGCGCCAGCAAGACGACATCGAACACGCCCGGGTTCTCGGCAGTCAGCCGGAAGTGGCCATCCGGGGCCACCGGCGTGGACGCCAGCGTGTGATCCGCCGCGTCGCGCAGCTCCGCCACGGTGCCCGGCGGCAGCGAGACGCCCGCCGGCAGGATGACAGTGCCCTGTACCGTGGTGCCCGCCGTCAGCGTCAGCTCGGCGGTGCCGGTCACCTCCCCGGCGGTGGCGGCCACCAGCACCGTGCCGGGCGTGGTGCCGGCGGTGTAGGTGGTCGTGAAGCGCCCGCCGGTAGTGGTGCCACTCGCCGCGATTGTGCCGCCGCTGGCGCTAAGCTGCACCTTGGTGCCGTCCGGCACCGGTGTCCCGCCAACAGTGAGCACTTCCACGGTGACCGCGGCGGTGCTGATGCCATCCGCGGGCAGAGTGGCCGGCTCCACCACCACCGTCACCCGCGCGGGAGCGGTGGGGCTCACCAGGGTGATCTCCACCTGCCCGGTGACTCCCCCCGCCATGGCGGTGATCGTCGCCGTGCCAGGCGTGGTGCCGGCCCGGTAGACCACCTCAACCTGTCCGTTGGTCGTGGTGGCGGTGGCCGGGATACTGCCGGTGCTGGCGCTCAGTTCGACCGCCGTCGGCGTTGTCACTTCCTTGCCGGACGCGTCTCGCACCGTGATGACCACCGTCGCGGTGCTCGTGCCATCGGCGGGGAGCGTCGTCGGCTGGGCCGTCACCGTCACCGAATGGACCTCCGTGGGCGCGGTGAACACGACGGTGGTCGTAGCGGAGAGCCCGTCGGCGGAGGCCGTCACCGTGGCGGTGCCAACGGTGGTGCCGCGCAGGGCGGCGGTGGCAACGCCCTCGCTCGTGTTCGCCGTGGCCGGGGCCACGGTGCCCAGGTCGGTTTCAAAGGTCACCGGAACGCCGTTCAGCGGGCGTCCCAGGGCGTCGACGACCGTCGCTTTCAGCGAGGCGGTGTGCGTTCCGGTAGCGGGCACCTGGGCCGGCAGCGCCTCCAGGGTGATCGACGCCGGCCCGGCGGCGAGCACCTCCACGCTGGCCGTTGCCTTGGCCTGGCCCACCTGGGCGGTCACCACCGCGGTACCGGTCGTGCTCGCGGTGAGCGTGGTCGTGGCGGAGCCCCCGGTGGTGGTCAGGCTGGTGGCCGCCAGCGTTCCCAGGCTGGTGGAGAGCTGGACGGTCGTTCCATCCGCCGCCGGGCGGCCATCGGCATCCGTCACCGTGATGGTGAGGTGTGCCGCGTCCGTCCCGTCGGCAATAATCCGGGCTGGCGACGCACTCACCGCCACCGTCAGCGCCGGCCCGGTGCCGAGGAAGCTCGCGCGGTTGAGGACGCCGAGGGGGCGCCCGGTGGCATCCAGCACGCCGCTCACCGTCAGCGTGTAAAGGACCTCCAACTGGTTGTCGGTGGTCAAGATCACCCGGCTGGGATCTTCGGCAAGCGCGGCAGCAGTAACGCCCAGCGCGGGGCTGAAGGCGTAGTTAGCCGGGTTCGCTGCCGTTGCCGGGTCCATCGGCCGGTCGAAGACCACCTCCACGCTGGTACGGCTCCGGCTATGGGCGCTGCGGACGGCGGGTGCCGGCGCCACCCCGTTGATCGTCACCGTGGTGGAGGCGGCGCCGGAGGTGATGGCCACGGCCATCGCCCCGACGCGCTCGCCGGCGCGCACCGGCACGCTCACCTTACCGCCGGCCGTGCGGGCGCTGGCGGGAACAGACGCGTTGTGTCCGCGGAAGCTCACCAGCGTGCCGTCAGGAACGGGCGCGCCCGTCGCGGTGGTGAGGGTCGCCGTCAGGAGGCTCTCGGCGGTGCCATCGGCGGGAAGGGCCGCCGGATCGGCGGTGGCAGTGATCTGCCCAGCGGGCGACACCGGCTCCAGGAGGAAGTCGAGACTGCGCGCCAGCAGGCCGGCGCGCTGGCCGGCATCGGCCACTGCCTCCAGTCCGAAGGCCAGGTAGACCACCTTATAGTGGCCGGTATCGACGCGCAGGCCACCGCAGAGCGGCTCGTCGCCGTTCTCGGAGAAGGCACGCCCGGGGCGGCGCGGCGCCACGGGGAAGGAGACCCGCGCTGCCCCGGGAAGGCGGCTGGCCGCACGGGTGTGGGCCGCCGCGCTGCTCAGGTAGAAGAGCAGTGGCTGCGCCGGCGGGAGCGCCACGATCGCGTCGGGGCTCTCCTGGTTGTTGGCGCCGTCTCCCCCGCTGACGCGGAAGCGCAGTCCATCCGTCAGTGGGTCGGCCGGGCGGCCCTCCAGCTCAAACGAGCCGTAGTCGGAGACGAGGCCAGCGTGCAGATACTGGCGGAAGAGCACGTCGAAGCGGCTCCCGTCGTTCCCCTCGGCGCTCCAGCCGAAGTCCTGCCCCGAGAGGAACAGGCGACCGCCTGCCTCGAGGAACTGCACGATCGCCTCCCTGGCGGTGAAGACCGCGTCGCTCGCCTCGGCGTAGGGCCAGGCGATCACCACCGCCTGGTTCGCCCCGGCGTAGGCCATCAGCGTCGCCGGATCCACCGGCCCGCGGCACACGGTGCGCCACACGTCGAAGCGGCGGCCGGCGACGCGCAGCGCGTCGGTGTAGTAGCGCTCCACGGAGAGGCGTTCGGAGGGCGCTATCGCCAGGCCGGTCTCGGTGTTGCCTTGCTGATCCACCCGCAGGAGGTGACGGTCGGCATTGACGCTCAGGAACAGCACCTCGGCCCCGGGGGTGAACGGGGCGGTGGCGAAGCCGGCGGCAGCGGCGGCGATGACGCGGTTGCCCTGCTCATCGGCGGCGATGAAGTCCACCGTGCAGTCACGCGGGGCGCCGGCCGGCACCACGAACGTACCGCCGTAGAGGCCGTCGGCGGCGGCGCCATCGCCGTGCGTGCCGTCGTCCAGCAGCGGTATCGTGCCAAGGGAGGCGCCGGTTTCAGCATCGCGCACCTCGGCGGCCACCGACTGGGCGCCGGTGGCCTGCACGCGCAACCGCACGCTGGCACCGGGCGCCACCTGGCGCGGGGCAGCGTGGCCGGCGGCGAGCTGCGGCGCGGCGAACGGCAGGCGCAGGGTGATGTCAACACCGGTTACCGCGGCGCCGCCGGTCACGAAGACGGCGTTCGGCTGGCCGTGCTTGCCCGTCGGCTCGCCGGGGTCCACCTGGCCGTTCCCGTTCTGATCCAGCACCGCCAGCAGGTGGTACTGCCCATCGGGCACGCGGCTGAGGGTGAAGGGACCGGCGGCGGCGATCGTCGTCTGGGCCAGCGGACCCTCGGTGCCCGCCACCGCCTCGGTGATGGCGGCCCAGCCGCGAGTGCGCGCGTTCCGGCCGCGCCCTGCTGCTGAGTAGTGGCCGATGCCGGTCTCCTCCGCGTAGGTGGGCAGCGCCTCGAAGAGGCCCACCAGGATGGGGCCCGTCTGCGTGCCGGTGAAATGCACGCGGCCCGACACCGAGCCGGTGGCCACGGGGAGGGTAAAGTCGTGCCGCAGCGTCTGAAGCGGCGCCAGGTTGAGATCCGCGGTGGCTCCGTTGAGGCCGGCGTCGCGCGGCCCAGTCACCTCCAGGGAGTAGACGCCGGGCGCCAGGTGCTCGAAGCGATAGGAGCCATCCGGGCCGGTCGCGCGGCTGTCGTCGTAATAGTGGCCGCTGATGCGGACGCGCGCGTTGGCCAGCGGCCCCTCCGGCCCGGTGACCACGCCGGTGATCGTGCCGGTGGCCTGCAGCAGCACGTCCTGGACCACCGTGCCCCCCTCCGGCACCTCCAGCGTCACGCGCCGGGACCCGGAGCCTTCCCCATACGGGGCCAGCACTTCCAGATCATGGGTGCCGGGGCCGAGGCGAGCGAAGCTGAAGCGGCCCTCGGCGTCGGTGGCGGTGGTAGCGTAGGTGAGCGGTCCGCTAAGCTGCACCGTCACGCCCGTTAGGGGAGCGCCGGTGGCGCCTAGCACCTGGCCCGATACCCGGGCGCCCGGTGGCAGTACCACCGTCGCCGTCGCCTCCTGGCCCACCGTCACGTCCACGTCGACGGCACCCGGCCCGAGGTCGCCCATCGCCGGGGCATCGGTCACCAGCCGGAAGTGGCCGGTCGGCAGCGAGCTAAAGGCAAACCGGCCATCGGCACCAGTGGTTACCGCCCCCCAGTAGCTGTGTCCGTCCCCGGAGAGGCGCGCCCGCAGGCGTGCCCGATGGCCCGCGTCCGATCCGTCACCGCCGGTGGCCAGGGCACGCTCCTGGCGGCCTCCGTAGAAGGAGTACCACTCGGTCGGTCGGCCGGCGCCATAGATCATCACCGAGACACCGGCAACCGGCTGCCCCGCCGAGTCGGTGACGATCCCGGTGATGCGGCCGGCGGCTGCCAGCGAGACATCGCGCGTCACCACCGCGCCCGCGGTGATGGGAATCTCGTCCACCACCTGGCCCACCGCCGCCGTCTCCACCGCCGGGTCTACACTCAGCGCGTAGGTGCCGGGGGGAAGACCAGCAAAGCGGTAATAACCGTAGCTGTCGGTCTCTCCCTCGCGCTGGGCCGGGCCGGAGAGGAGTACCCGCGCCCCCGGTGCCGGCTGGGTGCCGCCCACGCTGACGCGCCCTTCCAGGACGCCTCCGACCACCAGCTCGATGTCGGCCAGCGTCGTCTCGCCGGCCACCACGGCCACCGTCCGTTCGGCCGACTGCGGGCTGCCGGCGAGCGGCGTGACACGGAGCTGGTAGTCCTCAGCGGGTGCCAGGCCCGCGACGCGGTAGCGGCCCCCGGCGTCGGTGGTGGTTTCGCGCCACTCCGAAGGCGGTTGCCCGGGGCGCCCCACGGCGACGGACGCCATCACGGCGGTGCCCTCGGGGTCGGATACCCGTCCCTCAAGCACGCCGCCGGCGGCCAGGGTGAAGTTCTGCTCCACCGTCTGTCCGGCGGCAACGGTCACCTGCGCGCGCTGAGGCACCGGCGGCACCGGCGTCACGATGGTGGGCGTGACGGTGAAGCTGCCGGCTGGGATGCCGGGGACGTGGTAGCGCCCATCCTCGCCAAGAGGAACCTCGCGCGTGAAGGCACCAAACTGGGGCGCCCCGTAGGCGTCTGGAGCCACCCCTTGCACCGTCACGAAGCCCGGCAGCGGCTGGCCATCCGAATCGAGAACCCGGCCCTCGATGGCGCCGCCATCGGCCAGGGTGAAGTCGAGCACTCGCGTCTCGCCCGCGCCCAGAACCACGTTGTGGTGGGTGGCGGGCAGCAGGAGGCCGGCCTGTGCCGCGGCAGGCTGGACCGTCACATCATAGCGGTCGGGAGGCAGATCCAGGCGGTAGTAGCCGGCGGAGTCGCCCGGCGCGGTGATCGCCGGCGCGCCCCGCTCGGATCGGAGAGCCGAGACGATCGCCCCGGCGACGCCAACGCCGCGCGTGTCGAGCGCCACCCCGGTGAGGGTGGCGGCGGCCGCCAGGGTGAAGTCGGCCACGGCGGTTTGCCGGGCGATCACCGGCACGCCCTCGCGGGTGGCCGGAAGCAGTCCGGAGCCGGCGGGCGGCACCACCTTGACCGTCCGCGGCCCGGGCGGCACGCCGGCAACGTGGTAAGCGCCGTTGCTGTCGCTTTGCACCGTCTGCCAGGTCTGGATGCCGACATCGATACTGGCGCCGGCGACCGGCTGCCCATCGGCCGTCGTGATGCGCCCCCGGATCTCGCCCGCCCGGCGCAGCACCAGATTGCGGGTGACCGTCTCGCCCGCCGCCACCGTCACGCCGGTGAGCGCCTGCGCCAGGTAGCGCATGTCATCGGTGGGCTCCACGTGCAGGTCGTAGGTGCCGGCCGACAACTGCTCGAGGCGGTAGCGGCCGCTGCTGTCCGAGGAGGAAGTGTGGTCGGCGTGCCCCAGCGTATACACCAAGACGCCGGCGACCGGGTTGCCCTCCTCATCCTGGATGAGCCCCTCGATCACGGCGCCGGCCGCAAGCTGGAGGTTCTGGGTGAGCTCCTGCCCCGACGTCAGCGTGAGGCGGGCCTTGTACACCGCCAGGTTATGGTAAGGCGGCGCCTGCGCGGTGATCTCGTACTCCCCGGGCGGCACCGGGCTGATCAGGTAGCGGCCAGCCGCGTCGGTCTCCGTCTCACCGTCGAAGTCAGTGGCGTTGGGGGCCAACGAGGTCAGGCGCACCACCGCCTCCGCCAGCGGGGCACCACGGGCGTCGATCACCACACCGGTCACCACGGCGCCCCGTTCGAGAACGAGGTCACGTACGAGCGGCGTGCCGGCCGAGACGGCCAGTCCCGGCACGCTCTTGGGGAGGAAGCCCCGGTGAGACGCATCGGGAGACACCGAGAGGGTGTAGGTGCCCGGCACGAGCGAATCGAACCGGTAGGCGCCGGTGCTGTCGGTCTGGGCAGACGCGCTCTGGCCATCGCTCGACCGGCTGGTTCCCCACACCTGTACCGTCAGGTGCCCCAGGCCGGTGCCGGCGGCATCGGTGATGCGCCCCCGAAGCTCCGCCCCCTGGCCGAGAGTGACCGTCCGCGGCGTCTCCTGCCCGGCCACGATGCCGATGCCATCGACCCGCTGCGCCATCAGGTTGCGGTAGGGTGGCGGCTCGATCCGCAGGTTACAGGCGCCGGTGGGGAGACCCATCGGCCAGTAATCCATCGAGGGCAGCTCCACCATGCGGAGCCACGCCTGCCCGTTGCTATCGGTCACGGCGCCGCCCACCGCCCCGGCGAACAGTGCCGGCTCGGTATACTCCAGGCCAACGTGGGCGCCCTCTACCGGGTTGCCGCTCGCGTCCTGGACGGTCACCGCCAGCACCCCGCCCGCGCTGAGCGTCACCTCGAGGGGCGTGGTCTGCCCCAAGGTGATGGCGACGTTGGGAAGCACCGCCGGCCCAGGCACGGCCGTCTTGTCGCCGCCGTGGCCGTTTCTCAGCTCGGGCGCACCTTCGCCCTGCCCCACCACTACCACCTCGTAGAGGCCCGCGCGCAACCCGGAAACGGTGAAGTTGCCGTCCCAATTGCCTTCCACCGACGTGAGCGGCTGGCCGTGCTGGTACAGCATGACCGAGGGATAGGGCACGGGCCGGCCGCCAGGCCCGCGAACGACGCCGGTCAGGGCGCCACCCCGCGCCAGGACCACGCTGCGCGTCGCCTCACCGCCGGCGGTGAGGCTGATGCCGGCAATGCTGGTCGGCAGCAGCCCGCTGGCGGCCGATGGCGTCACCTCCAGCGTGTAGGTTCCGGGCGGCAGGCCAACGAGGGTAAAGCGGCCGTCGGCGCCGCTGTAGGTGCTGTGCGGGAGCCCGGTCAGGCCGCGGGCCACGATCCGGGCGCTCGCCACCGCCGCGGTGCCGTCGGTCACCTGTCCGGACAACCGCCCGCCGGGCAGCAGTCGCAGGTTCTGGTGAGCGACGCTGCCGGAAGCCACCACCACTCCGGCAACGCTGGAGCCAATCCAGCCGGTCGCCGGGTCTGGCTGCGCTTCCACCCAGCAGGATCCGGGCGGCAGTCCGTCGATCTGGTAGCTGCCGTCGCTATCGGTGAAGGCCTCCCTCTCCGCGTCGTGGCCGCGGGCAATGACACGCACCCCGGGCACACCGGCACCGTCCGGCGTCTCCACCCGGCCGGCCAGGGAACCACTGGCCTCGAGCACCAGCGGCTCCAGGGTGACCGACGCGCCGGGCGCCACGCGAATGCCGCTGCGTCGCTGGGGCAGCAGCGGCGTCGAGGCGACGGCCGGCGGTTCCACCAGCAAATCATACAGGCCGCCTGGCAGCGAGATGAACTGGATGACGCCATCAAGGTTGCTCATCCGGTCGCGGCTGCTGGGGGCATTCAGGTCGGCGGAGGTGAGTGTCGCCCGGGCGGAGGCCACCGGGTTGCCCGCGCCGTCGACGACGCGCACGGTGAGGGTGGCCTGTGGGGGCAGCACGAAGTCGCGCGTCGTCGTGCCAGAGTGAAGCAGAACGTTGTTGGCGGACTGCGCGGCCAGGCTGCGGCCGGGCGGCGGGTCCACGACGATCCTATAGGTCCCGGTGGGCAGGCCCGAGAGCACATAGGCGCCCTCGGCGTCGGTTGTAGCCCTCGCCTGGTGCTGCCACGCCGAGTACACGGTCACGCTCGCGCCAAACACCGGCTGCCCGGTCGTGTCGGTCACCCGGCCGGCGAGGCGCACCCCCTCGGTAGCGGTGAGCGTGAGGTGGGTCACCGCGCCCGCGGTCACCGCCACGTCGGCGTGGGTGAGGGGCAGCAGGTTCCGGTCCATGCTCTGACTGGGAAACACAGCCAGCCGGTAGCGGCCGGTGGGCAGGTGGCCGAAGCGGAAGCGGCCATCGCTGTCGAGGCTCTGGCTGTCGCGCCAGCGCCCATGCTCGTCCTCCACCTGGATCAGGGCGTCGCTCAGGGCCTTCCCCGCAGCATCGAACACCTGCCCGGTGATCACGCCCTCCTCTGGCAGCGCGACATCGCGCACCAGCGTGGTGCCCGGCTGGCCGACCTCCACCCAGAACTGCTGGAACGCCGCTTCTGGCGCCCTCTCGCTGGGAGGGGTGATCACCAACCAGTGGACTCCCGGCGACAGGCGGTTGAGGGTGTAGCGCCCCTCGGCATCGGTCTTCACCTGGGGCGAGCCGTCCGTCGGCCCATCCAGCGATATCGACGCCTCCGGCAGCGGCATCCCCCGGTAGGTCACCACGCCGGTGAGAGTCGCGCCTTCGCGCAGCATCACATCGAGTTGGGTCACCGGAGTGCCGGTGAGGGCAACGTTCGCCAACCGCACGGGTATCAGGTTCAGGCGGTCCGGCGCCGTGAACGTCACGCTCACCTGCGGCGCCCGCAGCCCCTCGAACCGGTAGTAGCCCTGGTCATCCGTCAGAATGGTGGCCCAGTCGGTCGCCGAGGAGAGCGCCACCTGAACGTTGGGAATCCCCGCTTCGCGGCTGTCCACCACCCGGCCCGCGAGGGCGCCCGCCAAGGGAACGACGATGTCGTGCTCGACCGTGGCGCCCTCCGCCAGAGACACGCTCTGGGGCTCCGACGCGAGCAGGTTGCTGCTGTACCACGGCTCGGCCCACACCCGGTAGGTGTCCGGGGCGACAAAGGTGCAGACGTAGGTGCCGTCACGATCCGTCATCACCGTGGTCTGGAAGTCCGGGCTCTCCAGGCAGACGCTCACATTGGCCTGCGCCATGCCGCGGGCGTCGCGGACGACGCCGCGAAGGGTGGCGCCCTGCCCCAGCACCAGGTCGGTGTGAGTAGTCTGGCCGGCGCTCACGGCGATGCCGGAGACACGCTTGCCGGCGACCCCGGAACTGTCGGACGGGGTAACGACCAGGTCGTAGACGCCCGGGCGAACCCCGACGACACGGAAGCTGCCGTCCGACTGCAGATAGGTGAAGCCCTCCGACCACGAGGACGCGGCAGCGCGCAGGTACACCCATCCCTCAGACACGCGCCGGCCCAGGCTATCGCGGACGGTGCCAGTGACCGTACCGCCGGCCACGAGGGCCACCGGCACCACCACCGTCTCCCCCTCGGCCACGACGATCCCGCCGACCTCGGCATCCAGAGCAGTGGGCTCCCCGTAGGGCCAGACCTCCAGGCGATAGTGGCCCGCCGACAGCCCGCTTAGCAGGGCAGTGCCGGAGTCATTAGTGGAGGACGACGCGACGGAAACGTCGTCGCGGTAGAGGATCACGACGGCGCCCGACACCGGCACCCCGTCCAGCGTCACCACGGCGCGCACGGTGGCAGGGCCCGGGGCGGCGGCCAAAGTGACATCGCGGGTAGTCTCCGCGCCGGCACTGATGGGGATACCCGGGATCGTCTGTTGGAGGGTGCTCGCCGGCCCTTCCACCTCCAGGGTCACCATGCCGGGCGGCAGTTGGGCGAAGGTGTAGCGTCCATTGCTGCCGGTGGAGACCTGCTCGCTGCGCTCCGCGTAGTGTAGCGTGTAGCGCACCGTGACCAGCGCCGCCACCGGCCGCTCATCGGGCCCGCGGATGATGCCCGAAAGGCTGCCGGCCGGGCCGAGTTGAAGGTCTCGCTCCACCGGTGGGCCGGGGCGGATCGCCAGCCCGCTGGCGGTCGCCGCGACGGCGCGGAGACCCGCGGGCGGCTCGGCGGTGAGGTCGTAGATGCCGTCTGTAATCCCCACCAGCCGGTAGCGGCCGTCGCTGCCGCTGGTGGTCATGGTGTGCAGCCCCTGGTCGACCGCGCTCAGGTAGAGGGTGGCTCCCGCCACCGGCGCGCCGGCAGGATCGAGTACCCTTCCCTCCAGGACGCCCGAGGGAGGCAGCACCAGGTCGCGCGTGGCCTCCTCGCCGGCGGACAGGAAGAACGTGGCGTAGTTGGTCAGCAGGGCGGCGTCGCTCGGCGGGTTGACGCGGATCTCATAGCGGCCCGGCGCCAGGGACGCGAAATGGTAGGTTCCATCGGCACCGGTGTGGGTGTTGACATAGGCCGGACCATTCAGAGTGACGGACGCCCCCGCGACCGGCTGGCCGTTCACATCGCGGATCGTGCCCGTGAGCGAGCCAGACGGCTGCAGCCGCACCGCCACCTCGACCGTCTGCCCGGCGGCGACGACAATTCCCGAGTGCCGCTGCGGCAGGAGGCCGCCCGTTTCCCCCGCGCTCACCTCCACGCGGTAGGTTCCGGGTTCCAGCGGGCCAATGGTGGCAACGCCGTCGTCGGTCGTCCAGATGGGGTATCCGCCCGGAAAAACGAACACCCGCGCTCCCCCCACAGGACCGGTGGCGTCGGTAACCGTCACCCGGATAAACGATCCCAACGGCAGCACGACATCGCGGCGGGTGGTCTGGCCGGCGGTGAGAGTGACGAAATCGTGCCAACAGCCCAGACTGGACGATTCAGAGGGCGGGTCTACATCCAGGCGCCAGTGCCCTTCGGGGATGCCCTCCAGCAAGTAGGCGCCGTCGCTGTCGGTGTAGACACCGCGGTAGTCCCAGTTGTCCAGCCAGAGGGTGACGTAGGCGCGCTCGACCGGGGCGCCGGCGTGGTCGGTCACCACGCCCCGCAGCACCCCACCCTGCCGGAGCTGGAGGTCCACTGTGGTGGTACTATTTTCGGTCACCACCACACCGGCGTGCGCGGCCGGCAGCAGCGTCGTCGGGCCGGAGGCCTCCAAGCGATAGGTTCCGGGCGAGAGTTGGAAGGAGTACCCGCCATCGGCACCGGTGCTGCGTTCGAGGAAGAGGCCGCCGCCGAGGGCGCTCGCCGTAACGCGGACGCCCTCCAATGGCTCGCCGGCCTCATCCCTCACCACGACGCGCAGGATACCGCCGGCAGCCAGCGTGAACGCGCACGGCAGCGTCTGCCCGGCCGCCAGGGTCACGTTCAGCTCTTGCGCGCGCAGCTCCGGTCGGTTGCCGGGCGGCGACACGGACACCCGGTAGGTTCCCGCCACCAGCCGGTCGATGGTTGCCTGTCCGGCCGCGTCGGTGGTTGCAGCACGGTAGACTTCCGTGCCGGTGACCACCACCTCGGCGCCGGCCAGCGGCGCGGAGGCCGGGTCGGTTACCTGAAGCTGGAGCACGGCCCCTGGCGGCAGCGCCACGTCCCGCGTCACGGTCGCGCCCTGGATGGTTGTCACCACCTGCGACTCCGGCACCAGGTTGCGCCCCTCCGGCGGATAGACCGCCAGCAGCACCTGGCCACTCGGTAGCCGCTCCACCGTGTAGCGCCCGGTCGCGTCGGTGGTCTGACTGGCGAAGAAGAAGCCCTCCAGGGAGGAGACGTTCACCATCGCCCCCGGCAGTGGCTCTCCCTCGGCGGTGACGATCCCTGTCAGCGTTCCTCCGGCGGCCAGCGCGAAGTTGTGCGTCACCTGGTCCCCCACCGCCACGGTGACCGGGAACTGCTGGCCCAACAGGTTTTGCCCGGCCGGCGGCTCGACGCACAGGTCGTAGGTGCCGGCCGGGCCGAACACCTCGTAGCGGCCCTGGGCGTCGGTCCGCACCGAGGCCGTGGAGGAGTAAACCGACGCGTTCGCTACCGGCTCGCCACTGTCAGCCAGGGTGACCGTGCCGGTGAAGCGAGCGCCGTTGGCCGGGCCTTCCAGCGGCGCTTCGCTGGGAAAGACGGCCACCATCCCCAGGCGGTCGCTGGCGCGGAAGTAGTGCCGGTGCAGACCCGGCGGCAGCGGCAGATCGATCCGGTAGACCGACCCGACGGCGAAGGACGTGGTGTCGCTCCGCGTCAGGGTGTACGGCTGGTCGTCTACCACCACCTCCACCAGCAACGGCGGCTGGTCGTCGCCATCCTGGTAAGTCACGGCAAAGCGGAAGTAAGTGGTGGCGTCGCCGGTGGCCGGGCTCACGCTGGCGGCGGAGAGCACCGGCGGCGTGTTGACGAAGGGCCCCTCGTTCGGGCCGAGGGTAGCCACCTCGGCCCCGTCGGAGGCGGTGAACGTGTGCCGATAGCGGCCGGCCGGCAGCGTCACCGTGGCCGTGTAGCGGGTGCCATCGGTCCCCTCTTCGTCGGTCGTGGCGAGGGTGAATGGGGAGCCCGGCGCCGGCGCCCCGGAGTCGACATCCACCACCGCCACCTGCACGCCCGGCGCCACCGGGCGCGTGCCGTCCTCGTGCCAGTAGGTCACCGAAAAGGTGAACCCCCCCGGCAGACCGCTGGCGGGCGAGAGCACGCCGTCGGTCAGGCGCACGACCGGCTGAGCCCGGATCGTGCTCCAGGTGAGGAGCAGCCCGGAGAGGATCAGGAGTGCCACTATGGCCCGTTTCATTGGATCCACCCTTCTCCGCTCAGCGTTTCTTTGGCGCGTGCAGGCGCAGGGCACCGCCAGCATCCAGGCCAAGGCGCCGCTCGATCTGGGACCAGCCGAGGCCCTCAGCCCGCCAGGAGACCACCCGCGCGAACGGGCGGCCGCTGCCGGCAGCCGCGTTGGCGGCCACCAGGAGGTCGCTCCAGGGAAGGCCCTGCTCCGCCGCGGCGGTCACCTCCGCGGCCGGCAGGCCGTAGTAGTCGGTGAGGAGGGCGCGAAGGTAAGGCGCCACTTCGTCCGCCGTCGTTCCCTCGGGCCGAGCTGTGTTCTGGGGGCGCGCCCCCGGGCTGCCCGGCACCGGCTGCCAGCCGTGCCCCTGCCGGGCGCCATAGAGAAGCGCGCGCACCGCGTCCGGCCCGCCCCCGGTGAGCGCGGCCGCCGCCAGGATCTCGACCACCGAGAAGCCATCGCGGCGCAACTGCGCCACCGTCAGCTCCGGGAGGCGGAACTGCTGTTCGAGCACGGCGCGGAAGCGCGCCTCATCGGCCGGCGGCAGCGCGGGCGCGGCGGGCTGGGTAAGCGCCTCCTCCGGCAGGCCATAGCTTCTGGCGATGGCCTGCCACTCCTGGCCCTGCTGCCGCGCTTGCAGCACCGCCACGAGCGGGCGGCCGGCGCGCGCGCTCAGGTTGGCCGCCACCAGAATCTCCGCCAGGCTGCTGCCCTCCCGCTGTGCCTGCGCCACCACGCCCTCCGGCAGGTGGTAGCGCTCTTCCAGCAGGCGCGCCGCCAGCGCTTCGGTCGTGGTGGCCGCTGCGCCCCCATTGGCAGGCGGTGGTGCCGGCTGCTCGCCGCGCTCTCCTCCCACGCGGCAGGCCGTCACCAGGCCCACGACCACCCCGGCCACCAGCAAGCAGCGACCGCCTCGCCGCCCTGCCAGCAGCACCGGCCGGCCGGCACGCGGCTCGCCCGAATCCGTGCCCGCGTTTGGGAAAACGCGCTTCACTACGATGCTCCGTTCCTCTGTAGCGCACCCGGCTCATGGTGCGGCCGTTCAGCGCCGCGCCGGGCGCGGGGGGCCGCCCACCCCGCGATCCACCTTGCCGGCGCTCCCGATCAGAACTGTTGGCGGATGCTCCCGGTAAGCTGACCTTCGGTATACTGGCGGGCGCCGTTCTCCTGCTCGTTGCTCAGGAGGCGATAGGAGAGGCCGGCCGTGCGGGTTCCCTCCGCGTCCAGCGCCCGGGTTAGGTCGATGTTCAGCACGCGGCGGTCGTAGCCGCCCAGGTCGGTGCGGTGGTTATCGAGCAGCTCGTAGCCCAACTCCACCGCCAGCGAGTCGTAATCGCCGATCGCCAGGCCGATGCGCCGCGAGTTGAGGCGGCTGGAGACCACGCCGCTGGGGCCACCAAGGTAAGTATCTCGCCCGCTGCGGAAGCCAACGACCGGCGAGATGGGGAACGGCAAGAAGCGGTGCTGGGGGCGCCAGCGCAGGCTCAGGTCGTTGGCCCAGCCGCGGCGGCTGATGCCGGTTGGCGTGGCGTCCAGGTCGCGCGTTTCGTCACGCCCGGCGATCAGGGTGAAGTCGCCCATGCGCTGGATGAGCGAGAGCGACAGCGTGCGGTACTTGCGATCCACACTCCGGGCGGCGTCGTCGCTGGCGCGCAGCGTGGTGCGCAGCAGCAAGTCGAAGGTGAGGTTGCGCAAGAAGCCGCCCCGCAGCAGCGGATAGAAGGGGGTGATGCTGAAGCCGTAGCGCGGAGTGGTCATCTCGGTGGTGTACGGCTTGGCGTCATCCAGGTTGTCGCGCGTGTGCAAGAGGTTGAAGTTGGCGCTGAACCACTGGTTGGGCCGGAAACGCAGCCACACGTTGGTGCGCTCCTGGTCATTGATCGCCGTGCCGCTGACCGTCACGAAGTGGCTGCCGACACGCTCGCGGTCCATGATCAAGCGCACCGGGCCAAGCCGGTAGGCGCCTCTCAGCAGGAACGCCTCCCCCTTGCGGATGCGGACGGTGTCGTCGGAGCGCGAGAAGGCGTACTCCGCTTGCAGGCCGAGGCCGCCGCGCGTCCGCAGCGCCGCGTCCACGCTGAAGATCGTGCTCGCCAGGTAGTCGCCGCGCTCCTGCTTGCCGCGGTAGGCCTTCACCACGTTCAGGCCGAAGGTCATATCTTCCAGCAGGGGCCCCAGGTCGCGGATCTCGTCGGTCGCCAGGCGCAGGCCGGTCACCCACCCATCGACGCGCAGGCCGGCGCCGGGCCGCCAGCGCGGGCCGATGGCGGTGCTGAGGCGCGCCGTGCCCACCGGGCCGATGGGAAAGCTGCGCCACCCCACCAACCCCAGCAGGGTTTGGTTCAGCGTGTAGGGGGTGAACTCGCCGGAGAGGTCTCCCAGGCTCACCTCGTATTGCCCCGGCTGGAAGTAGCGCACGCCGAAGCGGTCCATCGTGGCGTTCTTGCGGTTCACCTGCCGGTCGGTGCTCAGGCGCGGTGCCAGGTAGGCTTCCAGCGCGGCGCCGTTGCCCAGGTTGCGCGCCGACTCCACGCGCACCTCCGCCAGCGTCTGCGTCCCTCCCTGCAAGAACGCCTGGTGCCCCGTTGCCTCCCGGCTGTAGAGTTTGGCCTCGTAGGCCACCTGCGCGCGCGACGGCCACCGCCGCGCCCGGGTGAGCGCCGCGCCCTCCGGGTTGTAAACCCAGTCGAACAGGAGCTCCTCGGCGCTGGTGCCCAGGCGCACCAGGATCTTGGCATAGCCGCCGGCGGCAAGCCGCAGCACCAGCACCTCGTTCGGCACCAGCGCGTCGAGGGAGAGCACGTCCTGACGGTAGCCCTCGGCCGGCGCCACCCGCACCTCGGCAAACGGCACCACGCCCAGCCTCACGGCGCCGCCGTCCACCTCCAGGCGGCCGCCGCTGACGAAGAGATCCCCCGGACTGCTGGAGACGGCCCCGGTGGCGAAGCGGATCCCCTGCCCATCGCCCAGGCGCTCGCCGCGCCCGGTGGGAAGCGGCACCCCCGGCGCCGGCTCATAGAGGATCTGGCCGCCCTCGGTGCTGATCGTTTGCCCCGCGTCGCTCACCCCGGTGAACACTGTCTTCCCGTCCACGACGTTCACGGTGCCCTGGGTGAGGGTGACGCGGTTGCCGAACGGATCGGTGAGGATGGCCTGACCGAAGCTCACGGTGCCATTGGCAACCTCCAGGCTCTCGGCCTCCACCTGGGTGCCGTCGGCAAGGAGCACCACTCCCTCGGCTCTGAATCCGTCGCTGGAGTCGATGATCACGCGGTCGGCCCGCACCTGGGCGCCATTGAGTGTGAAGGTGACCTCACCCAGCTCCAGGCTGCCATCCGGTCGGATGCTCACGCGCTCGGCCTGCAGCAGCACCCCGCCGACACGCACCTGGGCATCGGCGCCGGTGATCAGGTAGCCGCCCTGGGAGAGGCTGCCGCGGGTCAGGAGCACGTCGGGGGCGCCCGGCAGCGCCGGCGTGAGCACCGTGGGGCTGGTGATCTCCAGGACGTCGTCCACCGGGTGGTAGCGGCCGAAGGGGGTATCCCCCTCCCAGCGCCGCAGGCGCAGGCCGGCGCCGGCAGGATCGGCGCCGATTGTGAACAGCGTTTCGCCACCCTGCTGCAGGCGGATGCCGCTGGGGAAGAGGGCATTCAGCAC
>JAAZEB010000154.1 GCA_012512505.1 Armatimonadota bacterium | reverse complement strand
GGCCGGGGCACGGCCGCCGGCCGCGAGGCGTTGGCCGCGGAGATGCGGGTAGCCGAGGCGGCAGCGATCCACTTCCAGAGCTGCACCAACCAGGCGCGCTTCGTGATCGCCCGGCGTGCCCTGGCCACCGCGAAGCCGGAAGACGCGCCCTCACACCGGGAGACGCTGCGGCGCGTGCTGCGCGACGAGATCGCCCTTGCCCGCCGCCTCTACGCAATCCAAACGCGCGATTCCCGCATCGGCTTCGAGGCCAGCAACCAGTACTACTACGTGCCGCTCGACCTGGTGGAGAAGGTGCTCAACTGCCGCGACCTGCTGGCCAGGTTGGGCGGCTGAACGGGTGGCCGGCCCTCGCCGTAGAAGCCCTCTATGCCCGGCGGGCGGCCAAGAGGATGAAACTGGGGCTCCCTCGCCAATCCGGGAGGTAGGCAGCCGACCCGCACCCCGAAGGGGTGAGGAGGCGCCGCCGATCCGGAAGTGAGGCTGACCGCAAACAGGCCATTTTCAGGGTAGGCGTCTCCGACGCCGAGGGGGTGTGACTCCTCCAGGAGATTGCCGGAGTGTCCGAGCCATCGGGCATCGGCGGCCAGGGATGCCGCATCGCTGCGGCGCTCCGCTACTCTCCCGGGGAACTGGCCGGAGTGCCCGAGCCATCGGGCGTCACACTGTCTCTCAACTACTGCGCCGTGCTCAGGTCCAGGATCTCGGCGTCGTTGGTGGTGGTGTCGTAGAGGGCGAAGGTGGCCGGGCCGCCGGGGAGACCGCCGCGAATGCCGGCGAGCGAGCCGGGGTTTACGTGCAGCGTTGCCCCCACCCGGCGGACGAGCGCGCCGTGGGTGTGGCCGCTGAAGACGGCGTCGTACTGCCCGCAGGCCACCAGCGCCTCGGTGATCGGCGGCTCAGTGCCGTGGTAGCAGAGGAGCTTGCGCCCATCTTGCTCCAGCGACAGGACCGTCTTCTCGATCTCCACGTCGAGCTGCTGGCTGGCAAGCACCCGCAGGAAGAGGAAGTGGTCGCCATCGTTGTTGCCGAAGATTCCCTTCAGCGGGCAGCGCAGCGGCTCCGGCGCCGTCTTCACCAGGAAGAGCGGCACGAAGGGCGCCACCCAATCGCCCAGGTGCAGCACCAACCCGACGCCGCGCGCGTTGAGGATCTGCATGGCACGGGCGAGGTTCTCCAGGTGGTCGTGCGTGTCCGAGAGGATCCCGATCTTCATGGGGCCTCCTGTTCCCCGATGGCCTGTTCTGGCGCGGGGCTGCCCAGCGCCTCTGCCAGGGTGATGAACTCTGCCACCGAAAGCGTCTCGCCCCGGCGCTGCGGATCGATGCCGGCGCGCTGGAGGGCGGCGGCGACCGCCTCTTTTGGGCGTGCCAGCCCGCCCGACAGGGTGTTCAGCAGCGTCTTCCGGCGTGCCGCGAAGGCGGCATGCACCACGGCGAAGAGCTGCTTCTCGTCGGACACCGGCTGCGGCGGTTCCGGACGGGGATCGAGGCGCACCACCGCCGAGTCGACGTTCGGTGGCGGCAGGAAGGAGTGGCGCGACACGGTGGTCACCAGTTGCGCCTCGGCGTGGTACTGCACGAAGACCGACATCGCGCCGTACTCGCTGCTGCCGGGGCGAGCCACGAGGCGCTGCGCCACCTCCTTCTGCACCATCAGCACCAGGCGCTGGAAGAAGCGTTTGTTCTCCAGCAGCAGCCCAAGCAGCGGCGAGGTGATCTGGTAGGGGATGTTTGCCACCACCGAGCACGGAGGGCAGCCGTGCTCGGTCAGCAGTGCCGGCAGGTCCAGCTTCAGCACGTCGCCATAAACGACGTGAACGTGCTCCAGGCCGGCCAGCGTTTCCTGGAGCACGGGGCGCAGCGACCGGTCCAGCTCGACCACCAGCACCCGGCCCGCGTGGCGGGCCAGCTCGCGGGTGAGCGTTCCGATGCCCGCCCCGACCTCCAGGACGCGCGAATCCGGCGTCAGCTCCGCGGCCGCCAGGATCTTGGCCAGCACGTTGGCGTCGACCAGGAAGTTCTGGCCGAGGCCCTTGCGGGCTTGCACCCGATGGCGCCGCAGCAGCGCGCGCACCACGCTCGGAGAGGTGAGGGCCCCTCCTGTCCCTACCGGGAGAGGATCCACACCTTCACTTTCTTCTTGCCGTAGCGCACTGCCTCTCGGAAAGTGGCGAAGCAAAGGTCGATGCGATTCCCCTTGATCGCGCTGCCGATGTCGCCGGCTACCGCCTCGCCGTAGCCCTCCACGTAGACGCGTGCCCCCAGCGGGATCACGCGCGGGTCTACGGCGACGATGCCTTTGCGCGCCTTCATGCCAAGGTAGGTGCGGCCGGTGCCGGTGACCATCGCCGGATAGCCGCTGGCGACCATCGTTATCACCCGGCGGCCGCTGAAGTAGCCGCTGCGCGAGGGAAGGCGCGTGCGGCCGCCGCCAACCACGATCACCTTGGCCCTGGCCGGCCGCACCACCCGGCTGCCGAGAAGCTGCCGTGAGAGGATCTTGCCGTTGCGGGAAGTGACCTGGTAGGTGAGCTCTTTCTCCCCATCGCGGGGATGCTGCTGGATCAGGGTGATGCCGGCGCGCAGGCGGTGTGAGGGCTTCACCTGGGTGCCGGCGGGGATCCGCTGTGTTTGCGTGACGATGCGCGTTAGCGCGCGGTGAACCGTGATCGCCAGCCCCGGGCGCAGCGGCGTGTTCGGCTCGGGGAGGCACTCGTCTTCGCTTCCTAGTTCCACCGCGGCGGCCTGCAGCGCGTCGGCAACGGTGCCCTTGTCAAGGCGAACGGCCAGTGTCTGGCCGTCCACCTGAATAGTCGTTGGCTGAATGGCGGTTGCTTCGCCGCCCTCTTGCCCGTTCTGTGCACGTCCCAGGCCTGGCAGCACCAGGCAAAGCACGCACGCGGGGAGTAGAAGCCTTAGGGCTGCGGTTCGCAAATAGCTCATCCGCTTCTGTCCTCCTTTCGCGGTTGGTGCCCTCAACTCAGGGGTGTCCGGCCGCCGCTCGGCACAGGGGCCGATTGTACTACATAAAACGCGCACTGTCAACACCCGGGCGTGCAGTAAGCGGCTGGAACCTGCATCAGTTCTACATTTGTGGCAGTTGGCATGGGCCATTTTCCGCGATGTCGTGGCGGCCGGTGGGGGAG
>JAAZEB010000153.1 GCA_012512505.1 Armatimonadota bacterium | reverse complement strand
TCCTGGAGACGGCGAAAGACCCCCACCGGCGGCTTTCGGGGAAGCGATATGCGGTGCGGCGGCTACGCGACCTGGGACTGAGCCAGGAGCAGCGTGAGGAGCTGTTCCGGCTGGTCGACTGGTTGGTCGCGCTCCCGGCGGAGCTGCAGTTGAGTTTTGACGAGGAGTTGGAGCGCGAAGCGAAGGAGGGAACGGTGCCTTACGTTAGCAGCTTCGAGAGACGGGCGATAGCGAAGGGCCGGCAGGAAGGCCTGGTGCAGGGCCGGGTAGCGCTGCTCGCCGCGCAGTTGGAGGCCAAGTTTGGCCCATTGGACGAGGCGACACGCCAGCGCCTGGCCGAGGCAGATCCCGAGACGCTCGTGGCGTGGGGTGTGCGCGCGATGACGGCCGAGCGCCTCGAGGACGTGTTCGCCGCGGCGTGAGGGGGCCTCGCCCGCCGGCTCAGTCGTACAGCAGATAGGCCGCGCGCTCCGCGGCGAAGTCTTGCTCGTCCTTGACCCACTCGGCGGTGATTACCTCGGCGGGCGCGAACTGCTCCAGGAGGAGGCGGACGCGGTCGGTGCCGACGAGGGTGTCCATCTTGTCGAAGGTGAACGCCGTGGTATGGACGCGGCGGAGCACCTCGGCCAGGTGGATCGCCATGGCTACCGGCCGCAGCGCCTCGCGGTCGGTGATCAGGCAGTGCAGGCCGCCGCAGCGCTCGCCCTGGTAGATGCGCAGCTCCGGGGTGAAGTGGATCGGCACGAAGCGGATGCCCGGTAGCTCCTTCGCGTTCATCTCGGCGGCCACCCGGCGTGCGTCCAGCCAGGGCGCGCCGATCACCTCGAACGGCGTGCCGGTGCCCCGGCCAACCGAGAGGTTGCTGTTCTCCAGGCAGCACAGCCCGGGATAGAGTGTCGCCGCGGTGAGCGACCGCATCGCCGGCGAGGGGTTCACCCACTCCAGGCCCGTTCCGTCCCACCACAGCGAGCGCCGCCATCCGTAGGCCGGCACCACCTCCAGCTCGCAGCCGATGCCGCGCTCCTGGCGGATCCACTGGGCTAGTTCGCCCACGGTCATCCCATGGCGCACCGGGATCGGGTAGTAGCCGGCAAAGTTCTGGAAGCGCAGATCCAGCCGTGGCCCCTCGATGTGGCCGCCGGTGATCGGGTTGGGGCGGTCGAGCACGACGAAGCGCAGGCCGTGGGCGGCGGCGGCCCCCATGCAGAGGCCCATCGTGGTGATGTAGGTGTAGAAGCGCGCGCCAATGTCCTGGATGTCGAAGACGAGCGTGTCCAGGCCCGCAAGCCACTCCGGCTGTGGGCTTTTCGTCTCGCCGTAGAGGCTGTGGATCGGCAGGCCGGTGCGCTTATCATACCCGGAGGCTACCGCCTCGTCCAGGACGCCGGCCAGGCCATGCTCTGGGCTGAAGAGCGCCCGCACCGCAATACCATGCTGCCGCAGCACCTCCAGCGTTGGGGTGCCATCCGCGCAGCGGCCGGTGTGGTTGGTGATCAACCCGACCGCCTGGCCGCGGAGCCGGCGGCAAGCCTCCTCACGGAGCACGTCGGCGCCCGGCACCACCCGCATCGGCTCACGCACGCGGTCCGGCACGGCCGCCGCTGCCGGTTCCAGCGTCGCCGCCACCACGTTGCTCACCCGCGAGCGCAAGCGCACGGCGGTTCGGCCCCGGTCGGGATGCACCGCGTTCGTCAGCAGCACGATGAACAGCCCCAGGTCGCGGTCAATCCAAAGCGAGGTGCCGGTAAACCCACTGTGCCCGCCCGAACCGGTCGGCAGCAGGTCACCACGGATGGAGGCATAGGCAGAGTGGAGGTCAAAGCCAAGCCCGCGCGCGCTGCCCAGGCAGGGCGACTGCGGCGACAGCATCAAGCGCACGCTTAAGGGGCTGAGGAGGCGCTTTCCGCCGTACTCACCGCCGTTCAGCAGCATCTGACAGTAACGGGCCAGGTCGGCCGCCGTGGAGAAGAGGCCGGCATGCCCGCACACCCCGCCCAGCGCGGCCGCGTTCTCGTCGTGGACCCGGCCGCGGGTGACCACGCCGTCGTAGATCTCAGTGGCGGCGCAGCGGGCAGCATCTCCGGGCGGTGGGCAGAAACCGGTGTTGTGCATTCCCAGCGGCTCAAAGAGCCGCCGGCGGCAGAACTCGTCCAGGGGCATGCCGGCAGCACGGCGCACGATCTCCCCCAGCAGCAGGAATCCGACGTCGCTGTAGACGAAGTGGCGCCCGACCGGGTGTACCAAGGGCGTAGCGTAGAGGGCCGCCATCCGCTCCGACAGCGACTCCCCCGCCGTGTAGAAGGGCCGCCAGGCCGGCAGCCCGGAGCAGTGCGTCAGGAGGTGGCGCAGCTCCACCCGCTCTCGCTCGCCGGCTGCCTCGTCCGCGGCGAACTCGGGGAGGTGGTGCACCACCCGGTCCTGAAGGCGCAAGACGCCCTCCTCCACCAGGAGCAGGATCGCCGGCGTCGTTGCCACCACCTTGGTGAGCGACGCCACATCGAAGCGTGTCTCCAGGCGCATCGGCTCCCGCTCTGGTACCTGCTGCGCCCAGCCAAATGCCTGGTGGAACAGGACGTGTCCGTGCCGTGCCACGAGCGCGACGGCACCGGGAACCTCCCCATCGCGTACCGCGCGCTCCAGCAGCTCGGCCAGGCGCTCCAGGTGCCCGCAAGCGAGGTCGCCGCCGCTTTGCGGCGCCTCCCAACTCAGCTCCATGATCGTTGCCTCGTGCCGGTGTCCGCCAACGGCGGCGCGGGCGGTTGTGCCCACGACCAGCCGTGCTTGCGGTGAAGCGGCGCCTGCATCTCCCAGCCCCACCGGCGAAGCCCAGGCTACCGCGAGATCCGGCGGATCGCGCGCAGGCGCGGGCGGTGCGCGTCGCCCCAGTAAGGGCCCTCCAGGTCATCGAGGCGAACGCCTCGATTGCCCGCGTGGATGAAGAGGCCGTTGCCCACGTAGATGCCGCTGTGGTTGATCGGGCCGCTCTCGCTGCCGTCCGAGCGGAAGAGTAGAATGTCGCCGGGTGCCAACTGCGCTCGCGGCACCGCCTCGCCGACGTTCGCCAGCGCTGCCGAGGAGTGTGGCAGCGGCACGCCGGCGGCCGCATAGGCAAAGGACACGAGCCCGGAGCAATCGGTGCACACCGGATGCTCGCCGGTGGGACAGCGCCCCGGCCCGGCTCCGGCGTAGTGGTAGGGGGCGCCGAGGAGCGCATCGGCGGCCCGCAAGGCGGCAGCCTGCAGGTCGTTGACGACGGCAGCGCCTGCCAGCGATTCGGTGCTCCATAGGATCGGTTCGTGATAGTGCCGCGGGGCAAGGCTGCCGGCAAGACCAGCAAGCGCCGCCAGCACCGCGAGGTACGGCAAGGTGGCCTCCTCCGGTACCCTGCATTCGGCAGCGAGCGTGGGAGTCCTACCTGGCGGATCCCGGCACGCTGACCCCTTCTGGCCTTCCCCACGCGGACCTCGCACTTCTCCCCTGTCAGCGCCGGCACGGAGTCCGCCGAGCACTCGGACGCCATGGCAGGGCACGGGCGGCCACGGCGCTCCACGCGGGGCTGCGGGCGAAGGAGATCCCGCTCCTCGCGGTGAACCGGGGGCCGGGAGGACGGCATGCAAACCGCTACACCCTTGCTGCTTGCCCTGCTTGGAGCCACCGCGCCGGCGACGCCGACGCCCCGGGTTGCCGTCGTATACAGCGCCTTCAGCGGCTACAGCTTCCGCAGCGAGTACGAGGCTCCCCTCTCGGCCCTCGGCTGGCGCTACGAGGGCTTCGAGAACACGGCGGCGGCACAGCTTGCCGCTCGCCTGAAGGACTTCGACCTCGTTATCTCTGCATCCACGGGCAACTACGAGAGCCCGCAAGACATGGCGGCCTTCCGCGCGCAGTGGCTCGCTTACCTCGAGGGCGGTGGCGTCCTCCTCGTAACTGACGCCAGCTACCCAAGCGTCCTTAGCATGTGGGTGAACACACTGGGGGACGCCTACCAGCTCGCTTCGGCCGTCTGCGCTGCTGCGTCCAAACAGAACCCCGAGGCCCGCGCTGTCACGGTTGACGGCGGCCCGCTAATGACGGTCCCCAACGACCTCGCCCCACTGCTGCGTGCTCGCGAGAACCTCTGGGCTCACCTGGACTCCTGGCCCGAAGGTTGGCAGTCCCACGTCACCTGCAGAGATGGCAAGAGCCTCTGGCTCACCCGGCGTGTCGGGCGAGGGCTCCTCGTTGCTACCAGCTACTACTCCCTGAAGGATCCCCAGGGCCAGGCACTGGCGCGGGCCATGCTGGAGAACCTGGCGCTGTATGCCCAGGCCGCGCGGCATGACCTGGAGGTGACCCGCCTGCATCTGGGCGAACTGGCCCCTGGTGAGACGAAGGTGAGGCTTGGCATCCGCCATGTCGGCGAGGGCCCGCGCGAGCTCAAGGTCGGCGTGCAAGCTGAGATGCCAGGTGCCGCCGCAAAGATGCCCGCCCTCGTGCCCGCGCGCGTTACCCCTGCCGAGGAGGCGCGGCTGGAGCTGCCGCTGCGGGTGGCCGCGCGCGGCCAGCAGATTATCCGTGTCGTGGTAACCGATGAGTCCGGCCGGGCGCTTCTGGACTGGCCGACACCGGTGGAGATCCCCCCGCCGGTGCGGGTGACCCTCAGGCGTTGGCATCTCTACCCTGGCCAATCGCGCCTTGAAGTAGAGGTCTGCCTGCTTCCCGATCTGGGCACAGAGGTGGAGGGCCTGCGCCTGGAGTACCGCATCGATGATCGCAGGGCTGGCTCGTGCGCGGCGTCCGGCCGTGCGCTGCCTCTCTCCCTGCCGGTGGGGCGGCTGCAGCGGGGCGAGCATACGCTGCGGGTGAGCCTGCGCGCCGGCGGCCGTGAGGTCGGGGCGGCGACGGAGCGCTTCTTCAGGCATGACTCGCCGCGCGTGGCGTTGCGCGGCGACGGGGTGACCCTCGTTGAGGGCAAGCCGTTCTTCCCGTTCGGGTTCTACCACGTCTCACAGTCACGCCCGCTGCCCCACCGGCTGGAAATGCTGCGTGACTTGGCGGCCGCCGGCTTCAATGCGGCGCATGCGCGGGCGATGGAGGTGAACGAGTACGGCTCGTTCCTCGACGAGTGCGCGAAGGCCGGCGTGTACGTCGTCACTGAGTTTACCGCGCCCCCACTGGAGGTCATCGCGCGCTACCGCTCTCACCCGGCGGTGCTGGGCTGGGATCCTGGCGACGAGCCCGACCTGTGGGGCATCAGCCCCGCGAAGATGACCGCCTCGTACGACCAGTTCAAGCAGCTTGATCCCGACCACCCCGTTTACACTGTTGTCGCCAACCCGGTCGCCTACGCGGCCTATGCGCGCGGCACCGACATCCTGGCGCCCGACCCCTATCCGATCCCGAACGCGCCGGTCAGCATGGTCTACGACAGTTTGTCGCGGGCGCGACGGGAGGCATCCCGCTGGGGCACGGCGCTATGGGGCATTCTGCAGGCATTCGCGTGGGAAAAGTCACGCGCGCCCACCCCCGCCGAGATCCGGGCGATGACCTACCTGGCGCTGTTGGCCGGAGCCAAGGGGATTCTCTATTACACCTATGCCGACGGCACCTGGGTTCTGCCTGAGCACCCCGAGCAGTGGGATGCCCTGAAGGCGCTGGTGCCCGAGATGCGCCGCATAGCGCCAGCGGTGATGGACGGCCGCTTCTCCCTGCTCTCCGAGGGAAGAGACGGCCTCTATGCCGGTGTCTGGTCGCATCGGGGCGAGCGTCTCGTCGTCGTGGTGAACTCCGCCCCAAAGCAGCGCTCGTTCGATCTCCCGTTGCGGGCAAGGAGCGCCGAACTGCTGTTCCGGGATGGCCCCGCGCCCAGCGTGCGTGGCGGCCGCATCCGGGGCGACATCGATGGTCTTGAGACGGTGGTGTTGCGAGCGAGCCGGTAGCGGCGAACCTCCTTGCCCCGGCGAGCGGGGCGTCTCCGAACGAGGGCGCGCCATGCTGGTCGATGGTGGGACCGGGGACGCTTAGTCGGCGGCGGGTCGTTCCGGCCTACGATCGGAGCGCCGTGACGCGCTCGCGGGCGCGGGCAAGCACCGCCGGATACTCGTCGCGCACGCGCTGCAGTAGCTCCTCCCGCGTGGCTCGCTCCAGATGCACGCGCACCACCGGCTCTGCCAGCTCGCCCAGGGCGTCGCGCGTGATCGGCGGGCCGGCCCACGAGGCGTAGAGCATCATCAGCACCGGCCCGAGGTCGGCCAGCAGCGCGTCGGTATAGTCGATCAGCAGGTCGCAGTCCTCGTAGAGGGGCTGATCCGGCTCCAGCGAGCCGGTCAGGGGCTCTACCAGGGAGAGGGTGCAGCGCGCTTCCATCAGGATGCCCCCGTCTGTCGGCGCGTGATGCCGAGGCAGGAACTCCCGAGCCCTCCCGCGTTCGGGGAGGGTGGGGGGGCTTGCTCGCGGCTGCAGCGGAAGCGCAGATCTCCCCACTTCGCCGCGATCTCCTCCCGTAGCAGGTCCACGTCGCTGCCGCTGAAGCGGCGCTGCAGGCGGGTGAACCTCTCCAGGGGCACCATCGCCGGCTCCTGGGTCACCCGGTAGTGGCTGCCCCACTCCACCTCATAGAGGGGGAAGTAACCGGTCTCCACCGCCAGGCGGGCGAGCTTCACGGAGAAGCGGCTGTCGTAGCCCCAGGTCACGCACGGGGTGAGGAGCAGGATCATGCGGAAGCCTTCGAGCGCGACCGCCTTCCGCACCTTGGCCTCCAGATCCTCCGGGAAGGCGGCGCAGGCCGTCGCGACGTACGGCACGTGGTGCGCCGCGATGATCTCCACCAGGTCTTTGCGGCGCCGGATGCCGTGGCTGCGCTCGGTGCGCCGGCCGGTGCGCGTGGCGGCATCGGGTGGCGTGGCGGTTGACTCGTGGCCGCCGGTGTTCTGGTAGCCCTCGTTGTCGTTGCAGATCACGAGGATGTTGGCACCGCGCGCCGCGGCGCCGGAAAGCCCGCCCAGGGCGATGTCGTAACAACACCCATCACCGGCCCAAACGACCACCTTCTCCTCGCGCCCCTGGATCCGCAGGGCATGGGCCATCCCCTCCGCCTCGGCAAAGGCGCCGGCGAAGATCGTGTGGATCACCGGCACGTCGGTGGCGCTGGTGTCCGAAGGGGCGCAGTAGAGGCTGGCACAGCTTGCCGGCACGAAGAAGACGGCGCGGTTGCCCACCGCGTTGAGCACCATTCGCAGGGCCGTGGTGGAGCCGCAGCCGGGGCAGGCGTTGTGTCCGGGGGCAAAGGCAGTCTCCCGGAAAGGGGTCAGTTCCAGTTGCTTGGCCAGTCTCTGCATTCGATCGTCCGCCTTACTCGCCGGAGGCGATGCCTCCTCCTCCGGCCGCGCCCGGGGCGCACACTCCCCCATCGCCTTAGAGCGGCGCTCCCGCGCGGATGTTCCGTCCCGATGGGCAGGACGCCGGTTGCTGCCCGCCCGCGGAAAGCCTGCGGGCGGGCCGAAGAGCCTGGAGGAAACCGTCGGGGTCTGGCGCGGCGGTTCCTCCCAGGCGGGTTCGTCCAAGCGCGGCCGGTTGTCGTTCCTGCCGCCTGCGGTCTCCTACTCCTCTATGCCGCCTTCGTGGAGGAACAGCGTCTCCGGGGGAGTGCCCTTGCTTCTGGCGACAAACTCCAGGGCGCGCTCGACCGTCTCCGGGGTCACGTCGCTGCCGCCCAGGCCGGTCACCATCGAGTAGATGGTGGCCGGGTGCTGGTGGCGGCGGAAGGCAAGGCGCGCCTCGGCGGCAAAGACGCCGCCCAGGCCGGGCGCCAGGTTGCGGTCCAGCACGATCACCCGCGAGGCGCTGCCGACGGCCTGCACCAGCGCGGCGCCCGGGAACGGCCGGAACGAGTGCAACTTCACCAGGCCAACGCGGTCGCCCGCGGCCCGGCGGCGCTCCACCACGTCGCGCACGGTGCCGCAGATGGTGCCGGCGCTCACGACCACGCACTCGGCATCTTGCGTGGCAGTCGGGGCGGCGAGCGTATAACGCCGCCCGAAACGGTCGGCGAACTCCGCGGCTGCTGCCTCGAAGACGGTGGCGGCGCGCGCTACGTCGTGGTGCAGCCGCTGGTAGAAGCGGAAGTAGCGGGCCGGGGGCACCAGCCCGCCATAGTTGGCATGGGCATCCGTCATCGGCGGGCCGTGCCGAACCCGCTCGCCGACGAACGCCAGCGCCTCCCGTCGCTCCGGGATCAGCACCTCTTCGGTCTCGTGCGACAGGTAGAACCCATCGCCGGCGACCATCGCCGGGAGGGAGACCTCCTCGGCCACGCGGAAGGCGATCAGCAGCAGGTCGAGCACTTCCTGGGCCGTCTCGCAGTAGAACTGCAGCCACCCGGTATCGCGCATGAAGAGGGTATCGTTCTGATGGGCGCCCAGGCACCAGCCGGGGCCTTTCAGCGCCCGGTTGAACACGCCCATCACCAGGGGCAGCCGGTTCCCGGCCACCTCCCACATCACCTCGGACATGAGGATCAGGCCCTGGGAGGAGGTGGCGACGGCACAGCGCTCGCCCGCCCACGCCACTCCCTGGGCGCCGGCCAAAACGTTGTACTCGCTGTCGGCCTGCACGGCGGTGATGCGGGTGTTGCGGCTGAAGGCCTCCATCACCTCCACCTGGGGGGTGATCGGGTAGCTATAGGAGAGGCGCACCCCGGCCAGGTCGTAGCCGATGGCCATCGCCTCCGCGCCGTTGATCATGCGGGCCACTTGCCCGCGGCGGTTAGCGGCTGCTGCCTTCACGCACCAACTCCCCTTCTGGCACCATCGACATCGCGTCGCGCGGGCACTCTTCAACGCACACGCCGCACCCCTTGCAGTGGTCGAGGTCAATGGAGAAGCCCCAGTCCTCCAGTTGGATCACGGAGGAATCGGGGCAGTAGCGGAAGCAGTTGCCGCACATCGTGCAGGTGCCGCAGTGGAAGCAGCGTTGTGCCTCGGCCACGGCTTCTTCCGGCGACAGCGCCAGGTTCACTTCGGCGAACGAGGCGGCGCGCGTGGAGTGCCCCAGTTCGCTCACCGGCGTGCGTGCCGCCGGTGGGAAGTAGTCGAGGTTGATTGCCTGGAGGCGCACCGGCCGGGTGATCGGCGGGTTCGGCTCGCCCCGCCGCAGGGCAAGGTAGGCGCGCATCGATACGACGCCGTGTGGGCCCACCCGGATCCGCTCCTCGGCATCCTCCAGGTTCAGCCCGCGCAGGAAGGCGTCCAGGCCGATGGCCGCCCGCTTGCCGCCGCTGATGGCGTTCACCACGCTGTAGGTGCCGGTGATGTCGCCCCCGGCGAAGAGGCCCGGCACGCTGGTCTGGCCCCAGGCATCCACACGCAGCCGGCGCTTGCGGGAGTGGGGAGCGGGCAGGAAGGAGAGGTCTGCCTCCTGCCCGACGGCGTAGAGGACGTGTGCCGCCTTTAGCACCCGCCGCTCGGCCGCCGCCACGTCGAACAGGATGCTGCCGTCTTCGCCCCGGCGCAGGTGCTGCACCGCCACCAGCGACAGGTGCAGCCCGCCATCACTTGCCTGGATGCTCTCGGGTGCCACCCGGTCCAGGATCTCGATCCCTTCTTGGCGAGCGGCGTCCACCTCCTCCGGGTGGGCGGGCATGTTGGTGCGCGCCTCGGCGCAGCAGAGGATGACCTTGGCGGCGCCCAGCCGCACGGCGGAACGTGCCGCGTCTATCGCCACGTCGCCGCCGCCGATCACCACCACCTGGCCGCTGAAGCGACGCTCCTTCCCGGCGGCTACCGCGCGCAGGAAGCGAATGGCCGCCTCCACGCGGGGATCCTCCGGCACCGGGATCGAGAGGGAGCGCGGGCGGGCCAGGCCCGGCGCAAGAAACAGCGCGTCGTGCCGCTCGCGCAGCTCCGCCAGCGAAACGTCTGTTCCCACCCGCACGCCGCAGCGGAAGACGATGCCTTGCGCGCGCAAGGCGGCGATCTCTGCCGCCACCACCGCGCGCGGCAGCCGGTAGGCCGGAATCCCGTGAGCCAGCACCCCGCCCGGCGTGGGGTTGGCATCGTAAACGGTGACCGGATAGCCCAAACGCACCAGGTGGTAGGCGCAGGTCAACCCCGCCGGACCGGCGCCGACGACGCCGATGCTCTCCTCATACACGCTGGCCACGGCGTGGGGCACGGCGGCGGCGCCGTGCTCGGCAAAGGCACGCTCCAGGGCGTTGATGGCAATCGGCTGGTCGTAGTCGGCACGGTTGCAGGCGCCCTCGCAAGGGTGGTAGCAGACGCGGCCGGTGATGGCGGGGAAGGGGCTTTCCTCGGCGAACGCTTCCCGGGCCAGATCGAACCGGCCGCGGCTGGCGAGGTGGATCGCCCAGGCGATGTCGTGGCCGGCCGGGCAGTGAGCACGGCAAGGCGCGTAACGCGTATCGTAGTCATAAACCGGGCGCTCGAAGCGCTGGTAACCGGTCTTGATCGTGCGGCTGCTGCGCGACGCGATGTGGCGCAGGGGAAGCTCAGGCTGGTAGCTCGCCATCCCTCTCCTCCTCGCTCAGGGGTTTACCCTCTTCAGGATGACGCGCTCGACGCAGATAGCGTTCTGTTGATCTGACCGGCCGTGGGGGAAGCCGGGGCCCTCAAACTTGATGCGTGCCCACACCTCCCACTGCTGGTCGGGATGCTGCGGGTCGCAGGCGCTGTCCACATCCACCTGGATGATCCAGCTCCAGAAGAAGTAGAGGTAGTAGGAGGGCTTGAGGATGAAGCTGCCCAGGCGATACCAGTGGTAGCCAGGGCCAGGAACCATGTCGGCGGTGATGTTGCTGCTGCCGGCGTCCTTCGCCCCAAGCTGATCGTAGAGGCCCCACGGCATCGGCAGGGCATACTTTTCCATGTCCTCTGCCGAAAGCTCCAGGCGGTTGGTGACCCCGCTCTCCGCCTCGGGGTCGGGCACCACCTTGGCGATGTCGTTCCAGTTGCGGGTGGTGTCGGCGAGGAAATCTACGACGGTGCCAGCCGGGAGCCCGCGGAACCGCTCCGGCAGGGGAACGAGGACTTTCCGCGCCAGCAAGGGGGTGATCTCCTTGTCGGCGGCGGCACGCTCCTTGGCGCGCTCTGCTTCGGGGAGTCGGCGCTCGGCTTCCGCGTACCAGGTGGCCTTGCAGCGCCGGGCCACGGCATCGCGGTCTAGCGGCATCGCCTCTGGCGGGTTGCCCCCGGCTACCCACTCTTGCGCTAGCTTGGAGTAGAGCACCAGGGTGGCTCGGTCCAGCGGCAGACGGGCAAAGCGCACCCGCCGCAGCAGTGTCGGCTTGGCGGCAACGGCGGCCTCGGCGCGGTCGAAGATACGCTGGGCGGCGCGCACGAAGCGCAGATCGAGGTAGTGGTGGCTTTGTGGCGAGGCCCCCATGCTCAGGTAGCTGATCTTGGTGGCGGCGGCAGTCTGCAGTTGGCGCAGATACTCGCGGATCTGCGGCGCGGCCGGCCCGTAGTAGCCGTCGGTGAACTGGCGCAGGAGGGCGTTGTAGTCGCGGTAGGGGTCCTCCAGCAGCTTCATCATCATCCAGACCTTCAGGTCACGCATGTCGGCCAGGATGGGATACTCGTGCTCGGTGAAGACACCCTCCACGTTGTTCTCAGCGTAGAACCGGTAGTCCACCGGATAGGTATGCAGCGAGGCGAGCGGCAGGCCGTAGGGCGTCGCGTAGGTCACGGCGTAGTCCCACACGCGCAGGTTTTTGGCGATGCGTGCCCAGCTTCGGAGGTGCTCGCGGAACGCCCGGTTCTCCGGGTCGGTGATCGTGCGGGTGAAGTTGCTGGTGGTGTCACAGAGGCGGATGATCACGTTGTCGCGCACGCGCATCGTTTTCGGCGCCTGCTGGGTATACATGTAGGCCAGGGTATCGAGGGAAACCTCGGGGTATTCGTCGCGGATGGCATCGGCCAGGTAGTTGACGAAATCGAGCAGGGGGCCGGCCTCCGAGCCTTCGGCCTTGGTGATCGCCTGGCACGGCTCGCACTGGCACTGCCCGCCCCAGTCGTTCTGGGAAACGCTGAAGACGAGCGGCGCCGGCTCACCCGCTTTCTTCGCCGCCGCTCGCGACTCCTCAATGTAGCGCTTCAGCTTCTGCAGGAAGACGGCGCGCATCTCCTGGTTGGTGAGGCAAAGCTGCGCCTGTCCACCAACGCGCTTCCCGTCGATTAGCGAGAACCAGTCCGGGTGCTCCGCCAGGTACTGCTCCGGCGGCAGGTACATGTAGAACGTGTGGACGTGGTAAGGCGGGCCGTAGTCCATGCAGCCGCCGTAGCGGGCGTCGATGCGGGCATCTCCCTCGCGGTTGAGGCGGTTGCGCGCGGCGAAGCGTCCGCCGTCGTTGCCATACAGCATGTAGATGTCGCGGTAGCGGAATACCGGCTGGCCCCGGCGGTTGCGCGCGGCCAACTTTAGATCAGGCTTGCGCGGCACCGACTCATCAAAGGGGGTCCACCAGTGAACGCCGATACGGTCCTCCAGGAAGCGGTAGACCGAGTAAAGCGTGCCCCGGGGCCGACCGCCGGTGAGGATCAAGTGGGGCGCGGCGGTGTGATGAACCCACTCCTCCGGCCCGAGCTTGGCGGCATCCAGCCCGTTGCGGCGGGCAAAGCGCGTGGGCCCAACGTAGAGGCAGGTGCCCTGCTTGGGGGCGGCGGCCTCGCGCACGATGCGGAAGGTGCCGCCGGTGACCTTCCCCAGGTAGTGGGCCAGTTCCAGGGCGGCGGTTCGCTCCGGGGCGGAAGCGTCATCCGCCAGGACGATCGTCGCCATGGCTTTCCCCTGGCGGGCCAACAGCAGCGACGCATCGGCGGCGGCGCCGGCAGGGAGCGCGGCCGTCAGCAAGAGGAACCCCGTCAGGGTAACAAGCACGCGGTAGTGGGTCGCTCGGGTCTGGTGTGGTCTCATGGTTGCTGCCTTCGCGGTCGGTTCCTGAGCGCGTGGCGGGGCGCAAGGCGTCGCCAGATGGCGCGCCAGGAGACCGGCACGTCTCAACTACGCCACGGAGCCGCCGATCTCCTTGCGCTGGTTGACAACCGGCCGCCCAGAGGCTACAATAGGCCAGGTTGCCCGCGCGCCTGGAGGTCCGCCGTGTGCGGGGCACACGGGTGAGCATCACCCGCGGTGTTTTCGGTCGGGGCATTCGCCCGGTGGGCGCTTGCCACCTGCCGGCGGGCCGGCCCCCGCGGGCAGCGGGTAGGGGGCGCGCCTGATGGCGAAGGCGCCTCCTACGACGGGGGATGCCGGCCGCTGCCACTTCTCTCCAGTGAGATCGGCCTATCATGAGCGTGACCAGCGAGACCCAGTGGAAGCAGGAGCTGTGTGAGATCGGCCGGCGCATCTGGCTGCGCGAGTACGTGGCAGCCAACGACGGCAACTTCAGCCTGCGGATCAGCGAGAACGAGGTGCTGGCCACCCCGACCGGCATGAGCAAGGGCTTCCTCACCCCCGACATGATCTGCAAGGTGGATATGGAGGCGAACCCCCTCGAGGGCGCCTACCGGCCCTCTTCCGAGATCCTGATCCACCTGGAGATCTACCGCCAGCGCCCCGACGTGAAGGCCGTGGTCCACGCCCACCCGCCCACGGCCACCGGCTTCGCCGCCGCCGGCCTCTCGCTGCAGGAGTGCGTATTGCCCGAGGTGATCGTCAACCTCGGGGGGGTGCCGCTGTGCCCCTACGCGCTCCCGGGGAGCCCGGAGCTGCCGGAGTCACTGAAAGATTACCTACACCAGTACGATGCCTTCCTGCTGGCGAACCACGGCGCGGTCACCATCGGCCCGGACCTCTTTGCCGCCTACTACAAGATGGAGACGATCGAGCACTTCGCCAAGATCCTGCTGACGGCGCGCTTGCTGGGCGGCGCGCAGGGGCTGCCGACAGAGCGGGTGCAGGAGCTGTACGGGTTGCGCGAGCGCTTCGGCTTGAAGCACCCCGCCGCCCCGCCCGTCTGCGTGCCGCGCTCGCCCACCTGCATGGGGGAAGACTGCCCCGTCTGCGGGGTTGGTGAGCCGTCCCCAGCCGCCGCCGAGGGGCACACCCGTGAGCTGGTCGAGCGGATCACCCGCGAGGTGCTGCAGAGCTTAAGGAGCCGGTAGGCCTGCCCGCGGAAGGGGTGTTGTGCCGATGCCCAGACAGCGTTCCTCTCGCCGCCCGTCGCGCGCGGCCGACTCCGCCCCGGAGGCCCCGCGGGCGCTTGGCCTGCTGGAGACGTACGGCTACACGGCGGCGATCCAGGCGGCCGACGCCGCGGCCAAAGCCGCAGACGTCACCGTGTTGGGATACCACCTGACCCGGGGCAAGGGCTGGGTGTGCGTGAAGATCGAGGGGAGCGTCGCCGCGGTGCAGGTGGCGGTGGAAGCGGCGAGGGAGTGGGCCGGGCGCGTCAACCAGGTGGTGGCCACCCAGGTCATCGCCCGGCCGGATGACGAAACGACGCCGCTGATCCGCTCGCGAGAGACGGTTGGCCTGGGCCCACGCGCCCGGGGCGAGATGGACTGAGCCTGAACAGACGGAGGAGTCATGGAAGCTCTCGGTATGGTGGAGACCCGCGGTTTGGTGGGGGCGGTGGAAGCCGCCGACGCCATGGTGAAGGCGGCGACCGTCCGCCTCGTCGGCTACGCGCAGATCGGCTCCGGGTTGGTGACCGTGATGGTGCGCGGCGACGTGGGCGCGGTGCGGGCCGCCGTGGATGCCGGCGCTGCTTCGGCCAAAAAGGTCGGCGAGATCATCTCGGTCCATGTCATCGCCCGGCCGCACGAAGACCTCGAAGCACTGCTCAGCAGGTTCCAGTTGGCGACGGAGTAACCCCCGGCAATCCGCCAACACCGGCAGCGGTGCCGGGATAGCGCCGGCCGGGTGATGCTATCGGTCGGTTGGCTCCCGGCGTGGGCAGAAAGGGTGGGCAGCCAATGGCGCGTCAGGCAATCGGTTTCGTCGAGACGCGAGGTCTGGTGGCCCTGATCGAGGCGGCCGACGCGATGTTGAAGGCGGCGGATGTGCGCTTCGTCGGCTACGAGCAGATCGGCTCGGGCCTGGTGTCGGCCGTGGTCGAGGGCGAGGTGGCGGCGGTGCAGGCGGCGGTAGAGGCCGGCGCCGCGGCGGCGCGCTCGCTCGGCGAGTTGGTCGCCACCAACATCATCGCCCGGCCACACGCCGAGGTGGACAAGGTGCTGCCGGACGGAAGCTAGCGCCTGATGGACGAGCAGGAGCTGATCCGGGCGATCACCACGGAAGTGCTGCGCCGGCTGGGCGGCGGGGCGGCGCCGGCCGCGAAGATCCCGGTGGGCGTCTCCGCGCGGCACTGTCACCTCTGCCCCGAGCATGTTACCGCGCTCTTCGGCCCCGGCCAGGAGCTCACTCCACGAGCGCCCCTGTACCAGCCGGGGCAGTTCGCCGCCGAGCAAACGGTGACGCTCGTTGGCCCGCGCGGCATCCTCGAACGCGTGCGTGTGCTGGGCCCCACCCGACCACGCTCGCAAGTGGAGGTCGCCCTCACCGACGCGATCCGCCTGGGGGTGCGCCCCTCGATCAGCGACGGCAGCGACCTGACCGGCACCGCCCCCATCGTCCTGGTGGGGCCGGCCGGCGTCGTTCACCTCCACGAGGGGTTGATCCTGGCCTGGCGGCACATCCACTTGAGCCCGCGCGAGGCGGAGTATTGGGGCGTGAAGCACCACGACGTGGTCCGCGTGGAGCTGCCCGGGCCGCGCGGCCTGACGCTGAACAACGTGCTCGTGCGCGTCTCCCCCGACTTCATCGCGCAGATGCACATCGACACCGATGAGGCCAACGCCGCCGGGATCACTTGTGACCTGGAGGTGGAGATCGCCCGATGACCCCCGAGCAAGAGCGAGCCGAGATTGCGCGCATCGCGGCGCTGGTGGCCGAGCGAGTGCGGGAAGCGCTGGGTCAGCCCGTGCCGGAGCCGGCCCCAAGCGCCCCGGAGCCGTCCGGGCCGCGGGCGCTTGCCCTCTTCACCGGGGCGGCGCCGGGGCTGGAGACGGCGCTGCTGCAGCTCACCGAGCTGCGCCGGCTTGGCTTTCAGATCGACTCGCTCCTTGCGCCGGGCGCGACGGCGGCTATCGGTGCCGAGCGGGTGCGCGCGGCGACGGGGGGCGTCGTGCTGGCGCCAGACGCGGCGGCGGATGTGGCGGCCCTGCTGGCGCCGTACGCGCTGGTGCTGGTGCCGGCACTGACACGCCACGCGGCGGCCGGCCTGGCGGTGGGCCTCGCCGACATCCTGGCGGCGGAGGCGATCTGGCAGGCGTTGATGCTGGCGAAGCCGGTGGTGGCCGCGCGCAACGGCGCCGACCCGGCCGCGGACGTGCCGGCTGTGGCCACCCGCCGCGGTCCGGAGGCGATGCGCCGCGTGCTGGAGGGCCACCTGGCGCGCCTGGCAGAGTTTGGGGTGCGCCTGGTGGATGCCGGCGAGTTGGCGGCGGCCGCGCGACAGGCGCTCGAAGGCGCCGGCCCGGCGGCGCCGATGCTGGAGCGCACGGTGATTACCGGGGAAGACGTGCGCCAGGCGGCGGCCGCGGGGCAGTCCTGCCTGCTGGCGGCGGCTGGCAGCGTGGTGACGCACGTGGCGCGGGAGACGGCGGAGCGCCTTGGGGTGCGGATCGAGCTGAGGTGAAGGATGATACTGGCGCGAGTCGTCGGCACGGTGGTGTCCACGCAGAAGCACGCGGGCCTGAACGGCTACAAGCTGCTTTTGGTCCAGCCGCTGGACCGCGCCCTCGTTGCCACCGGCAACCCGATGGTGGCCGCCGACGTGGTCGGCGCGGGCGTCAGCGAACTGGTGCTGGTGAGCGTTGGCTCGCAGGCGCGGGCGGCGCTGCGCGGTGAAGCCCCCGCCCCTGTCGACGCGGCGATCATCGGGATCGTCGACCAGGTGGAGGTTGCGCCGGGTTAGGCGTCGTTCGCGAGCAACCACACCGGCCGGGTCAGGGGCGTCGTTTACGGCGCCCCACGAACGGCGCCCGGAAAGAGCAGCGGAGTGCCGCAGCGATGCGGCATTCAACCGCAGAGGCCCGATTGCTCGGGCACTCCGGCCAGTTGCCTGGGAGAGCAGCGGAGTGCCGCAGCGATGCGGCATTCCAACCGCAGAGGCCCGATTGCTCGGGCACTCCGGCCAGTTGCCTGGGAGAGCAACGGAGTGCCGCAGCGATGCGGCATTCCAACCGCCGATGCCCGATTGCTCGGGCACGCTGGCCCGCTTCCGGGAGGGTAGGGAACAGGGGTTCGGGTCGATGCAGATAGACGAGAACCAGATCCGCCAGATCGTCGAGGACGTGATGCGCGCGCTGCAGCCGACGGCGAGCGCGCCGACCGCGCATGGGCTTGCCCCGGATCCGGAGGGCCACGGCGTGTTCCGGACGGTGGAGGATGCCATAGGGGCAGCCGACGAGGCGCAGCGGGCGTTTGCCGCCCTCGGCCTGGAGAAGCGCAAGGAGATCATCGCGGCCGTGCGGCGTTGTGGCGACGAGCACGCCGAGATGCTGGCGCGCCTAGCCGTGGACGAGACCCGGATGGGCCGCTACGAGGACAAGGTCCTCAAGAACCGCTTCAACGCGCGCTACGCCCCCGGCGTGGAGGACTTGCCGAGCGAGTACGGCCGCAATGAGAGCGGCAGCGTGGTGCAGGTCTATGACCCGGTCGGCGTGGTGGCGGCGATTGCCCCGGTGACGAACCCCACTTCCACCATCATCAACAACGCGATCCTGATCTTGTCGGCGGGGAACGCGGTGGTCTTCTGCCCCCATCCCAGCGCCCGGGCGTGCAGCCAGAAGGCGATGACACTGCTGAACGAGGCCATGGTGGCCGCCGGCGCGCCGCGCAACCTCCTCACCTGCCTGGCGGAGCCAGACATCCGCTCGGCCGGCGCGATCATGAAGCATCCGCGGGTGCGCCTGGTGAACGCCACCGGCGGCCCGGGCGTGGTGCGCGCCGCCCTGGAGTCTGGCAAGAAGGCAATCGCTGCCGGGCCGGGCAACCCGCCGGTTGTCGTGGATGAGACGGCCGACCTGCGGCGCGGGGCCCGGGCGATCCTCCGGGGTGCCTCCTTCGACAACGACCTGCCTTGCATCTGCGAGAAGGAGATCATCGTCGTCGATGCGGTGGCGGGCGACCTGATGCGCGAGCTGAAGGCGGCCGGCGCCTACGAGCTGACCGGCCGTGAGATTGAGGCGGTCACCAACCTGGTGTGGCGCGACAACGCCCTGAACAAGGCGTATGTGGGCAAAGACGCGAGCGTTATCCTCCGTGACGCCGGGGTGTCCGTCTCGGGCGACCCGCGGCTGGCGGTGTTCGAGGCGCCGCGCGACCACCCGCTGGCGGTCCACGAGCAGCTCATGCCGGTGCTGCCGCTGCTGCGGGCGCGTGACTTCTCCGAGGCGCTGGAGCTCGCCGCGACGCTGGAGCACGGCTTCCGTCACACGGCGATCATCCACTCGCGGCTGCTGGGGCGCATCCAGGCGTTCACCGACCGCATGGCCTGCACCCTCACCGTGGTCAACGCTCCCAGCGTGGAGGGGAACGGCCCGCCCGGGTCCGGCTACCTGGCGATGACGCTGGCGGGCCCAACCGGCGAAGGATTCACCCGCCCGCGGAACTACACCCGCCAGCGCCGCATCTATACCGCCGTTGACGGATAAGATCACCTATGGTATAGTACGGCAAGGGGAGGTGGGTTGCGATGAGAGCTGCAGTGGCGCAGCGGAGGGAGCGGCTGCCGGCACGGCAGTCCTCACTGCCTGCCGCTCCTTACCGTTCTGTCCAGATCGTGCGGCTGCTGATGCCGCTCCTCATGCTCCTGGCCCTGATGCCGGCCGCGTCGGCCCAAACGCGCGCGCCCGTGGTGGTGATGACTGTCGACGGCGTCATCGGCCCCACCGTGGCCAGCTACATTGACCGGGTGATCACCCACGCGGAGCAGACCGGGGCGACCGCCGTCATCTTGGAGATGGACACGCCCGGCGGCCTGCTGGAGTCGACGCACCAGATCATGCGCCGCTTGCTGAACGCCCGGGTGCCGGTGGTGGTCTACATCTCGCCCTCGGGCGCTCGGGCTGGCTCCGCCGGAACGTTCATCACCGCCGCGGCCCACATCGCGGCGATGGCCCCCAGCACCAACCTCGGCGCGGCCCACCCGGTAGATGGGGCAACCGGCGAGGCGGTGGGCGACAAGGTCACCAACGATGCCTCGGCCGCCATCCGCACGGCGGCGGAGAAGCGCGGCCGCAACGCCGAGTGGTACGTCCTCGCCGTGCGCGAGAGCCGCTCGATCACCGAGCGGCAGGCGCGCGCCAAGAACGTGGTGGACCTGATCGCTCAGGACCGGGCCGACCTGCTGCGCCAGCTCAATGGGCGCCGGGTGGGCGAGCACCAGCTCCGCACCGCCGGGGCGCCGATTGAGGAGATCCCGATGGACGTGCGCGAGCGCGTCCTGCATACGATCCTGCACCCGAACGTGGCCTACCTGCTGATGCTGTTCGCCATGGTCGGCATCTACGCCGAGCTGCAGCACCCGGGGGCGATCTTTCCCGGGGTGATCGGGGCCACTTCGCTGCTGCTGGCGCTCTACTCGATGGCGGTCCTGCCGATCAACGTGGTTGGCCTGCTGTTGATCGTGCTGGGCGTCGGGCTGATGATCGCCGACATCAAGGTGCCGAGCCATGGCATCCTGACCGGCGCCGGGGCGATCGCCTTCGCGATTGGGTCGTTCATGCTGGTGCGCACGCCCGATCCTTTCCTCCACGTCTCCACCCGCCTCATCCTGGCCGCGACCACCGTCACCACGCTCTTCTTCGCCTTTGTGGTCGGCGCCGGCCTCCGTGCCCAACGGCTGCGGGTCGTTACGGGCATGGAGGGGATGCTCGGACAGTTGGTCCTGGTAAAGACCGACATCCTCTCCAGCGGCAAGGTGTTGGCCGAGGGCGAACTTTGGAACGCGGAGAACGCGGGCGACGAGCCGATCCCAGCCGGAACGCACGCGGTGGTGGTGGGGTTCGACGGCTTCACCCTGAAGGTGAGAAAGGAGATCTGAGATGGGGGACGGCGGGCTCCTCGGAGCTATTGGTTCGTTCGGATTCGCGCTGATCGTGCTTGCGGCGATGATCGTGCCCTCGGCGGTCAAGGTGGTGCGCGAGTACGAGCGCGGCGTCATCTTCCGCCTGGGGCGGCTGCACGGCGCAAAGGGGCCCGGGATCTTCTTCCTCATCCCCGGCATCGACAAGATGATCAAGATGGACCTGCGCATCATCACCATGAACGTGCCCCGGCAGGAGTGCATGACGCGCGACAACGTGCCCCTCACCGTGGACGCGGTGGTCTACTTCCGGGTGGTGGACCCGAGTGACGCGGTGGTCAAGGTGGAGAACTTCGCCGCGGCCACCTCGATGTTTGCCCAAACCACCCTGCGCAGTGTCGTCGGCCAGGTGGAGCTGGACGAGATCCTCTCCAAGCGCGACGAGGTGAACCAGCGAATCCAGGGGATCCTCGACGAGCACACCGGGCCGTGGGGCGTGAAGGTGACCGCCACCGAGATTCGCGACGTGGTGCTGCCGGATGGGATGAAGCGCGCCATGGCTCGCCAGGCCGAGACCGAGCGCGAGCGCCGGGCGAAGGTGATCAATGCCCAGGGCGAGTACGAAGCCTCCGAGCGGCTCGCCCAGGCCGCCAAGGTGATCAGCAGCCAGCCCGCCGCGCTGCAACTGCGCTTCCTGCAGGCACTCACCGAGGTGGCGACCGAACACAACTCCACTACCATCTTCCCGGTGCCGGTGGACCTCTTCACGCCGTTCATCCAGGGCTTGGCCCAGCGCCAGTCCGGCGGCAGCCCCGCGCCGACGGCACCGCCGCCGGCCGCCACCCCGACCGGCCCCTCTGGCCAGACGGAGTAGACGAAGCGCCCGGTGCGGGCAACCCGGCGTCACGCGCCGGCGAGGCATCCCGCGAACTGGGCAGCCGAGACTCGGCGCCCCAAGGGACGGCGCCTTGCGACTGAGGTGGGCGGGTCGGCTGCGGCATCGGGGCAAAGCGGGGTAAACCAGAAGTTTGCCCTGCCCGCAGCCGCGCGGCCGTAGCCATAGCGCATGACCTACCAGCGACCGGATGGCCGGCCAGGTGCCGGCATCGCCCCGATTCGTACTGCGCTTCGGAGGAAGGGGGATTCTTCCCATGATGATGGAGGATCTGATTCGCGCGAACCGGAGTTACCGCCGCTTCCATCAAGACAAGGTGGTCGATGAAGGCACCCTGCGGGAGTTGGTCGACCTGGCGCGGCTTTCTCCCTCGGGAGCCAACCTGCAGCCGCTGAAGTACCTGCTCTCGGCCGAGCCCCGGCGCAACGCCCGCATCTTCCAAAGCCTTGGGTGGGCCGGCTACCTGAAGGAGTGGCCTGGGCCGGAGGAAGGGGAGCGCCCGTCAGCCTACATCGTGATCCTGGGCGATACCGAGATCACCAAGGAGTTCGGTTGTGACTACGGCATCGCCGCGCAGAGCATCCTGCTGGGCGCCGTGTCGCGCGGGCTGGGCGGCTGCATGATCGGCAGCATCAACCGCCAGCGCCTGCGTGACGACTTGGCCATCCCCGAACGGTATGAAATCCTCCTCGTCGTTGCCCTGGGCCATCCCAAGGAGCGCGTGGTGCTCGAAGAGCTGGGCCCTGATGGCGACGTGAAGTACTACCGCGACGCCGACGGCGTGCATCACGTGCCCAAGCGCCGCCTCGATGATATCATCATCGGCTGACAGGGGAACGCCGTTGTCCGTCGATTCGCTCTACCTGTCGCAACTCCTCAATGCCCGCGTGGTGGACGCCGACGGCCGCCGAGTCGGCTGGGTGGTGGATGCCGTGGTGCGTCCGGGGGAGCTGTTCCCCGCCGTGGTTGGCCTGGTGGTCCGCCGTGCGGGCGCCCCCACACTGCGCCTTGCCTGGTCCAGCGTCGGCGCTGCCAGCGAGCGCCAGGTGCGGCTGCGGACCCCGGCCGCTGAGGCGGCGGCGCTGCCGCTCCGCGAGGGGGAGATCCTGCTGCGCGCGGAGGTGCTGGACCGGCAGTTGGTGGACACGCACGACCGCCGCGTGGTGAAGGTGAACGACCTGCGGCTCGTCTTCGCGCGCGGTGAGCTGCGGGTGGTGGGCGTGGATGTGAGCGGGCGGGGGATCCTGCGGCGGTTGGGACTAGAGCGGCTGGCCGGGCGCACGCTCCCGGAGGCGCTCATCCCCTGGAACTACGTGGAGTCTATTCCCGGTCGCGGTGCCGATGTGCGCCTCTCGGTGCCCTCCAGCCGCCTGGAACGCCTGCATCCGGCAGACATCAGCCGCATCCTGGGCCAGCTCTCCGCCGAGGATCGTGCCGCCGCGGTGATGCAGTTCAGCGACGAGACGCTCGCCGAGGCGCTGGGTGGCCTGGATGCCGCTACCCGGAGCGCAATCCTGGAGGAGCTAGATGACCGGCGAGCCTCCAGCATCCTGGCGCACATGGCGCCGGACGAGGCGACCGACCTGCTGCAAGACCTCCCAGAGGAGCGCCAGACCGAGCTGCTGACCCGGATGGGGAGCGAGGATGCCGCGGCACTGAGTCGGCTGCTGCGCTACGACGAACAGAGCGCTGGCGGCTTGATGACCACCGAGTTCATCGCGCTGCCGGCGCACCTGACGGCGCAGGAGGCGATCACCCGCGTGCGCGAGCTCGCCCCCAAGGCCGAGACGATCTACTACCTCTACGTCGTGGACGACGAGGGCCGGCTGATGGGGGTGCTGTCGCTGTTCCGCCTGCTGACCAGTCCGCCAGAGCAGCCGATCGCCGCCAGCATGACAGCGGCCGTGATCGCCGTGCCGGCCACAATGGATCAGGAAGAGGTGGCGGCCACCATCGCCAAGTACCGCCTCCTGGCAGTGCCGGTGATCGACGAGCAGCACCGGTTGCTGGGCATCGTCACGGTGGATGACACCATCGACGTGGTGGATGAAGAGGCGAAGGAAGACGTCTCGCATATCGCCGGCACGCCGACGGAGACTGTCGCGCAGTTGCAGCGTTCCCGCGCCATCGCCTTCCACCGCCTGCCCTGGATGCTGCTGGCACTCACTGCCGGCCTGCTGGGCGCAAGCGTGCTGCATCGCTTCGGCGGCCCGGCCCTCGCGCGCGCGATCCTCTTCCTCCCGCTCTTGCTGCTGGTGGGCAACCAGGCCGCCGCCCGGGCCGCCGCCGTCACCGCGCGCGGCATCGCACTGCACGCGGTAGACCGGGCCAACTGGTGGGCTCGTCTGGTGGGCGAGCTGAAGGCGACGGTGCCCGTGGCGCTGGCGGTGGGGCTGGCCGGTGGCTTGGCGGGCGCGGTTTGGGGCGGCGCTGCCTGGGGCCTGCTCGTTGGCCTAGCGGCGGCGGCGATGGCGCTCATCGGCACCGGGCTAGGCATGCTGGTGCCGCTGGCGCGGGCGGCCGTGCGGCTGGACCCAGCCGAGGCCCTCCGTCCGGTGGTGGTCAGCCTCCTGGCCATCACCGCCCCGCTGGTCTACGCCGGCTTCTTGCGGCTGCTTGGGTGACGCTGGCCCGGAAAGTTACCGCTTTGTTCGTGCGCCGCCGGGCGCCGGGCCGTTGTGCCACCGCTTGCCACCGACACAGGCACGAAAAGGCTTGCCAAAACGGCCGCATTCCCCTATAATAAAACGGCACCGGGAACCAGGCTGCCGCCTGGTGGAGCGCACGGCTCCCCCACAGTGGCCTTTGGTTCGCGGGATCGATGTTCTTCTCGTCGCCAAGACCCAAAAGACGTCTGGAACACGCCACGACGCTCGCCGCGCGGTCGGATCCCCCTGACCCTCAGCGAGTGCAATCCGGGGCCAGGCCACCGTCCTTAGGTCATGCGTACGATAACCACGGGGGATGGGTAACGTTCCTACGCGCCGTCGTCCAGCCAGTCAGCGTTACGCCGGAGGCACGGGTGTGGTTACTTCTTTGTGGCGACCGCAGCCGGCTTATCCACGTCCCTACTCCCGTGCAGCGCGGGTAATCGATGTGTAGTTCGCCGTGCAGCCTGCCCTCGCTGGAACTGCCTTGCACGCGTACCCCCTGCCCCTGGGGCCGATCAGTATGCCTCCGGAGGGCGGTGCCGGTTGGCGCCTGGTGCCGCTGCGGCGTGGGGCGGGGCGCGAAGTGGTCGTCGGGTTGGAGACCCTAAGCACAGCAGGAGGCGAGTGTATGGATAGCGAGATCCTCAAAGTCTCGGGGCAGTCGTCGCCCAAGATGGTGGCCGGAGCGATCGCGTCGGTGGTGCGGCGTGACGGGGGTGTGAGCGTCCAGGCCGTGGGTGCCGGTGCCGTCAACCAGGCCGTGAAAGCGATCGCCATCGCGCGCGACTATGTCGCACCCAATGGTATTGACCTCATCTCGGTTCCTTCTTTCTTCAAGATCGAGACGGATGACGGCACCAAGACCGGGATCCGATTCGTCCTGGAGCCGCGCGGGCTCCAGGGAGAGGCGTAGCAGTCGGCAAGGGGCACGGGGGCATGCGCGCAGGCGCTTGGGGAGCGGAAGAGAGGGGCGCTGGAGACCGGGGGGAGTTCGGACGCCCGGCCCGGCGCGCCGTGGATCCACACCCCCAGCCCGGATGCCTCCGTGTTCCTGCCGCCGTTTCGCTCCTCTCCTGTTCGCCGGCAGGCCGCGCGAAAGGTGATCCATGCACCTGAAGCGGCTAGAGCTGTTCGGCTTCAAGACGTTTGCCGACCGCACCGAACTGGAGTTTCTCCCCGGCATCACCGCTGTTGTTGGCCCCAATGGCAGCGGCAAGAGCAATATCGCCGACGCGATCCAGTGGGTGTTGGGCGAACAGAGCATGCGCTCGCTGCGCAGTCTCTCGTCGCAAGACGTAATCTTCCTCGGCTCTCACCGGCGCAAGCCGCTCGGCTTCGCTGAGGCCTCCCTCACCTTTAATAACGAATCGCGTACCCTCAGCCTCGACTTCGATGAGGTCACCATCACCCGGCGCCTCTTCCGCTCCGGCGAGAGCGAATACCTGATCAACAAGGTAGCCTGCCGCCTGCGCGACGTTACGGAGCTGTTCCTGGACACCGGCGTGGGCTGTGACGCCTACTCGATCATCGGGCAGGGCGAGATCGACGCCGTCCTCTCCATCCGCTCGGAGGACCGCCGGGCGCTGGTGGAGGAGGCGGCCGGGATCAAGAAGTACCGGGTGCGCAAGCGCGACGCCACGCGCAAGCTGGAGGCGACCCAGGCTAACCTGACGCGGGTGGCGGACATCCTCAGCGAGATTGAGGGGCAGCTTCCACCGCTGCGCGAGCAGGCGGAGGTGGCCCGCCGCTACCGCACCGTGCGCGACCAGGCTCAGGCCCTGGAGCGGGCTTTGCTGCTGACGGAGCACCGCCGCGCCTTGCAGCAGGTGGAGGAGGTGCGCCGGGCGCGCATGGTTGCCGCCACGCGGGTGGAGACGATTCAGGCGGAGCTAGCGCGCATCGAGAGCGAGGCGGAGGGGGCGCGCTTTGCCGTGACCCGCGCCGATGCCGCCCTCGATGAGGCGCGCACGGCGGCATCGGCCGCGTCGCAGCGGGTGGAGCGCGCGCGCGGTGCCCTGGGCGTGTCGCGCGAGCGGCTCTCGTCGCTGCAGGCAGGGGAGGCGGACGAGGCGGGGCGGATCGCCGAGCTGGAGCGGACGCTGGAGGCGTGCCGACGCCAGCAGGAGGAGGCCTCCGAGCGGATCGCGGCGGCGGAGGCAGCGGAGCAGGCGGCGCGGGAGGAGCTGCAACGGCGCGAAGGGGAGCTGGCCGCCCTCAGCGAGCGCCTGGCGCAGGCCGCCCGGGCGGCCGAGGAGGAGCGCCGTGAAGCCGTGGCCCGGGCGCGCGCCTTGACCAACGCCGAGGCCGACGTGCGTGCCGCCGCCCGGCAGGTGGAAGAGCTGGAAGCGGCCGCGGCGCGCGCGGCCCAGCGCCTGGAGTTGCTGGCGGCGCGCGCGGAGACGCAAGAAGCCCGCGGCGACAACCTCCGCGCGAAAGTGGCCGACGCCGAGGCGCGCTGCGAGCAGCTTGCCGCGGAGGTCCGGCACCGCGAGGCGGAGCGCGCCACGCTGCAGCGCGAGATCAACCTGCGCAACCAGCGCCTGACAGAGCTGCGCACCGAGATCACTGCCCGTGCCGCCCGCCTGCGCACGCTGCGCGAGCTGGAGGGCAAGCTGGAGGGCTACCGCGACGGCGCCCGCTCCGTGCTGCGCGCCGTCAAGCAGGGGCGCCTGAAGGGGCGCTTCGTGCCGGTGGCCGAGGTGCTGGAAGTGGCGCCCGAGTTTGAGGCGGCCATCCACGCGGCGCTGGGCGACGACGTGGACGCGCTGGTGGCCGGCAGCCTGGAAGACGCCAGCGAGGCGGTGCGCTTCCTCCGCCGCGAGGGGGGTGGACGCGCCACCTTCATCGTCGCCGACGCGGCGGTGCCTGCTCCGGCCGAGACGGTCGTGGAGGAGCTGCGCGCCCGGTGCGCCATAAACCACGTGCGCTACGCCGAGGGCCACGACGCCGTGGTGCGTGCTCTGCTTGGAAACGCCGTCGTGGTGCGCCACCTGGAGGAGGCGCGCGCGGTGCTCGCGCTGGACCACGCCCGCTTCCGGGCGGTTACCCTGGAGGGCGACCTGCTCCACCCGCGAGGGATCCTCACCGGTGGGCGTACCAACGGGGGGGCCAGCAGCCTGTTGGCGCGGCGGCGGGAGATGACCGCGCTCCAGGAAGAGGTGGGCCGCCTCGAGCAGGAGTTTGCCCAACTCGTGAAGGAGGGCGAGGCGCAGACGGCGGCGCTGCGCGCCGCGGAGGCCCAGGTGCGCCGCCAGCGCGACGAGGCTGCGAAGGCAACCTCGGCCCTGGCGGCGGCGAAGAAGGATCTGGACTATGCCGGCCAGGAGGCGCGCCGGCTGGCCGACGAGCGGCGCCGGGTGGAGCACAGCATCGAGCAGACGGCGGCCGACGTGGAGAAGGCGCGGGCGCGCGAGGCCCGGCTGCGTGCCGTCGTTGCCGAGCTGCAGGCGCGCGATTCGGGTGCCGATGCCGACAGCGAGCGCCGGGGCGCGGAGGTGGCGGAGCTGGGCCGGCAGCGCGAGCGCCTGGCGGAGTCGGTTTCCGAGCAGAAGGTGGCGGCGGCACGGGCGCGGCAGCAGGCGGAGAGCCAGCGCGAGAACCTGGCGCGGGCAATCCAGCAAGAGCAGGGGATCCAGCGAGACAGCGAGCGCCGGCGCGCCGAGATGGCGGCGCGGGCGCAGCGGGTGCGCGCCTTGCAGGAGGAGATCGCCGCGCAGGAAGCGGAACTGGGGCGGCTGACCACCGAGATGGAGCGCTCGCAGCAGTACCTGGACGACCGCCGCGAGGATCGCCGCCGCCTGCTGGAAGCCTCTGGCAAGGCGGAGCAGGAGGCCAAGGAAGCGCGTGATCGCCTGGCGGCGGCCCAGCACGAGCTGCACCGCGCCGAGGTGAAGCTGGCCGGCGTGGAAGCGGATATTCAGCACGCGCAGACGGCACTCTACGAGCAGCATGGCCTCAGCCCCGAGGAGGTAAGCCGCCTGGCCCCGGACCAGCTCCCGGAGATCCGCAACCGCCAGCAGGCCAGCCAGGAGCTGCGCCAGCTCCGCGCCCAGATGGCCGCCATGGGCGAGGTGAACCTCGGTGCCATCGAGGAAGTGCAGCGCCTGGAAGAGCGCCTCGGCTTCCTGACCACCCAACGCGCCGACCTGATGGACGCCCGCGAAGGCCTGCTGCGCGTCATCGCCGAGATCGATGCCGAAACGCGCGACCGCTTCCTGCGCACCCTGGAGCAACTGCGGGAGGCGTTCGCCGAAGTGTTCACCCGCCTCTTCAACGGCGGCACCACCTCTATCCGGCTGACCAATCAAGAGGACGTGCTGGAGAGCGGCCTGGAGATCATCGTGCAGCCGCCGGGCAAGAAGCCGCAGAACCTGCTCCAGCTCTCGGGGGGCGAGCGGGCGCTGACGGCGGCCGCCTTCCTCTTCGCCTTGCTAAAGATCAAGCCGAGCCCCTTTGTCCTGCTGGATGAGGTGGACGCCCCGCTGGACGAACTGAACGTGGTGCGGTTCTCGGCCCTCCTGCGCGAGTTCGCCGGGAGTTCCCAGTTCATCGTCATCACCCACAACAAGGCAACCATGGAGGCTGCGGATGTCCTCTACGGCGTTACCATGTCGGAGCAGGGCGTTTCCCGCGTCGTCTCAGTGCGCCTGGAGGACGTGCCCCAGGCAGCGTGACCGAAGGTAGCCGGTGACCCCGACACCGGACGCGTGGCACGCGGATGAGGAGAGGACCATGGAGCAGGAGGTGCGAGCGATCCTGGTGGGCTGCGGCGGCATGAGCCATGCCTGGTTGAGCGCGGCCCGGGAGATCCCCAACCTGCGGATCGTTGGGCTGGTGGACCTGAAGGAGGAGGCCGCCCAGCGACGGGCGGCGGAGTTCGGGCTGGCCGATGCCCTGATCGACACCGACCTGGAAGCAGTGCTGCGGCGCGCGACGCCGGATGTGGTCTTCGACTGCACGGTGCCGGAGGCGCACGCGCCGGTGACTCTCCAGGCGCTGGCGCACGGGTGCCACGTTCTTGGCGAGAAGCCGATGGCCGACAGCCTGGAGAACGCCCGCGCGATGGTGGCGGCGGCTGAAGCGGCGGGGCGGATCTACGCCGTGATCCAGAACCGGCGCTACGACGCGCGCATTCGGCGCCTGCGCCACTTCCTGCAGTCCGGCCGGCTGGGCCAGTTGACCACGTTCACCAGTGACTTCTTCATCGGCGCCCACTTCGGCGGCTTTCGCGACCGCATGGAGCACGTGCTGCTGCTCGACATGGCGATCCACACCTTCGATGCTGCCCGCTTCCTCACCGGCGCCGACCCGGTGGCGGTGACCTGCGTGGAGTGGAACCCGCCCGGCTCTTGGTACGACCACGACGCCGCGGCCGTCGCCACTTTCGAGATGACCGGGGGGATCGTCTATTCCTACCGGGGAAGCTGGTGCGCCGAGGGGCTGAACACCTCCTGGGAGAGCGATTGGCGCGTGATCGGCACCCGCGGCAGTGTCCGCTGGGACGGCCAAGAGCTGTTCCAGGCGGAGGAGGTCATCGGCCAGGAGGGCTTCCTGCGCGAGCGGCGGGCCGTGGAGATCCCGGAGCACGACCCCGGCGAGAAGGTGGGCGGGCACGCCGGCCTCCTCCGCGAGTTCATCCGCTGCGTGCAGAGCGGCGAGACGCCGGAGACGAACTGTACCGACAACATCAAGAGCCTGGCGATGGTGTTCGGGGCCATCGAGAGCGCCCGCCAGGGCCGGCGGGTGGTCATCGAGGTGTGAGAGGTAGTCGCCAATGGTCCGTGAAGTCAGCATCGAGGGGGTCCGCATCGGGGGAGACGCGCCGCTGGTGGTCATCGCCGGGCCGTGCGTGATCGAGGGGCGCGACCTGTGCCTGCGCATCGCCGAGGAGACGCGCGCCATTTGCGAGCGCCTTGGCCTGGGGTACATCTTCAAGGCCTCGTTCGACAAGGCCAACCGCTCGTCGATCTCTTCGCCGCGCGGGCCGGGCCTCGACGAGGGCCTGCGCATCCTGGATGACGTGCGCCGCGCGGTGGGCGTGCCGCTTCTCACCGACGTTCACTCGGTGGAGCAGGTGGCGCCCGCCGCCGAAGTGGTGGATGTCCTGCAGATCCCAGCGTTCCTTTGTCGCCAGACCGATCTTCTCGTCGCCGCGGCGCGCACCGGGCGCGGGGTCAACGTGAAGAAGGGGCAGTTCCTGGCCCCGTGGGACATGAAGAATGTCGTCGGCAAGGTGACCGCCGGCGGCAACCATCGCCTCCTGCTGACGGAGCGCGGCACCTCCTTTGGCTACAACACGCTCGTCGTGGACATGCGCGGCCTGGCGATTCAGCGTGCCTTCGGCTATCCGGTGATCTTCGACGCCACCCACAGCGTGCAAGAGCCGGGCGGGCTGGGCAGCGCCTCCGGCGGCAAGCGCGAGTTCGTGCCAACACTGCTGCGGGCCGCCGTGGCCGCCGGCGTTGACGGCCTCTTCCTCGAAGTCCATCCTGATCCCGACCACGGCCTCAGCGATGGCCCCAACATGTGGCCCCTCCACCTCCTGGCCGACCTCCTTGCCGAGGCCCGTGACCTGGACGCGGTGGCCCGCCGCTGGAAGTGAGTGCGCCGGGTTCCTCCGACGCGGTTTGGCAGGCGGGCGTCGTGGTAAGTACTCCGGTTGGAAAGAGGGAGGAGGCCGGCGATGCCGAGGTATCGGGCCAAAGTGGAGTACGTGGACGACCGGGGGCAGGAGCACGCCCAGACCGTCGAGTTTGACGCGGAGAGCGACCGGGTGGAGGACATCGCCCGCGCGGCGCAAGAGGCGTTTGGCGGCTTCCAGCAAAGCGGCGAGGAGCGCCTGCCCCACAACATCGACTGGGAGCGGTTGGGCTAACCCCCGCTGCGGGCAGCGGCGGCGGCAGGGATGCGGGCGCCCGCCTACGAAACCGGTGACGGCGCCCCCACGCAGCGGCGCGCCGCCGGGCCTCCCGGGAGGGAACGGGCGATGCCACCGCAACGGAAGACAAGCACGCGGCAGTACGCCATCGGCGCGGGCGTCATGGCGCGCGACGGAATCGCCGGCACGCTGGAACGCATTGTGGTGGATCCGGATGACGCGCAGGTAGTGGACCTGATCGTCAGCGTGCCGCGCGTCGGTCCGGACCGGGAGGTGGTGGTCCCGGCCACGCGGGTAGTTCACGCCGACGCCGATGGCATAGTGGTGGATCTGACAACGGCGGAGGTGCGCGCGCTGCCGGAGTTCGAGGCAGTGCGCTTCCGCCAGCCGGAGGCGGGGTGGGAGGGCCTGCCCGAGCATACGCCGGACGTGGTGCTCTTCTGGGCACCGCGCCGCGCCGTGGAAGCGTTCGTGCCGCCCAGCGTCGTGCCGGAGCCGAACGTGGAGGGCGTGCGCAACATCCCCCCGGACGCGATCACCCTGGCGGCTGAAATGGAGGTTACGTGCGGCCACGAGGTGGTCGGGCAGCTCGACCGAATTCTGCTGGACCCGGAGGGTGATCATGCAACGCACCTGGTGGTGCGCCGCGGTGTCCTGGGTACAGAAGAACGAATCGTGCCGGTCACGCAAGTGGACCGGGTGACAGAGGAGCGCGTGGAGCTGCGTTGTGACCACCAGGAGTTGGACCAGATGCCGCGATACCGGAGCAACTGATGGCGCGTGAGGTGACCCCGCTAACCGAGCTGCGAGAGAACATCATCCTGCAGGAGAACAAGATCCTGGAGGCCTGGCTGAGCCTGATGCCCCCGGAGGCGAGCGAGCTGGCCGGCACGCTCACGGAGCCGGTGCGGGATCTGCTGCTGCTGATGTATGAGTACCTCGCCGGGGCACGGGGAGAGGTAGAGGAGGACACCCGCCACCTGGCCTACCGCATTGCCCAGCAGATCCTGGAGGAAGAGGATTACCACACCCTGATCAACGTCTTCCGCAACGCCCTCCAGGAGGCGGTGGTGGAGTATACCGCCAGCGTCGACGGCGAGCGCACCGGTCACCTCCTTGCCTTCTTCAACACCATCACCGACGCGTTCTGGCACGCCCATGCCGACCGCCTGCGCAAGACGATCCGCCTCCAGTACCGCGAGCGATTCAGCAACGAACTGCGCGTTGCCAAGCGCGTTCAAGAGCGCCTCACGCCGCGCGTGGTGCCCAAGGTGCCCGGGTGGGAGATCGCTGGCCGGCTGGTGCCTGCCCTGGAAGTGGGCGGCGACTACTGGAGCGTGAAGCACTACCCGGACGACGGCGTGATCACCTGCAAGCTGGCCGATGTCACCGGACACGGCATCGGCGCCGCCATTCTGGTCGCCGCGGTGAAGTTCATCTCCGGCGGCTTCTACCGGGGTGCGCCCTCGGCCGCCTGGGTGATGGAGCGCACCAACCACGTCCTGGTGGTGGAAACGCCCAGCGACATCATGGTCACCATGGTCTACGGCTGGCTGCGACCGCAGAGCAGCGAGCTGACGTTGGTCAATGCCGGCCACGCCCCGGTCTTCATGTGCCACGACAACACGATCACCAACATTCCTCCTACCGGGCCGGCGCTCGGGCTGCTGGAGTCGCGCTATTCCGAGGTCACCCTCAAGTTCGTGCCGGGCGACATCCTCTTCTTCTGCTCCGACGGCATCATCGAGGCCCGCGGCCGCGCCCCCGGTCACAGCCGCGAGATGTTCGGGGTGGACCGCCTGCACGACCTGATCTGCCGCCATGCCGCCCTGACCGCCACCGCGTTGGCCGATAAGGTGCTGCAGACGGCAATCGATTTCTCCGGCAGCCCCAACGACGACATGTCGCTGATGGTGATCAAGCGCATCGAAGGGGGCGACTGACCCGCGCTTCCGCCCGCTTGCCAACGTTGCCCCCGTTCTGGCATAATGGCCGGGGAGACCATGGACCGGGGCGATCACGACAGCTTGGTGCGGGAGGTGGCCGGGTGCGGTGTGCGCGACCTGGCGGCGGCACGGCAGATGCTCGCGTCGCTGCTGGCGGCGGCGCCGGATGCCGCGGCGTTCGCGCGCCTGGCCGACGCGCTCCGGGCCTGCCTGCCGGAGTGTGCTGACCCGGACCTGGCCCTGGCCAACCTCCACCGCTGGCTGGCGCAGCTTGGCTTCAGCCTCTCCGTTCAGCGGCTGTTGGTGGAAGACGCGCACCTCCTCCGCCACCTGCTGCTGCTATTTGCCGCCAGCCAGTACTTTGCCGATATCCTCTGCCGCGACCCCCACTACTACGAGCTGCTGGCCGACCTCCCCGCTCTCACCCGGGCCCGCTCGCCGGAGGCGATCCGGACGGAGGTGGAGCGCGCCGTCGCACCCTTCCGCACCTACGACGGCCGCCTCGAAGCGCTGCGGCGCGTCAAACGCCGCGAGATCCTCCGTATCGGCGCGCGCGACGTGCTTGGGATCGCCTCCTTCACGGAAACGGTGGCCGACCTCTCCGCCTTCGCCGAGGCCGCCGTCGGCGTGGCCTATCAAGTGGCCCGCGCGGAGATGGAGCGGCGTTACGGCCCCTGCGAGGGGCTGGAGTTCGCCGTCATCGCCATGGGCAAGCTGGGCGGCCGCGAGCTGAACTACTCTTCCGACATCGACCTGATGTTCGTCTACCGGGGAGGACAGCAGCACGTCGAGGCCGCCCAACGCATCGGTGAGCGCCTGATCCAGGCGCTCGCGCGCCCAACGGCGGAAGGCTACGTCTTCCGCGTCGATATGCGCCTGCGCCCGGAGGGGAAGGTTGGCCCGCTGGTGCGCTCTCTCGACGCCTACCGCGACTACTACGACCACCACCTGGAGCATTGGGAACGGCAGGCGCTCCTCAAAGCGCGCTTCATTGCCGGCGAGGCGGCGTTGGGCGCGGAGTTTATGGCGATGCTTCCCCCGCGCATCTTCAGCGCCGACGTGCCCCCCGGCCTGGTGGAGGCGCTGCGCCTGAACAAGCTGCGCCTGGAGAAGCGAGTGGAGCTGTCGGGCGAGCGCTACACCAACGTGAAGGATGGCTACGGCGGCATCCGCGATGTCGAGTTTACCGTGCAGCTCTTGCAGCTCCTGTTTGGGGCACGCTGTCCGGCGCTGCAGACCGGCAACACCCTGGAAGCGCTCGCTGCCCTCGAAACGGCCGGCCTGATCGCCCCCGAGGAACAGCGCGCCATCGGTGAGGCCTACCAGTTCCTGCGCACCGTCGAGCACCGCCTGCAGATCCTGGACGAGCGCGCCGTGCGCTGCCTGCCTCGCGACCCGCTGGCCGTGGAACGGCTGGCCCGGCGCCTGCCCCGCCACTGGCAGCACGATCCCGCGGCGGAGTTCATCGCCGAGCACCGCCGCCGCGCTGGCGTGGTCCGCGCCTTCCACCGCCGGCTCTTCTATGGCGAATGGCACGGCTCCACCGCTGGGCCGGAGGACGCGGGCGCGGAGGAGACACCCGCCGTCCTGCCCCGCTCGCCACTGGGCGAGACGCTGTTGGCCCTCGACACGGAGGAGGCGCGCCAGCACGTGCGGCAGTACCTGGCGGCGCAGGGGTTCTCCGCGTCCGACCGCGCCCTGGCCGACGTGGAGCGCCTGGCCGGCCTCGGCGGGCACGAGCCTGCCCGGCTGGAGCGCCTGGCGCTGCTGGCGCGGGTGGGACCGCCGCTGCTGGCGGTGGCGGCCGCCGCCCCCGATCCCGACGCGGCGCTCTCCTTCGTCGCCGAGTTGGCGCAGGGAGGCGACCCTGAGGGGTTCCTCACGGCATTGGGGGAGAGCCCTTTCGCGCGCGAGGTTCTTTGCCGGCTGGGGGGCACCGCGCCGACGATGGCCGCCGCCGTCCGCCGCGAGCCGGCGCTGCTCGACATGCTCCTGGAACCCGAGGCGGTGGTGACGCCGGCGGACGCCGCCGCGCTGCGCGCGCGCCTGGAGGCACGGTGGGCCGGCCTGTCGGAGCACGAGGCGCGCCTGAACGCGCTGCGCCGCTTCAAGCGCCGCGAAATGCTGCGCATCGCCGCCGCCGACGTGCTGGCCGCCCACGAAGGGGATCGCCTCGCCCAGCAACTGACGCTCCTCGCCGAGACCTGCGTGCGGGCGGCGCTGGAGCTGGCGATTGCTGAAGCCCAGGCGCGGGGAGACCTGGTCGGCGAGCCCCAGTTCGCCGTGATCGGGCTGGGCAAGGTGGGCGGCCGCGAGCTGCTCTACTCGTCGGATCTCGACCTGGTGCTGGTGTGCGACCTCCCCGAAGGCGACGCGCGCGAGCAGTACGACCGAGCCTACCAACGCCTGGCGGAGCTGTTCCAGGAGGCGATGACCCGCCTGCTCCCGGACGGCGACCTCTACCCGATTGACCTGCGCCTGCGCCCGGAAGGGAAGGGGGGCGACCTGATCCCCTCCCTGGACGCCTGCCGGCGCTACTATGCCGGACGGGCCCAGACCTGGGAGCGCCAGGCGATGCTCAAGGCGCGCCTCCTGGCCGGCGACGCCCGCGTTGGCGAGGCGTTCCTGGCGATCATCGGCCCGTTCGCCTACCCGACCGACCCCTCGCCGGCGCTTGCCGACGAGGTGCGCGCGATGAAGCAGCGCGTGGAGAACGAGCGCGCCGACCCGGCCACTCGCGGCTGCGACCTAAAGCTGGGGCCGGGCGGCCTTTCGGACGTGGAGTGGCTGGTGCAGCGCTACCAGCTCTGCTATGGGCACGCGCGGCCAGCACTGCGCGAGACGAACACGCTGGCCGCCCTGGCGGCGCTGGAGGGAGAGGGGCTGCTGCCGCCCGCGGAGGCCGCGGTGCTGCGGGAGGGTTACTGCTTCCAGACGCGCCTGCGCAACCTGATGACCCTGCGCTCCGGCCGGCAATCGGCGTTGCTTCCCGAGGGGGATGAGGATCAGCGGGCGCTGGCGCGGGCGATGGATCTGGACAACGCCGGCGAGCTGCTGGAAGCGTTCTCCCACCACCGGCAGGCTATCCGGCAGGTGTTCCTGGCGCGTTTCTGAGGCCGCCGCGTGGCGCTGGCTCCCCCGGGGTTGCCTCGTTCGCATCCTCCCCCGGGAACAATCCCGCCGCAGGCGCTGTCTCACAGGTACCCTATCCTCACGCGCGCTCACCCAGGGCAGGGGATTCGCCGCGCGCTTGTTTACCCCGCGCGGGCTTGGCGGCGTCGGCGGCACCTCTCCCGGGCAACTATCGGAGTGCCTGAGCCATCGGGCATCGCACTGTGGGAAGCCGCATTGCTGCGGCACTCCGTTGCTCTCTCCCGGGCAACTATCGGAGTGCCCGAGCAATCGGGCATCGGCGGTCTGGAAAGCCGCATTGCTGCGGCGCTCCGCTGCTTTCCCGGGCGAATGCCGGAGTGCCCGAGCCATCGGGCATCCTGGCTGCATCGCGGGGGTGCTCCGACGACCGGTTCGGTGACCTGAAGGAGGCGAGGCCGATGCGTGCCATCGTCACTCCCTTGCTTCTCGCGACCTGTCTGGCATTGCTCCCCATGCCGGCGCCGGCCGCGCCCGGCCCCAGGCTCTGCGCCCTGGCGAGTGCCGCGCAGACCGTGGCTTCCGAGGTGTTGGGGTGCCGGCCGGCATGGGACCACGCCTGGTGGGCGACCGACAGCCACCGTGCCCGCACGGTGAACGTGCGCGCCGGTGAGCGAGTGGTGGCCGCCGTCGATGCCGAAACCGGCCTGCTCGTGCAACTGAGGGTGTCTCGCCCGGGCAAACCGCTCCGCGGCGACCCCAAACTGACGGCGGCGGAGGCGCTGGCGCGCGCCCGGGGCTTTCTAGAGCGCGTTCCGATCCGGCTGGAGGCCCCCTGGCGGCTGGTGTCGGCGCGCTACCTGGCCCGACGCGAGTACGCCTTCGAGTGGGTGAAGGTTGTGTGCGGGTTCCGGCTGCCCGCCAGCCTCAAGGTGGCGGTGGACGCGGACACCGGGGAGCTCCGCAGCTACTCCCTGATCGACGATCCGGTCGTCGTTCCCCTGCAGCCGTGCATCCCCGTGGCCCAGGCGGTGGCCATCCTCGCGCGGTACTGGAAGGTGACAGACCCGGTCGTCGAGGAGACCCGGGCCGTCGTCGACTACCATCCGCACTGGCCTGGCCCCCAGATGCTCTTTTGGGAGATCACGCTCCGCGATTCGAATGCCAGGCGCCCTTACAAGTGCGCACATTTCAGCGGGCGAGTGAACGCGCACACGGGCGTGCTGGCCCTGGTGTGGGTACTTCCGGTTGCTGCTGGCACCGGCAAGGGGAAGGTAGCGGCGCGGCTCCGGGCGCTGGTGCCGCCGTGCCCCAAGCCAAACTCGAAGGCGGTGGCGCAGGCCCGGATCCCGCCAACGGTGTTCCAGTTGGTGAAGTCAGGTCCATGGCCAGGCTCGGTCCGGTCGGCCAAGGGCCCCTGATGTCCGGTGCCGATACGCGGCGAGGGGTGCCCTCCTGGTGGTCCGCGGGTAGGACCCGGCGGTGGGGGATATGGGGCTGGCCAGTGGGGCTACACGGCGGCGTCGCCGCGCTCGCCGGTGCGGATGCGGATCACGTCTTCCAGGTTGGTGATGAAGATCTTGCCGTCGCCCAGCTCCCCGGTGCGCGCCACCTGCAGCAGCGTCTCGACGACCTCCTCCACCTGATCGTCGCGCAGCACCAGGTCGATCTTCACCTTCGGCAGGAGGGTCATCGTGTACTCCATCCCCCGGTACATGGCGGTGACGCCCTTCTGCTTGCCGCAGCCGCGCACGTCTTGCACCGTCATGCCCACGACGCCCAGCTCCGTGAGCGCCGCCTTCACCTCTTCCAGCCGCTGAGGACGGATGATGCACTCAACCTTCTTCATCCCAGCCTTCTCCCGGATCCATTATAGCATGGGGCCCTGGGCGGCGCAACCGCGTTTGACCGCGCGGGCGGCTACGGCTATAATGGGGGCGGGGCGCTGGTGCTCATGCCCCTGGGAAGAAGCAGGGCGATTATCGATGAATCGAGAGTTTGTCAGCGGGCTTGCCGTTGAGGCAGGCAACCTTCTGGTGCGCCACCTGGGCGCGCGCATTGTGCGGGTGAAGTTCGGCACTGATATCGTCACCGAGGCGGATGAGGCCGCGGAGCGCTTTATCCGCGAAGAGGTGCGGCGGCACTACCCGGGGCACCGCGTGACCGGCGAGGAGTACGGCAGCAGCGAGGGGGAAGCCGAGTGGGAGTGGGTGGTCGACCCCCTGGACGGCACGGTGAACTTCGCGCGGGGCAACAGCTACTTCGCCGTCTCCATCGGCCTCGTGCATCGGGGCGAGGTGCGGATCGGCGTCGTCTACCGCCCGCTCACTCGGGAGCTGTTCGCCGCGGAGCGCGGGGGTGGCGCCACGCTCAACGGCGAGCCGCTCTCCGTCTCCCAGGTGGATCGCGTCGAGGAAAGCATTGTCATTCTCGACTGGACGCGCCGGCACTCCCGGCACGATACCTTCGCCCTCACCGAGCGCCTCTTCTTTGCCGCCAGCAAGGTGCGTTCCTTTGGCTCGGCGGCGCTGGACCTGTGCAGCGTGGCGGCTGGCCAACTGGAGGCGTTCATTCACCCGGGGCTGTCGGCCTGGGACTTTGCCGCCGGTCACCTCATTCTCACCGAGGCCGGCGGCACGATCACCACGCTGGCAGGTGAGCCGCGTTCGATTGAGGCGGGCAGCGTGGTGGCCACCAACGGGAAGATCCACCCCGAGGTGCTGTCGCTGCTCACCCTGCCACCAGGATAACGCGCAGGCCCAGTGCCAGCGCCAGCCCGCAGAGGAGCATCGCCCGCGCGGCAAGAGACCATTTCCCCGGGTAGTACAGCGGAGTGCCGCGGCGACGCGGCCGTCTAGCAGAGGCCCGATGGCTCGGGCATTCCGATGCTTCCCACGGGGGCCGGCGGGACGCCGGCGATCCGACCGCGAGGACCTCACCGCAACGGTTTGAGGTGCCACGACCATGAACGGCCCGCGGCGGGGCGCTCGGCCCGAGGAAGGAGGTGCCGACCGGGTGCCGAAGTTGCTGCCGAGGGTCGGGCAAAGGAGGTCGGTGATGCTGCGCAAGGTTGAGGATCGGGTCCTTTACCGGGAAGAGCCGTTCTACGCCGCGTTTCCTTCGGCGGTGACGCTGCCGGACGGCAGCGTGCTACTGGTGTTCCGGCGGGCGCCGGACCCGCGCTGGCTGCTGGGGCCGGACGCACCGGAAAACCTGCGGGGGTGGGCTTCGCACGTTCACGAGCGCTCGCACCACGCCCAGGTGCGCCTCGACGGGCAGACACTGCAGCCACTGGCCGCGGCGGAGGCGCTGCCGATGAACCCTCTGGCCGCTGACCAAGACCCCTCGCTGCTGCTGCTGAGCAGCGGGCGCCTGCTGCTGGGGTCGTTTGCCTGGTACGGGTTCCCGCCGCCCTTCGTGGCGGAGGTTCGCCGGCAGGTGCCGGAGCTGCACGGCGGCCCGGAGAACGATGGCCTCTACTACGCCTTTTACGGCGGTTTCGTGCGTGCCTCGGACGACGCCGGTCGCACCTGGGGCGAGCACCGCTACCTGCCGCCCCTTCCCGGCGCCGGGCCCGGACCGGGCCACTGCCCCCGCCATGGTGGTGCGGTGCGCGGGCGCGCCGTGGAGAGCGCCGGTGAGATCCTCCTGCCGGTCTATGCCAGCCCACGACCTGGCGCGCCGTCGGCCGCCTACGTCTACGTGTCGGACGACGGCGGCGAGAGTTGGCGCCTCCGCGCCTGCATCGCCCAGGATGACCGCGTCCACATGCACGAGCCGGCGCTGCACCGCTGCCCCAGCGGCAAGATCGTCTGCTTCCTCCGCACCGCCAACCTGGAGGACCACCTGGTCACCGCCGAGTCGCACGATAACGGCCACACCTGGTCGCCGTGGCAGCAGCGCCCGGTGATCGGGCATCCCTACCACCCGCTGCCGCTCCCCGACGGCGGGGTGCTGCTGGTCTACGGCTACCGGCACGCTCCGTTCGGGATTCGGGCGCGCGTGCTGGACGACGAGTGCACCGACTTCGCCGGCCCCGAGATCATCCTCCGGGAGGATGGCCTGGGGGGCGACCTGGGTTATCCCTGGTCCACGCTGCTGCCGGACGGGCGCGTGCTGGTCACTTACTACTTCTACGGGGGCGATGGCATCCGCCACATCGCCGGCACCGTTCTCGCGCCGTGAGCCAGGCCGGCCGCGGCGGCGAGCGAACGGGCAGGGAGCGCCCCCTCAGCGCCTGCCGAGCGGCTGGTCGGCAGACCAGCCGTGCTCTTCCTCCTCCATGCGCACCCGGCCCAGGCGCCAGTAGGGGGAAACCACCGACAGGTCTACCACCTGGATGCGGTTGCCCCAGGGATCGTAGAAGTCGCAGGCGAAGCCGGGGTTGAGCCGGCAGCCCCGGGCCTGCACGCGCTCGCGCACCTTGGCGATCTCGTCGTCGTCGGTGACGATGATCCCGAAGTGACGCCACTTGGTCTCCGCGATTTGGTCCACCACGAAGATCGCCAGGAACTGGTGCTTGCCGATGCGGAAGAACGCCTGCCCCTCACCCTCCTCGGGCGGCGGGAGATCGAACACCTCCTGGTAGAAGCGAACCGCTGCCTCTACGTCGGTGACCTCCAGGGCGACGTGGTTCATGCCGAACACCTTCACTGCCATGGGTGAGCCTCCTCATGCGCTACCCGGGGTATCCCCGGTGCCGCCGCGCCGCAAACACGTCAGCGCCGGGCGCGGTGGTAGCCGACGAGGAGGTCGGTGACGGCGCCGTAGCTTTGGATGCCGCCGGGCACGCGATTGGCCCGCAAGTAGAGGTCGTTCACCCGCTGCGACACGCGCTGTGCCGGGCCGCAGTGGCGCTGCCAGAACGCCTGCGAGCGTGACCAATCGGCCACCGGCCGGCCGGCCACCAGCGGGAGGAGGCGGGCATAGGCCTGCGGGTCGGCGTGGGCCAGGGCGCCAAGGACGTAGCCGGCGGCGTGCAGCGCGGCGCTGTAGCGCAGATAGCGGTCGGGCGAGGTGTGGAGGGCCAGGAACGCGGCGAAGTTCGCCTCATCCTCGGGGGCGATGCCGCGCTGATGCGCCTTCTCGTGGGCGATGGCGAAGGGAAGGTCGGTGGCCGGCTGCAGTCGGTTGTAGTTGGGTTCGCCGGTGAACGGGCTGTAGATCCCGGACAGCCCGAGGCGGCACAGCAGCCCCGAGGCCAGCACCGGCTTGGCCGGGCCGAGGCGGCGGCGGGGCAGGGCGCCCAACTCCTCCACCCGGGCGTAGGCCGCCTCAATGCGGGCATCCAGCTCCGAGAGCGAGTAGGGCAGGGCGGTGGGCGCCTCCGCCGGCCCGGAGGGCGCCAACCGGACCGTCTCACGCGCCAGCCAGCGCGCCGTGCGCGCCAGGTCGTTGGGGGTGCCGCCAACCGGGATGCCGAGGCGCTGTGCCAGTGGCGGCCGGCGGTAGTTCACTCCCCATAGGGCAGAGAAGGCGAAGAGGCCCCAGCCGATCCCCGCCGTCAGCGCGGCCAGCGCCGCCAGCCCCCGACGGGCCCGGCCCGGCCGCGGCCACAGCACCCACCCCAACAGCGCCAGCAGGACGACTAGCACCTCCGCCAGGGAGAAGGGAACCTGCCGGTTGAGGGCGGCCAGCGCGCTGGCGAGCGGAGGATAGAGCCGGCGGGCGTACCACTCCTCGGCGAACTGCGGTGGTGCCCAGCGCTGCACGGCCAGGGCCAGGCAGCCGAGGACCCACCCGGTCGGGCGCCACCACGCGGCGCGTCTCACAGCGAGAGCACCGCTCCTTCCGCGGCGGCAAAGCAGGTGAAGCGATCCCCTCGCCGCGCCATCTCGGCCCGGCAGGCAGCCACCATGGCATCGATGGCGTCGTCGGTGCGCTCCGGATCGTGGTGGAACAGCGCCACCTGCTGCACCTCGGCGGCGCGCGCCAGCGCCAGTACCTCCTGGTAGGAGGAGTGTCCCCAGCCGCGGTGCGTCTCCATCTCCTCCGGGGTGTAGTGCGCGTCGTGGATCAGCAGCGTGGCGCCGTGGCAGAAGCCGGTGAAACGCCCGTTGCCGGCCGTGCCCAGCTCGTTGTCGGTGAGGTACACCAGACTGCGGTCGCCCTCCTGGATGCGGAACCCCACCCCACCGCCGGGGTGGTTCGTCTCCACCAGGGTGATCCGCGAGGTTCCCAGTCGCAGCGTGTCCTGCCACAAGTCGATGAACTCGATCTTGGCGCTCAACTGGGAAAAGTCCACCGGGAAGTAGGCGCCTTCCATCTGGTCGGTCATCGTCTTGCGGATCTTTTGGCGGGCGGCGGGATAGCCGTAGATGGACAGGTGGGCGTTGGGGCAGTAGGCCGGCGCGAAGAAGGGGAAGCCCTGGATGTGATCCCAGTGGCAGTGGCTGAGGAAGAGGTGAACGGTCACCGGCGGTCGGGCGGCCAGGGCGTGGCCGAGCCGGCGGATGCCGGTGCCGGCGTCTAGCACCAGCAGCGTGCCGTCGGTGAGCGTGACGGCAACGCAAGAGGTGTTTCCGCCATAGCGGACGGTGAACGGACCGGGCGCCGCGACCGACCCGCGGGTGCCCCAAAACTCAACCTGCATCGCTTCTCCCCGCCCCGGGTGCCAAAGCCCTGCACGTTCGATGGCCGCCGGGCCTGCCGATCCTCCCCGCCGCTGGTTTGACCGGCCAGCCGGCCGGGAAGAGTCGCGGGGGAGGAAAGGCGATGTCTATTCTGGCATGGATCATCGTGGGCCTGATCGCCGGCCTGATCGCCCGCGCGCTCGTCCCCGGGAATGAGCCTGGAGGGCTGCTGGCCGATCTGCTGGTCGGCATCCTCGGGGCCATCGTCGGCGGCTGGATCTTCTCCGCGCTCGGGTTTGCCGGGGCCACGGGCCTGAACCTATGGAGCATCCTGGTGGCAGTCATCGGCGCCGTCATCCTGCTGTTCATCTACCACGCCGTGTTTGGCCGGCGCGCCACCGCGTAGACGGGTGGTGACCCAGCACCGGCGCCGTTGGTTTGTCCGGCCGCGCGAGGCGCTGGGCCGGCATTCAGCCTCGCGCGGCCCAAATCATACGCCTTGCCGCGCCGCTGCCGGCCTCAGAACAGCTCCGGCGCGGTGAGCAGTACGTAGGTGCTCAGCCGGCCCGTCCGGGTGAGGCCCTGGGCCACATCCAGGCGCACGATCATCGGCACGCGCCCTAGCGCCACCAGTGGCGCCCGCACCCCCAGGCCGACGCCGCCGCGCACAATCCAGGAGGAGCCGGCTTGCCTGGCGGTTCCCACGTCGGCGAAGGCGGCCACCTGTAGGTGCATCAGCGTGCCGAGCATTCCCAGCGAGATGTTCTCGCGGGGCAGCACCGGCAGGCGCACTTCGGCGTTGGCCACGGTCACGAACGTACCGGGGTCATTCACCCGGTCCTCCGCCGTCACGAAGTCGTAACCGCGCACGCCAGCGCCGGGCAGGCCCAGGCGTCGCTGCTCCGGCAGCCCGCCGGCAGTAGCCGCGGTGTGCAATCTCCAGGCCAAAGCGCCTCGCTCTCCCAGCGCCTGGTAGCGCGTCCAGTGAAGCGTGGAGACCAGGTAGGAGCGGGTGCCGCCGAAGACGCGCGCCGCCTGGGTGGCTGCCACCTCGGTGCGCCCGCCGGTGCGTGGGTTGAAGCGATCCTCGCGGGTGTCGCGCTGATAGGCCAGGCGCAGCGAGTAGACGCGGTCGCGCTCGGTGGCGATCAGGTTGCCGCGCGCCGGCAGCGGCCACACCCGGTCGCTGATCAGCGAGACCATGCCCACCTCATGGTAGCCGAGGCGGCGGTAAGCGGTGATGATGCCGCCGGTGTGCCCCTCGTAGAACCCGTGCTGGATCAGCGGCACGAGGTCGGAGCGCGCCTGCACTTCGTGGAACACCTGGAGGTCGAAGCCACCGCGGGCGCCCAGGCCGACGTCGTTCCAGTAGTGGAAACGGCCGCGGGCCTCGCTTTGGGCGGTCGAGTAGCCCAGGTCCACCTCCGTGTGGTTCCACTGGCCCCGCCACGACAGGCCGGCGCCCAGCACCGTGTCGTCGTAGGGGTTCACGTTGTAATAGGCCGTCGGTGCGAACTCCGCCGCCCGCGCCAAAGGGCTCAGGGAAAGCGACAGCAGTGCCGCCAGAAGCAGTACGAGCACGCCTGGATATCCCTCCCGAGAGGACGCTGTAGGGCACAGCGCTCGTACGTATTATCGGCGGGCACTTGCCAAACTTGAGGTAGGCTGCCAGGGGGTGTGCTACGGTGTCTCGGGCACCGGCTTGACCAGCGGCTCCTCGGGAGTTTCCTCGATGGTAGGGGACGCCGCGGGCAGCTCGGCCGGGCGTTCCTTCGCTAGCTCACCCAGGCGCAGCGGTGTCTTCTCGCCGAGGGGCACCGCCTGCCAGCGCGCGTAGTAGCGGTTGAACGCCCGAAACTCGCCGGCGCCCCGGTTGGGCACGCTGCCCAGCGCCGAGGAACGCACCTGGGCCTGGTAGTAGCCCGGCTCGATCTCCAGTTGGACGATGCTGCCGGGCGCCAGTTGCCGGCGATAGCTCTTTGGCCCGGTGAGGGTGATCGTCATCGTCGCGTTTTCGGCGTTCTCCATGATCAGCAGCGGCGCGCGCTGGTCACTCGGCTCCTCCTGGAAGCCGAGCGGGCCAACAGCCGTCACCCGACCGGCTGGACGCGCCGGCGGTGGGGTCGCGGCCAAGGGCGCGGCCGGCGTCGCGGGCCGCTGGGGCGTGATCGTCACCGGGCTTGCCGGGCGCGGCGTGGCGGCGGCAGAGGCAGGCAGGCGCATCCCGGAGTACGGCCGCGCCGGCGGGGTGGCACTGAGGCGGCCAGACGGGCTCTGCGGTTGGCGTGGCGTGGTCTGCACCGGGGGTGCCGCGCTCAGCCAGGGATCATAGCTCAGCGGGTCGGGCGGTGGCGGCCGGCGCGCCGGGGAGGTCACCGGTTGGGGCGCCACCATGCCGGGAGCGCGGTTGGGCGTGATGGTGAGTGTTTGCCCGGGGTCCGGGCGTGCCGAGGCCACCGTGCCCCCAGTCTCCGGCCGGGCACGGCCTATGCGGCTCACTCCCCACACCCCGATCACCAGCACTAGCAAGCCGGCGAGTAGCTTCAGCGACCGCGCGCGCATCTGGCTGTCCAGCCTCTCCTCTGCATTATACGGGGGTTCCAGCGCAGGTGTCAATGCAAGTTCCACACCATTCGATTGACCCCGACGCGCCTGGTCCGCTATAATGGGGCGGGGCAACCGCCCCTCGCCTTTCCCACCGGAGACATGCCGTGCCCATCACTCTGCGCGCCTTTGCCGTTGGACTGGTGTGCGTTGTCCTGCTGTGCGTGGCGACGCCGCTGGCGGATCTCCTGGTCCAAAGCACCTGGCTTGCCTCGTGCCACCTGCCGATTGGCGCCCTCGTTCTCTTCCTGGTTCTCGTGGCCGGCCTCAACACGGCGCTGCGCCGGCTGAGCCCCCGGCTGGGCCTGAAGCGGCACGAGCTGGTTGCCATCTACGGGATGATGCTGGTCGGCGCCGGCATCCCCTCCTTCGGCCTGGCCGCCTACCTGATCCCGACGCTGGCGGGGATCAACTACTTCTCCACCCCGGAGAACCGCTGGGGCGAGCTGTTCTACAAGTACCTCCCAAAGTGGATGGTGCCGTTCGACCCGGCCAACCCTGCCGGACAGCAGGCGGTGAGCCGCGGCTACTACCAGGGGCTGTTCCATGGCGAGGCGATCCCCTGGGCCGCCTGGATTTTGCCGGTGGCGGCCTGGCTCATCTTCGCCTTGCTGTTGTTCGCTGCCTACTTCTGCATCGGCACCATCCTGCGCCGCCAATGGGTGGACCGGGAGCGCCTGGCGTTCCCGCTGGTGCAGCTTCCCGCGGAGATGGTGCGGTCGGACCCAGTGCCCAGCTTCGGCTCTGCCTTCTTCCGCAGCCGCCTGATGTGGCTCGGCTTCGCGATCCCGGCGATCATCCACTCGATCAATAGCATCCACATGTACTTCCCCACCTTCCCCCAGGTGCCGCTGCGGCATAACCTCAACAGCTACCTGGTGACGTGGCCCTGGAACCAGATCGGCATCTTCCAGATCTGGACGCACTTCAGCGTGATCGGCTTCTCCTTCCTCCTCGCCGCGGATCTCTCGCTCAGTCTGTGGCTCTTCTTCCTCCTCTCGAAGCTGCAATCTGCCCTGGCGGCCTCCTACGGCATGCAGATCGAGTACATGGCGAACTACCCGGTGCAGTCGTTCCAGGCGTTCGAGATGCTGGGCGGCTTCGTGGTGCTGGCCGCGATGATGCTCTGGCTGGCCCGGCCACACCTGCGCGACGTGTGGACCGCCACCCTGCGCGGCGACAAGGCCGGCAAAGACGCGGGCGAGCCGCTCTCCTATCGCGCGGCGGTGGTCGGGCTCGGGCTCACCACGCTCGGGATGTGCGCCTGGTGCTGGTTCGCCGGGATGACCTTTTTGGTGCCGATCGTCGCCATCGCGATCCTCTACGTCGTGGCCCTGGTGCTGACGCGGTTCGTCTCCGAGGGCGGGCTCCTCTTCATCCAGGCGCCGTTTCAGCCCACCAGCTTGATCGGCGCCGCGCTCGGCTCCGCCGCCATCGGGCCGGCCAACCTCACTGTGCTCTCTATGGTGGAGCGCGTTTTCATCTTCGACCTGCGCGGCTTCCTGATGCCGAGCGTGCTGGACACCTACCGCCTCTCTGATACCGCCGCGCTGGACCGCCGCCGCCTCACGCCGGCGCTGCTCGCCGCGGTGGTCGTCGCGGCGGTTGTTTCCTGCGTGGTGGTGATCGCCCTCGGCTATCAGTATGGCGCGGTGCGGATGTCCGGCTGGTTCGCCATCGCCAGTCCGCAGCAGCCTGGCCAGGCGTTGGCGGCGGCGATGACCAACCCCCGGCCGGCGACACTGGGTTACTGGCCCTACGTGGTGATCGGTTCCGCCGTCACCTACGCGCTCTACTGGCTGCGGATGCACTTCGTCTGGTGGCAGCTTCACCCAATCGGGTTCGTGATGGGGCCTTCGTGGCCGATGATCCAGCTTTGGTTCTCGATTCTGGTTGGCTGGATGCTGAAAGCGTCGATTTTGCGCTGGGGAGGGCAACGCACCTTCGCTCGCGCGCGTCCTTTCTTCTTGGGGCTGGTTCTCGGCGAGTATACCGCCGCGATGCTCTGGCTCCTGATCGATCTGGCCACGGGCCAACGAGGCAATATGTTCTTCCTCAACTGACCGACAGGAGGGGATCGATGCCGGGGTGATGGTGCTGCGTAGGGAGGGAGTGATGCTCTCGCCCTGCGCGAAGCTGTCGCTGCCGCATGGCATCACTCCAACAGGGCGGCCATGCGCAAGCTGAAGGCGAGACGAGGGATGGAGTGGGGACTGCACGCGGTGGTTGGCGTCTTGGGGGCGCTGCTGGCGGTGTGGATCTTCGGCCGCGCGGTCTATTCGTGGGGGCCAGCGCGGGTGCGCGTCTCCGTGGCGCCGGCGTGGCGCGGCGACACCACCATCGTGCTCACTCCAGTCGGCGAGATCACCGCGCGGACGCATCGTGCCCCGGTGCGGCTGACGGTGGAGTTGGCGCGGCTGAACACCCCGGTGATCCGGGCGATGGCCCGCGAACTGCCAGACGCCAACAGCGTGGTGGCCGACCTGGAGCGCTGTGCCCGGCGGAGTGCCCGCGGTTACGCGGCCCGGATCCTGCTGCTGGCGCTGCTCGGGGGTCCGCTGGCCAGTGCGCTGCTTCTGCGCGGGCCACTGCTGCGACATGCCGTCTCCGGCCTGGCCGGCCTGGGCGCCGTCGCCATTCTCTTCGTGATGATCGCCCTGACGTTTGACCGGGGGGCCTTTGCCAGCCCGCGCTACACCGGGCCACTGGCTGAAGCCCCCGGGGCGGTGCGCTTCGCGCGCGATGGGTTGGCGCGCCTCAACCGGCTGCGTGGCCGCATGGACACCATCACTGCCAGCCTGGCCCGTTTCTACGCCTCCCTGGGCGACTCCGGGCCGCGCCTGCCGCGCGATACCGACGTGCGGGTGCTGCACATCAGCGACCTCCACAACAACCCGCTGGCGGTCGGCTTCATCGAAAAGCTGGCCCTCCGCTTCCGCGTCGATCTGATCGTCAACACCGGCGATCTGACTGACTACGGCACCGAGGTGGAGGAGGCGCTCCTTGAGCCGCTGCGCGGGCTCCCGGTGCCGCAGCTTTTCATCTCCGGCAACCACGACTCGCGCTCGACGCTGCGCGCGGTGAGCCGCATCCCCGGCGTGCGCGTGCTGGACGGCGAGATCGTAGAAACCGAGGGGATCCGCTTCCTCGGCTGGGGCGATCCGGTCTCAGAGCGCGAGGGTTACGGCCGCGTCGATGCCGCGCCTGACGACCTCGACGCCCTGGAAGCGGTGATCCGCCAGAAGCTTGCCACGCTGGAGAAGCCGCCTGACGTGCTGCTGGTTCACCATCATCGCCTGGCCCAGCGCCTCAAGGGGCTCGCCCCGGTCATTCTCTACGGCCACGACCACCGTCCCGCGGTGAGGCGCACGCCGCAGACGGTGTTCATTGGGGCCGGCACCACCGGGGGCGCCGGCGCTCGCTACTTCCATGCCCGCGAGGGGGTGCCCTACTCGGCGGCCATCCTGCACTTCTCCCGCGAGACCCCGGGCCACCTCCTGGCCGCCGACCTGCTGCACGTGCATGGGCCGGAGGGGGAGTTCGCCCTGCAGCGCTACATGCTCAACGGCATCGTGGCCGACAACAACGAAGCAATCGTGCCCTGACGCGCCGGGTTATGCCGCCTTCCGCACCGCGCGCAGGTGCGAGCGCACGGTGAGCTTCGCCAGGGCCAGGTCCTCCCTGGAGACGGCGCCCAGACGAATCACGGCGGCGGTATAGACCGGCAGCCCCAGCAGCAGCGCGCCGGCCAGCCCCCAGCGCAGGCCCAGCAGCAGCGCGCCGGCCAGGAAACCCCCTGCCAGCAGCGAGCGGACCAGCGCGCGCGCGTCCTCCAGCCGCAGGGATCCGGGCGGGCAGGCCCGCACGGCCAGGACCAGCAGCATCGCCTCGGTGATCACGGTGGTGGCAGCGGCGCCGAGATGGCCCAGCGGCGGAATGAGCAGGTAGTTGATCGCCGGGTTCACCAGCGCCGCCAGCGCTCCGGCGCGGGCCCACTGGGTCTGGCGGTCCGTCGTCTGCAGCACCATCACCGCCGCCGTATTCACGTACTGACAGGCGAGCGCCAGCGCCAGGATGCGCAGTGCCGGCGCCGTGCCGGGGAACTCCGCCCGCGTGTAGAGCAGATCCACCACCGGCTCTGCCAGGACCACGGTGCAGACCAACACCCCCACCGCCGCCACCGACAGCGCGGCAAAGCTGCGCCGCACCGCCTGGCGATAGGCGGCTTGGTCGGCCGCCCAGAGACGCGAGAGCACCGGGAAGGTGATCGTGTAGAGGATGTGCGGCACGAAGAACAGCGAGGTGAAGAGCCGGTAGGCGGCGCCGTAGTAGCCGACCACGGTGTCGCTGGCCATCATCCCCAACATGGTGATATCGACCTTGTCGTACACCTTGGCGAACACGGCGAACAGGAAGAACGGGAGTGACGCGAGCATCGCCTGCCGCATGAAGCCCAGGTTCAGCAGGTGAAGGCGCGGGCGCACCAGGCGCAGCACCCAGTAGCCGTTCCGCAGCAGGCGCACCGCGTTCATCGCCGTCATCGCCCAGGCGATCGGCACGATGCCGTAGCCCTGGGCCAGCAGGAACAAGACCAGCGCCGTGTGGAGCACCTTGTCCATCACCTCACCCCAGGCCTGGTAGTGAACGTACTCGTAGGCCTGCAGCAGGCTATCGGCCAGGCGGGCGATGGCGTCGATCATCATCCCGATGCCGAAGATGAACACCAGGTGGACAATGTCCGGTGAGCGGCCGATCAGCACCGTGCTGCCCAACAGCCCCAGGTAGGCAAGGACTGCCGTGACCGACTTCAACACCAGCACGTTGGTCAGGTAGGCTTCCGCGCGCGAGCGGTCGCGGGCCACTTCCCGGGTTACCAGGGTGGTGGTGCCGAAGTCGACGAAGCTGGCAAAGAGGCCCATCAGGGCCAGGGAGAAGTTCAGCTTCCCGTAGGTCTCGGCGCCGAGGGCGCGCGGCAGGTGCAGGATGAGCAGGAAGGTCGCCGTCCAGGTCATCACCTGGGCCACCATCATCGCGGCGGCGTTCCGGGCGATGGAGCCGCCGCCGTGGGCCACGGTGACGTTGGGTGGCGCCCCCGCCGGGGGGGTAGGGGTGCCGGTCGGGTGGTGCCCGGAGGTGTTCCGGGGCACCGCCCGGCCAAGCGGCAGCCGTTGATACAGCGATCGCAGCCGGTTTCGCAGCATCCCGCCTCCGCGCGCCGGCAGGGCGGCGCGTTCGTCCTGCCTGATCCCGCACTAGCGCTTCCCCACCGCGGGGCGGGGCAGCGCCGGCAGCGAAGCATGGTTGCGTGATCGGGCGGCAAGAAGCATGCCGCATCCTAGACACGGGCCGTGGCGGTCAGGAAGGCAACGGGGCAAGGAGGCACGAACGAGGGCACGGAGCACGATCCGATGCCGGCCAGACGCCGGCGCGGGCCGCTCCGGGTGGGAGGGGGGTGGAAAGCGGTGTGGGTGGCCTTACACCGCGGCGCGAATGGCCAGCTTGGGCGGTTCCTCAGGAGTGGGCCGCCAGCCCTGCACTCCCGGCACCGGGGTCACGGACCGCACCCGCACCTCGTAGCCGCGCTGGCGCAGCCCCTCTTCCAGGGCAACCAGCATTCCCCCCGAGGTGGGGCGCACTTCTTCTTCCGGCACTAGAATCTCGATGACGAACCGACCAATCGCGGCGGGTCTTCTAGACATTGGTATGACCTCCCCTTGCCAGTCTGAGTAGAAGGTAATGGCGGCAGCGGAGGGCGGGCTGATTTCCGGCAATCGACTCACCCCCCCACCTGCCCCGCACAGGCGGGGGGGTGAGCGTTCTCTTGCCCGTTCCGCCGTGGCGGTGGCGGGCAAGCTTGGATCCGCGGGCGTTACACGCGGCGGCTGCGATACATGGTGAAGCCGCCGCGGGCACCGGACATGCTGTACATCTGATAGCGGGCCGCCTTGCGGGCGCGCCGGCAGGCCGGACACCGCGCCGGGTCGTTCTGGAAGCCCTTCTCGGCGTAGAACTCCTGCTCCCCGGCAGTAAACGTAAAGTCGCGTCCGCACTCCTTGCAGGTGAGGGTCCTGTCCTCTGCCATCGTCTCCTCCTAGTGGTATCGATCCGATGTGGTCTGGCGCAGCCTCCGCGATAGCTTCGCCCTGGAATGGCGGACCGAAGGGGAGGACCCTGGCAAAAGGCTTGGACCATCCCTGCTTTGAGAGCCCGCTCAGGCGACTACTGGAAGGCGTCTACTGGAGTATACCCGGCGCATGCCGGGGCTAAACCTCACGCGCGCGTCTTTCTCTGCTTCTTTTTCATGCCCTTGATCCTTGGCGGGCTTGGGGTGAGCGGGTGGCTCAGTGTACTTTCGTGGCAGGGCGCGAGCGCTTGGTGAGCCGCACCAGGTGTCCACGGCGGCTGTTGCAGTACTCCGCGCGGTCGACCAGGCTCTCGATCAGCTTCAGGCCCCGGCCGCTCTCGCCCAGCGGCAGCGGGCTTTGGCGGGCCTTGCGCACGTCAAAGCCGCGCCCCTCGTCGCGCACCTCGATCACGACGCGGTCCAGTTCCGGCTTCACCTGCACGTCCACCAGGTTGCTGTTCCCCTGGGGCGAGCCGTGGCGGATGGCGTTCAGGCACGCCTCGGTAGCGGCCAGCTTCAGCTCGGCCACGTCCTCGCCGGTCAGGCAGGTGGGGATGCTGATCCGCTCGATCAGCCCGCGCACCTCGCCCAGGTACTGCTCGCGGCTGGGAATACTAATCCGCACCGGCCGGTACGGGTTGAACTCAGGGACGCGGATTCGCGGCGTTCGCCACGGCGTTTGGCGCATATGGAGCGTGAACATCCACGGTTCTCCTGGTGCCCGGTTGGCAGCGCCACGGGCGCCTTCTGCGGCAGCGCCGAGCGCGCCTGCAGGTACGGTGCCAAACCAGGTCTGGACCACCCCTATCGTCGTGGTCCTCGCCCCACTCCTCACCTTGGAGTGTACCCGCCTGCCGCGCGTCGGAAACAGGGAACCCGGCGGTGGCGCAGGCAGCGGCCAGGCTACCCGAGCTGCACGGTGGCGAACGGACGGCAGGAGCGATGGGGGTGGGGGATGGATCTGGCGGAGGCGAAGGCACCGGGGGCAGCGGCGGTTCCCGGGCGGGTGCCGCCGCCCCCGGTGCCTTCCTGGCGAGGGGGCCGCGCGCGGCCGAATGGGGGAGCGGAGTTACTCCTCCTCGATAGTTACTTGCAGGCCGCCGAAGTCGAACTTGAACGGGATCACGCGCACGCCCTGGTCGCGCAGGCCCATCTCCAGGTCTGCCTTGCGCCCGGGCTGGGAGAGGAAGAGGAGGCAGCCGCCGCCGCCAGCGCCACACGCCTTGCCGGCCACGGCCCCGTTTGCCAGGGCAAACTCGAAGAGCGAGTCGATCTGGGCATTGGTGATCGAGGGGTGCAGCGCTCGCTGGTGACGCCAGTTCTGGTTCAGCAGGTCACCGAACTCCGCCAGGTCGCCCTCCAGCAGGACCGTGCGCATCCGGATCGCCACGTTGCGCAGGTTGTAGAGGGCGTTCACCGTGTCCGGGTTGCCGCTGCGGTAGTTCCCCCACACGTCGTGGTGGATGCTGCTGGAGAGGCGCGGCTTGCCAGTGTAGCACAGCACCAGCCGCTCCTCCAACTCGGAGACGACCTCCGGCCGCACCACCAGGCGCTCGGCGGTCACCTGGTCGTTGAAGGTGAAGTAGTTGATCCCGCCCAGGGCGCTGGCATACTGGTCCTGCTTGCCGCCCAGAATGCCAAGGATGCGCTCCAGGTCGTAGGAGAGCTCGGCAATCGTCTTGCGGTCCTCATCCGAGGTGACGCGCGACTTGATCAGCGAGAGCCAGACGACGTTCAGCGTGGCCGAGGTGCCCAGCCCGGAGCCGGCCGGCAGGTCCGAGCGGTAAGCTACCTCGATCCCCTCGTCGGCTGCCGCCTCGACGGTGTACTTGCCAGAGGGACCGCTGACGCGCTTCTTCACCGGTCCTTCGGTGTCGATGACGTGCATGCGGCCATGCACGTACTTATCAATGGCGGCGTTGACAACCGCGCCACCGGCGCCGGAGGCGAAGATGCTGACGTCGGTCCAGCCGCCGGCGAAGTCGATGCGTACGGGCGCTTTGCTGTGGACAATCACGAGTGGCACCTCCCAGATCTAAGGAATCGGTGGTCAGGCCTGCGGCTCCCCCCAGATTCGGGCGTGGTGATCGCTGGCGACCGTGGCTGCTGCCGGCACCGCCCCCCGCGCGATTCGCGCGCCCGGCATTCAGCCATGGGCCGTGGGACCGGGGGCGTGGCACCCGATTCCCTATCGGGTGATCACGGCCGCGGCTGTAGCCTTCGGCCCCTTTCCCCCGGGCGCGGCGATGCGATGTCCGGGGGTTAGAGGGTGGCGAGCGCTTCGCGGGCGGCGGCAACGGTGGCGTCGATCTGCTCGCGCGTGTGGACATCAGACACAAACGCCGCCTCAAACTGCGACGGGGCCAGGTAGAACCCGCGCGCCAGCATCTCCTGGAAGTAGGCGGCATAGCGCGCCGTGTCTGACTGCCGGGCGCTCTCGTAGTCGGTCACCGGACCCGCGGTGAAGAAAGTCGTCAGCATCGACCCGACGCGGTTCACGGTGGCCGGTACTCCGGCGCGGGCGACGGCCTCTTCCAGGCCGGCCTGAAGGGCGGCCGCTTTCTCCTCCAGTTCCTCGTACAGCCCGGGTCGGGAGAGGAGGCGCAGCATCGCCAGACCGGCGGCCACGGCCACCGGGTTGCCCGAGAGGGTGCCTGCCTGGTAGACCGGCCCGCTGGGGGCCATCTGCTCCATTACCTCGCGCCGGCCGCCGTAGGCCGCCAGCGGGAAGCCGCCGCCGATGATCTTGCCGAGCGTGGTCAAGTCGGCCTGCACTCCGTAGCGTTCCTGCGCGCCGCCACGGGCCACACGGAAGCCGGTGATTACCTCGTCGAAGAGCAGCAGTGCCCCGTGTTGCCGGGTGATCTCCCGCAGGCGCTCCAGGAAGCCGGGCTGCGGCGGGACCACCCCCATGTTGCCGGCCACCGGCTCGACGATCACGGCGGCGATCTCGGCGCCGCGCTCGGCAAACAGCGCCGCCACCGCGTCGGCATCGTTATAGGGGAGGGTGTGCGTCAGGGCCGCGAAGCCCGCTGGCACGCCCGGCGTGTCCGGCAGCCCCAGGGTAGCGATCCCGGAGCCGCCCTTGGCCAGCAGGGCATCGAAGTGGCCATGGTAGCCGCCGGCGAACTTCACGATCCGCTCGCGCCCGGTGAAGGCGCGCGCCAACCGGATCGCCGACATCACCGCCTCGGTGCCGCTGTTCACCAAGCGGATCATTTCTACCGACGGCATCGCGGCGCACACCGCCTCGGCGAACTCCACCTCCAGCGGTGTCGGCGCGCCGTAGCTGGTGCCGCGCGTCACCGCGTCCCGCGCCGCCGCCACGATCTCCGGGTGCGCGTGCCCAAAAAGAAGCGGCCCCCACGAGCAGACGTAGTCGAGATAGCGGTTGCCGTCCACGTCCACCAGGTAGGCGCCTTCGCCCCGCTCGATGAACCGTGGCTCGCCTCCCACTGACCGGAAGGCGCGCACCGGGCTGTTCACCCCGCCCGGGATCACCGCCTGTGCCCGGGCAAACCACTCCCGCGACTGCTGCGTCGGCCTGGCCATGCTATCACTCCTCCTGCGCGCTGGGCGCGATTTGCCGCAGCGCCGCCGCCAGCTCCTCCGGCCGCTGGCTGCCGATCAAATACTCTCCGCGAGTAGTCCGCACGCGCACCCCCTGATTGCCGCGCGCGGTGTAGGCCCGGGTGCCACCCAGCGAGAGCCGGATGCCCCAGCCGCCGAACTCCGCCAGCGGCCGGTAGGTAACCGCCTCCACGCCACGGATTCCAGCCGCGTCGACGCGGAACCGGATCCACCCCGGCAGCCCAAAGCTCACCTGCACCCCCTCGGGCGTCACCGTGGTGCGCATCGGCGCGAAGGCGGCGGTAACGGCCAGCAGGCCGCCGGAGCTGCTGAGCAGCGTGCCGGCCCAGGCTCTGCCCCGCCGGCCACCAAGCGCCAGCGTCAGTGCCGCGCCCGCCAGCATCGCCCCGATCACCGCCCCCACCGCGTTAGGGAACCACTGTTCTTCCTTGAACAGCTCGCCTGCCATCACGGCACCTCCGTCACCGCGGGGTTGCCTGCTCACTGAACGCGCGGTCGGCCGCCGCGCTCACTCCGCCCGTAGGGTTGGCCGGAAGGGCAATCGCCTCTTGCTCCAGACCACGCGGCCGTTGCCGAGGAGGTAATAGTGGCCCCCCTGGTGGCGGCCCGGCGTGCAGAGGCTCTCGCCCGTGTCGGTAATGTTCTTGCCCACGCGCTGGCTCTCGAAGAGGAGAACGCACCCCCACAGCGTCTCATCCTGAATCGACCGGCCGCCCAGGAGCCGGTTCATGGCGTAGGTGCTGCCCTGCTGCGCGCGGTGCCGCGGGCAGTGCCAGGCGTCCGCTCCCTTCACGTAGGGCTGCAGGGCCGTCTGCCACTGCGCTGCCGGGGGGAAGCGGTCGTTCCAGTCGCGCAGGTTCCGTGCACACGGGTCGGTGGCCCGCGCGGGGGCGTCTGGCGTGCCCGGCGACGCGAACGCTGGCAGGGTGGCGAGCCCCAGCAGCAAGGCCGCGCCGATAACGACTGCTCGCGTGGTTGGCGTCATGGCTTTCACCCCCGGCGTCTGCCGGCCGGCGGCCCCGGCTGCCCGCGGAGCCGATCAGGGAGCGCTTTGCACCGCGTCGATCAGCGCCAGCAGGTTCTCCACCGGCACGTCTCCCGGCACCGCGTGGGCGGGCGCGCAGATGTAGCCGCCGTTGTGCCCCACCTCGCGGCAAAGGCGGTGTACCTCGCGCTTTACCTCCGCCGGCGTGCCGTAGGGAAGGGTGCGCTGAGTGCTCACGCCGCCGTAGAAAGTGAGGTCGCGCCCGAACTCGCGCTTCAGGGCGTAGACATCCATCACCTCCGGCTGGAACGGGTTGAAGCAGTCCAGCCCGATGGCGATCAGTTCGGGGAACAGCTCGGCGACGGCGCCGCAGGAGTGGATGAAGACGTAGCGGCCGGCCTGCTTCACCGCCCCGTACATGCGCTCCAGCCGCGGCTTGAGGAAGCGGCGCCACTTCTCTGGCCCCATGATCAGGCCGCGCTGGCTGCCCCAGTCGTCGCCGAACATGACAACGTCAATCGGGAAGCGGAGTGCCTCCTCGATGATGCCGAGGTTGTACTCGGTGATCGCGTCCAGCAGTTCGTCAACGAAGGCGGGCGCCTCCACCATGTCGATCAGGAGGTTCTCCATGCCGCGCAGCGTCCAGGCGCGCTCGAAAAGGGAGAAGCCGATGTTGCACACCGTCACCCGGTCGGCATGGTCCTGGAGGAACTGCGGGAAGTGGGCGAAGCGGCGCGGGTCGTGCGGATCCGGGAAGGTGTAGCCGGCCAGCGAGCGCTCCGGGAGTTGGTAGAACTCCACGTTCCCGATATCCTTGTCGATCGTGCGGTTCCAGACCACGCCGAACTCATCACGCCAGAAGTCCGGCTTCACCTCTACCCAGGCCTCCCCGGGGACCTTCGCCTCGGTGGCGGCCAGGCAGTTGTCGAGGGCGCGAAGCGGCTCTTCACTGCCGTAGTAGGTGACGAGCTTCTGGTAGGCGGGCACCGTGAACCCGAGGCTGAACGGCGTCTGGTCCGGCTGCCGGTGTTCGAGGGCAGCCAGTCCCCGCTCTCTGGGAGTCATCAGGGGTCCCTCCAGGAAGAGATGCCGCGTTGGGCCACCAGGGCAGGCGCCTCCGGTGCCGGCCAGCGGTTGCGTTCGGCCCATTATACCACACCCGCGGGGGTACGCAAAGAACCTATCCGCCCCTACCACCCGCCACCGCCCGGAGACCCGCGAACGGCCCACGGAGGGGTGCTCGGCCCGAGGTAGGAGGGGCCTCCGACGCCGAAGGGATGTTACCTCTCCCAGGAAATGGCCGGAGTGCCCGAGCCATCGGGCTTCACACCGTTAGGAAGCCGCATTGCTGCGGCGCTCCG
>JAAZEB010000152.1 GCA_012512505.1 Armatimonadota bacterium | reverse complement strand
GTACAGCTCCAGGTCCAGGCGTTCGCCCTGCTTCAGGCCGGCCGGCACGAGCAGGTGCGCCGTGGCTTCTTTGGGTGCCAGCCCAGGCGACCACAGCCGCACGGTGAGGGCGCGCTGGGGCGCTCCCATCCCCATTAGGTTGGCCAGCCCCGGAACCTGGGATAGATCTACGCCGGCGGGCAGCTCCGGCATGGCGGGCATCCCCGCCATCTTCATCACCTTTGTCTCGACGAAGAGGCCGAGGTAGGCCTGGTCCTCTGCCGCCATGGCCGTGGTCAGGGCGGTTAGCGTCAGCGCTGCCGCGATCAGTATGCGCTTCATGGGATCTCCTTCCCTGCTGCAGGGTGGTCCTGCCGCTGGTCCAAGGCAGGGCCATGCTATTATGCACCCTCCCGGCGCCCCCGTCAAGGCCCCCGCAGACCGGGAGACCCCTCCTCTACCAGGGCCTGCCCGGTATTGGAGCTGGCTCCGACGAGGAGGCTATCCACCGTAGGCGGAAGCGGACGGCAGGCGCTAGCGCGGCTGCCGGTCGACCAGATCGTAGACGCGCACGTAGTCGACCAGGAAGCGGTCGGGCAGTTGGGCTTCCTTGATGTCGCCGGCCCAATCGCCGATCTCGTCGCTCAGCTTGAGGTAAAGCGGCACCTGGCAGACGCCTCCCTCACTCGTGCGCCACGTTTCCTGCCCATCCACGTAGAAAACGTACTCCTCCGGCGTCCACCAGAGCGCGAAGGTGTGCCAGCCCTCCATCACGCCGGGCACCTTGGAGACATGCCCGGCCGATTTGTGCTCTTTGCCGTAGCCATCCCAGTGCAGCGCGTGCTGCACGCGCTCGTCGCGCCACGGCTTCTCGAAGATGTCGATCTCGGCGCCGTTGCGCCCGCCCTCGCCGAGGTTGCCCACGCAACTGTTGTAGAGCCAGAACGCCGGCCAATGCCCCGGCTGCGTCTGCAGCTTCGCCCGAACAACGTAGTAGCCGAAGGCGCGCTCGAACCGGCCGCGCGTGCGCACGCACCCATCCACGTAGCGGGTGCCATCGTGCAGGGTGTTGATCACCAGGTGGCCCTGGCCGTCTAGCTCCACCGCCTTGCGCATCCACCAGCCGTCGCGGCGGGGAGCATCCGGCGGGACCTCCCACTTGCGCGGGTCCAGCACGTAGCCGTTGAACTCGTCGTGCCAGATCAGCTTCCAGGCTTTTCCCTCCGGCGCCGGCGGGAGGTTGGGCCCCCCGTCTGCCCCCTCTGGCAGGGCGCCGCATACGGCCGCGGCTCCCAGCACGGCGGTGCCTGCCACCGCCAGCAGCCAAGTGATCCCGTTCATGCTTCCCTCCCCAGCGCGATCCGCGGTTGGCGGTCGCGACTGACCGTTTTGGGGCGGCCCTCGGTGCCGACAGGGGATCTGCCGGCGCCCCGGCCGCGGGCCCTATCCTGCAGTTGGCAGCGGCGGGGCGTAGATCCTGCTGCCCCCGGCCCAGCGGGCGGGAATCGAGCGATGCTTTGCCGAACTACGAGGAGACGCCGGCGGGGGCGGCAGCCGCCGCGCCTGCCTGGAGGTGGAGAGGAGCAGCGATCATGGGGAGCAACGCGAAGGGGTGCGGCCGGCGCCGCGGCACGTGGATGCTGGCGGCCGGCCTGCTGACGGTTCTGCTGGGAACGGGGCCGGCACGCGCGGCGGTGGCGGCGCGGGACGACTCGGCATCGGCACGCCTTGGCTGGCGGCTGGGGCTGCAGGCCTGGACCTTCAACAACCTCACCGCCTTCGAGGCGATCGACCAGGCGCAGGCGCTGGGGCTGAAGGTGATCGAGTTCTTCCCCGGCCAGCGGCTGAGCCCGGAGCGCGACGTGCCGGTGGGCGAGGGGATGAGCAAGGAAGACCGCGACCTCCTCAAGGCGAAACTGCGCCAGGCGGGCGTGGCCGCGGTCAACTTCGGGGTGACCGGCCTCAGCAAGGACGAGGCGGCATCACGCCGGGTCTTCGAGTTTGCCAAGGACCTGGGGATTGAGACGATCTGCTCGGAGCCGGCGCCGGACGCCTTCGACGTGATCGACAAGCTGTGCGGCGAGTATGGGATCAACGTGGCGATCCACAACCACCCGAAGCCGTCGCACTACTGGAACCCGGATACGGTGCTGGAAGCCTGCCGCGGCCGCTCGCGGCGCATCGGCGCCTGCGCCGACACCGGCCACTGGATGCGCAGCGGCGTCAACCCGCTGGAGGCCTTGCGCAAGCTCGAGGGTCGCATCATCACCTTACACTTTAAGGACCTGACCGAGTTTGGCAAGAACGAAGCCCACGACGTGCCCTGGGGCACCGGCGCGGGCGACACGCGCGCCCTCCTCGCCGAGGTGCGTCGCCAGGGCTTCACCGGCACCTTCTCCATCGAGTACGAGCACCACTCGCCGCAACTGGTTCAGGAAGTGGGCCAGTGCGTTGCCGCTTTCGACCGCTTCGCCGCCCAACTGGTCGACCAGACGCCCGCGGAGACCGGCGCGGTGTCGCTCTTCAACGGCAAGGACTTCACTGGGTGGACCTTCTCTGCCGACGGGGTGGAGGCCGGCTGGTCAGTGAAGGACGGCGTGCTCGCCACCCAGGGGCAGCCCACCGGCTACATCCGCACCACGGCGGACTACACCAACTTCATCCTGCACCTGGAGTTCCGCCACCTGGCGCCCGGCAATGGCGGGGTGCTGCTGCGGATGACTGGCCCCGACAAGGTGTGGCCCAAGAGCGTGGAGTGCCAGGGGCAGGCCGGCAGCGTCGGCGACTTGTGGAACATCGACGACTTCACAATGACGACGGACCCAGCGCGCACGGAGGGCCGACGCACGGTGAAGCTGTGCGAATCGAGCGAGCGCCCGCTTGGCGAGTGGAACACCTACGACATCATCCTCGACGGTGGCGAGCTGATCGTTCGGGTGAACGGCGTGCTGCAGAACTGGGCCACCGGGTGCGAGGAGGTACCCGGCAAGATCTGCCTGCAGTCGGAGGGCAGCGCGATGGAGTTCCGCAACATCCGGCTGATCCCGCTGCCAACGCGGAAGCAGTAGCCAGCTCTGGAGCGTCCTTCAGGGCGCTTGTCCCTAGGGTCAGGGGCGTCGTTTACGGCGCCCCGTGGAGGCACCCCGCCTTCCATGGGGCGCCGCAGCAATGCGGCTTTTTCCAGTGTGAAGCCCGATGGCTCGGATACTCCGACCAGTTGCCTGAGAGAGCCGCGGAGACTGCCGATGCCCGACGGCTCGGGCACTCCGGCCAGTTGCCTGAGAGAGCCGCGGAGTGCCGCAGCAATGCGGCTTCTTCCAGTGTGAAGCCCGATGGCTCGGGTACTCCGACCAGTTGCCGGGGGGCTCTAAAACTCCGGCGGGAGCTGCTCTAGCTCGGCGGCGCTGAAGACAGGGCCGTCTTTGCAGACGTAGCAGCCGCCGATGTTGCCGCGCCCGCACTGCCCGCTGCCGCACTTCATCCGGTTCTCCAGGGTGGTGTAGATCTGCTCTTTGCCGAACCCAAGCTTCGCCAGCGACTCCAGGGCGAACTTGATCATGATCGGCGGGCCGCACACCAGCGCCAGCGCGTTGGTGGCGCTGGGGGCCAACTCTTCCAGCACTTTGGGGATGAGCCCCACCTTGCCATCCCACTCCGGCGTCTCGCCGCCCGGGTCCACCGTCTTCACGCAGGTGATGTCGTCGCGGGCGATCCAAGCCTCGGTTTCGGCCTTGTAGACCAGGTCGGAGACGCTGCGGGCGCCGTTGAGCAGGAGGATGTCGCCGAACTCCGCCCGCTGGTCTAGCGCCGTCTCGAAGATGGAGCGGATGGGGGCCATGCCGATGCCGCCACCGATGAAGACCAGGTTCTTGCCCCGCATCGCGTCCAGCGGGAACCAGTTGCCATAGGGCCCGCGGAAACCCATCGTGTCGCCCACGGTGAGCCGCGAGAGGGCGCTGGTGACCTTGCCGCCCCAGCGGTAGCTGAAGCTGCACTCGATGGCCCCGGGGCGCGTGTCTGGGCTGGCGATGCAGAAGACGCACTCTCCCTGGCCAAACACCGAGTAGAGCCCAAACTGCCCCGCCCGGAAGCGGAACCCCTCGCGGATGCTCTCGTCCTGGAACTCCAGGCGCAGCGTCCGCACGTCCGGCGTCTCGTCACGCACCGCGGCCACGGTCATCAAGTAAGGCAGATATACGTTTGCCATAGCACTCTCAGGTCAGAGTAGCGGGAGAGCAGACCCCGGGGCCTGTCACCCGGTCACCTTCGCCACCACCTCTTGGATGTCCATGTTCACCGGGCAGGTGGCGATGCAGCGCCCGCAGCCGACACACCCCTGCACGCCGAAGCGCTCCGGCAGATAGCGGAACTTGTGGAGCACCCGCTGGCGGAAGCGCGCCGGCTGGGTGGCGCGGGGGTTGTGCCCCGAGGTATGCGCCGTGAACAGCGCAAACCCGCACGAATCCCAGAACTTGCAGCGGCTGCCCCCGGCGGCGTTCCCCTCGTCCACGATGTCGAAGCAGTGGCAGGTGGGACAGACGAAGGCGCACGCCCCGCAGCCAAGGCACCTCGCCGCCAGCTCCTCCCACGGCGGCGCCTCGAAAAGGGTGGCGAGTGGCCCCCCCACTCCCGAGAGGGCCGTCCGCTGGATGCGCCCTTCGGCGGCCCGTGTTGCCTGCTCCTTCGTGTCGTCTGTATCCGTAAAGAGGTGCGCGTGGGCCGCGAGGAGGCGCTCGCCCTTCTCGGTGACCGCCTCGGCCAGGAACACCCCCTGGTCCGGCAGCGGCGTCAGCAGCAGATCACTGCCGGCGGTGCCGGTGGGAGAGAGGCCGACGGCGGTGCAGAAGCAGGCCGGCCCTGGTTCAAGGCAGGCGAGGCCGATGATCGTGGTCTGGGCGCGGCGGCGGCGGTAGAACGGGTCCTCGTGCTCCGGCGCCTGGTCGGGATCCGGGCGTCCGTTAGGGGCGAAGACGGCGTCTAGCACGGCGAGGCCGGCGGCATCACACGGGCGGGCGCCGAAGACGACCGTCTCGCCCTCCGGCTGGTCCGGCTCCTGAAGCGCCACCGACCCGCCTGAGAGCCGGTAGTGGAAGAGCGCCTCCGACCGCGGGAAAAGGACCTCCTTGAACGACCAGCGGGTGTTCCCCTCGGCCAGGGTGATCTCCTCGACGCGGTCTACCGCGCGGAAGAGGCGCAGCCCATCCTCCTCCACCGGAGCAACGAGGCGTCGGGCGTCTTGCTGGACCGCCCGTAGGAAATCGAGAAGCGCTTCGGTTCGCAGTGCCTTGGCCATCAGCGGATGAACTCCTGTGCATCGTCCTCGCGGTAGGTGGTGAGGGGGGGCGCCGCCGCCGGGTCGCGCCCGGCTTCGTAGTCAAAGGCGTCCTTCACCACCTGCGCCAGCTTCAGGTTGAGCAGGTAGAGCGGGATGTCGGCCGGGCACGCCGCCGAGCAGGCGCCGCAGTCGACACAGCGGCCGGCGAGGTGCCAGGCGCGCACCGCGTGCCACGAGAGGTTGCCCGCCCCGTCCGGCGGCGCCGGGATCCAGCGCGGCTGCGCCTTCTCCGCCAGGCAGCGCTCGCAGGTGCAAAGCGAGCAGGCTGCGCGGCAGGCGTAGCACTTCAGGCAGCGCGAGAAGTGCCCCTGCCAGAAGTTCCAGCGCTCCGCCGGCGCCATCTGCTCGATGCGCGCAATCTGCTCCAGCCTTGGGTCGGCCGTGGCGGTGGGCGGCGTCGCCTCCCCAATCACCGGGTCGGCGAGCGCTGGCGTGCGCGTCTGGCAGGCGGCGCACCGGGGCGCGAGGGCACCCTCGCTCTGTACCCCGTGGCAGGCCATCCCGATCAGCACCACGTCCTCACGAGCGAGGCGGTTCTCCTGAAGCAGCCCGACGAGACTCCGCTCGTCGCACGGCTTCACCACCAGGGCCACCTTGCCCGGCTTGGCCGGCTTGCGGGCCGCGTAGACCGCCAGGTTCTGGTGGCAGTGCTCGTTCCAGACCAGCCGGTCGACCTCCTCGGGCGTGGAGACGAACGCCGGCCGCGCCGTGCCCGGCAGCGTGCCCTGCTCGTAGCCGATCACCGTGCCCACTTCGCCGCCGGCCAGGAGTGCTTTGGCCTTCTCCCGCATCGCCTCGGCCTGGGCCGCGAACGTGCCGGCCGGCGCTTCGAAGGGGACCGGGTTGGCCGACAGACGTGGTGCGGCAATGCCCTCTACCGGCTCACCCCAGGCGCTGCGGCGGGGGCCCAGGCGGCGCACCGTGTCGGTGACCTCGGCGACCAGATCGGCCCACTTGCGCCCCTCGGCGGCGGAGACCCAGGAGAAGAAGAGGCGCTCCGGCTCAACGCCCAGGAAGTGAAGCATCTCGCGGAAGATGGTGTACTTGCGGCGCGCGTGGTAGTTGCCGGCGGTGTAGTGGCAGTCGCCCGGATGGCAGCCGGAGACGAGCACACCGTCAGCACCCTGCTCCAGCGCCTTCATGATGAAGAGCGGGCTGATCCGCCCGGTGCAGGGCAGCTTGATGATGCGCACGTTGGCCGGGTACTGCATCCGGCTGGTGCCCGCCAGGTCGGCCCCGGTGTAGGTACACCAGTTGCACACAAACGCCACAATCTTCGGCTCAAAGGTATCGCTCATCATGTGTCTATCTGCTTGCCAAGCGCTTTTACGGCCACTCGCGCATTGTAGCGAACCGCCGGCTCTGCGTGCTTCAGGAGCGGTGCCGGCACCGGGATCGCTTCCGGTGTGCCGGAGTACTCCAGTGCCCTGACGAGGGTCCGGTGCTCTCCCAGGCAACTGGCCGGAGCGCCCGAGCCATCAGGCTTCGCACTGTGGGAAGCCGCATTGCTGCGGCACTCCGTTACTCTCCCAGGCAACTGGCCGGAGTGCCCGAGCCATCGGGCCTCTTCGCCGCGGGCGCTGGTCGCCCGCTATACCCCCACGGCGGCGATCTGGGCGAAAACCTGCTCGTCGGTGTAGCCGCGCAGTTCGATGCTGCCGCTGCGGCAGGTGGTGGCGCAGGCGCCACACCCGGCGCAGACCCCCTCGTTCACGTGAGAGACGACCTTCAGCAGGTTGCCCCGGCGGTCGCGGATCTCCCGATGCTCGATGGCGCCGAAGGGGCAGACGCGCTCGCAGTCGAAGCAGCCGATGCAGGTGCGCTCGTTTACCACCGAGACGGTCGGCTCGCGCTCCATCTGCTCCATGGAGAAGAGGCCGAGCACCTTGCTGGCCGCGGCGCTCGCCTGCGCCACCGTCTCGGGGATATCCTTCGGCGCCTGGCAAGCGCCCGCCAGGTAGACGCCGGCGCTGTTCGTCTCCACCGGCCGCAGCTTCGGGTGCGCCTCGCTCAGGAAGCCGTAGCCGTCGTAAGGGACCTTCAGCATCTGCGCCAGCGCGTCCGACCCCGGCCGCGCCTGGATCGCCGTCGCCAGCACCACCAGGTCGGCCGCGATCTCCACCGGTTGGCCGCTGAGGGTGTCGGCGCCCTTGACGATGAGCTGCCCGTCCTTCTGATAGAGGCGCGAGACGCGGCCGCGCAGGTAGACGGCGCCCTCCTCCTCGATGGCGCGGCGCACAAACTCGTCGTAATTCTTGCCGCCGGCGCGAATGTCCATGTAGAAGACGTAGGCCTGCCCGTGATGCACCTTGTGCTTGTAGAGCATCGCGTGCTTAGCCGTATACATGCAGCAGATCTTCGAGCAGTAAGGCACCCCGTGCGAGCGATCCCGCGAGCCGGCACAGGCAATGAAGACCACCGTTTCCGGCACCTTGCCGTCCGACGGCCGCTTCACCTCGCCGCCGGTCGGCCCGGAGGCACTCAGCAGCCGCTCGAACTGCAGGCCGTCGATCACGTCCGGGTAGCGCCCGCCGCCATACTCGCCATACTCGCCCGACGACATCACGTCGTAGCCGGTGGCGACCACAATCGCGCCCACCTGCTCGGTGACGACCTGGTCTGTCTGCGTGAAATCGACCGCCTTGGCCGGGCACACCTTCTGGCAGACGCCGCACTTGCCATCCTGGAAGTAGCGGCAGTGCTCCTTGTCGATGACCGGCACGTTCGGCACCGCCTGGGGGAACGGCACGTAGATGGCCGGCCGCCGGCTGAGGCCCAGGTCGAACTCGTTGGGGATCACCGACGTTTTCAGCTTGCCCTGGGGGCACTTGCTCTGGCACTCGCCGCAGCCGGTGCACAGCGCCTCGTCGACACAGCGCGCCTTCTTGCGGATGGTCACCGCGAAGTTGCCGATGTAGCCGTCTACCTTCTCCACCTCGGCGTAGGTGTAGAGGGTGATGTTCGGGTGGTTTTTCACCTCCACCATGCGCGGCGTCATGATGCACTGCGAGCAGTCGAGGGTGGGGAAGGTCTCCGAGAGCTGCGCCATGTGCCCGCCGATGGAGGGGCCTTTCTCGACTAGGATCACCTCGCGGCCGCCGTTGGCGATATCCAGCGCGGCCTGGATGCCGGCGATGCCCCCGCCGATTACCAGCGCCTTGCGGGTGACCGGCACGTGGATCGGCTCGAGTGCCGTGTTCCACTTCACCTTCTCCACCATCAGGCGCACCAGCTCGCAGGCCTTCGCGGTGGCGGCTTCGCGATCCTCATGCACCCAGGAGCACTGCTCGCGAATGTTGGCCATCTCGCAGAGGAACGGGTTGAGGCCAGCACGCGCCACGGTGCGGCGGAAGGTCACCTCGTGCATGTGGGGGCTGCACGACGCCACGACGACGCCGGTGAGTCCGTGCTCGCGGATCGCCGTCTCGATCAGGCGCTGCCCCGGATCGGAGCACATGTAGCGGTAGTCCACCGCGTGCGCCACGCCGGGGAGGGTGGCGGCATACTCGGCCACCCGCGCGCAATCCACCGTGCGCGCGATGTTCTCCCCGCAATGGCAGATGAAGACCCCAACACGAGCCATCGATCAGCACCCTCTCACGCGGCCGCCAGCTTCTCCAGCACCGGCTTGGGACTCACGATCAGCCGGTTCAGGCCGAGGCCCTTTTCCGGCACGCCCAGCGCCAGCCCGAGGAGTTGAGTGAAGAAAAGCACCGGCATCTCGTAGCGCACCCCATACTGCCGGGCAACGTCCGCCTGGCGCAGGTCCAGGTTGGTGTGGCAGAGCGGGCAGGCCACGGCGATCACGTGCGCCCCGGCATCGCGCGCCTCGCGCAGGATGTCGTTGGCCAGCTTGCACACCACGTCTGGCCGCGCCAGGCTGAGGCTGGCCCCGCAGCACTCCGTCTTGTAGGGCCACTCCACGCACTCGGCACCCGCCGCGGCGAGGACCTCGTCCATCACCCGCGGGTTCTCGGGATCGTCGAACGCCACCACCTTCGGCGGGCGCATCAGCAGGCAGCCGTAGTAGCAGGCCACTTTCAGACCGGCCAGCGGGCGCTTCACCCGCTCGCGGATCGCCGCCACGCCCAGGTCGTTGCACAGAATATCGAGCAGGTGGCGCACCGGCACCTCACCGGCACACTCCACGCCGGCCGCCTCCTTCACCCGGGCGCGCAGCTCCGCGTCCTCGCGCAGCTCATGGCTGGCGATGCGCAGGCGGCTGTAGCAGGCGGCGCAGACGGTCGCCACGGCGTCGGCATCCTTCACCTTCGCCAGCGTCAGCGCGGGCAAGGCGATGGAGAGGAGGTGGCTGGTGGCGTGCGCCGGCGTGGCGCCGCAGCACACCCAGTCCGGGATCTCGCTCAGCGCGATGCCCAGGCGGTCGCACACGCTCCGGGCAGAGCGGTCGAACTCCGCCGCCATCCCTTGCTGCGAGCATCCTGGAAAGTAGGCGTAGCTCACGCTTCCCCTCCTTCATCGCTGCACGCGCACCGCGGGGTGGTCGACGCGGCGCGCTCCGCCGCCTCCATCCGGGCCACGTTCTCGAAGAGGCGGCGCACCTGGTCGCGGGCGCCGCGCTTGTGGCCCAGGGGATCCATCTTGCCCTTCAGCATCAGGACGGGACCCTTCTCGGCATCGCGGAAGAGGTGCAGCGTCCGCAGGTTTTGCTGCAGCACCAGCATCATCTCGTGAACGCGGCCGCGGCTCTTAACGCTGCCGAGCAGCCCGGCATTGGCGATGGCAACCTCGCGCGCCGCCTGGGTGAGGCCGGCCTCGCGCGCCATGATGCGCAGGGCGTCCATCACGCTCGCCAGATCCACCTCTTGAGGGCAGCGCGTGGTACACGTCTCGCAGGAGGCGCACAGCCAGATGGTGCGGCTCTGCAGCACGGCATCGCGCTGCCCAAGCTGCACCAGCCGCATCACCCGCGCCGGGTCCAGGTCGCCGGCAAAGGTGAGGGGGCAGCCGGCGGTACATTTGCCGCACTGGTAGCAATCGGCCGGGTTCGTGCCGCTGCGCCGGCGCACTTCCGCCAGGAACCCCGAGCGGGTCTTTTCCCTCGCAACACTTCCGAGCTTCATCAATGCCTTTCGGTTCGCCGCTCCCGGAGTAGGGGCGCGATTCGCTGTCACCCCTACACAGGACAGCGCGGCGCGCGGTCGCGTTCCAGTGGACGGGCGGGGCAGGGGGTTGAGGGAGCCATCCTGAGTGCGCCCGGCAGCAGCGCTCAGTGCTCAGGACAGTACGGATGGCGGTGAAGCCTTCGGGCGGACAGAGCGCGGCACAGCGCCAGGGCAGAAGAGGCCGGCATCCCCGCGCGCTGTGCCGCACCGTACGTACCGTTGCCGGGGCAGACAGGGCGGCAGCTCGTCGCCGCCTGCCACACCCAACTATAGCAGACCACGGCGGGGCGCGTCAATTGAGGGATCTCCTGATTGCTGGTGGCGGGTTTTCCCTGAGAACGCGGGGGCGTCGCCCCCCGCGATCAGGAATTCGCCACCCGCCGGTCCGGGTGGCCACGGAGCACGTCGGGCGCCGGCAGGATTCGCCTGCTCCGGCGCCCGACACCACGCCCGCTTCGCGCTCCGTGGTGGGTTCGTTAGCTGGGCAGCAGAGTCCCGTTCCTGAACCCGGCCAGGATCGCCTGGGCCGTGTACCACTTCACGTGCCCATCCACAAACGCCAGGATCATTCCATCCATGTGGCGCGGTTGCATGTGCGCGTACTCGGCGGCGCAGGCCGCGGTGGCCCCAAAGGAGGTGAAGCCGATGCAGGAGTGCGTGGGGGCCATATAGCCGAAGCCATCGCTGTCGGCGATACAGACTACCTGCGCTGGCTTGTCGATCTGGGACAACCGGAGGTTGTCGATCAGTAGGTTCCAGGCATAGCTGCGCGGCAGCGGCGGGTTGAAGTCAAACATGGCGGACAAATCCGCTGAGCGGTATCTGCCGAACACATAGTCGCTCTTGGAGAAGCCGCTGCTGGGGCAGTAGTAGACATCCACGTTTTTGATGTAGGGGAAGATCCCTGCCGCCCAGCAGATGCCGGAGGTTTGCCCACAGTGATCGAGCAGGGTCTCATCGTAGTCCTGGGCGTACATCATCACGCCCTGGGCGAGCTGCTTCACGTTGCTCTGGCAGCTCGACTTACGTGCGTTCTCCCTGGCTCGCGCGAAGACCGGGAACAGAATCGCTGCAAGGATCGCTATGATAGCGATCACCACAAGCAGCTCAATCAAGGTGAAGCCGGCGCCTTTCCGTCGCATCTTGCTCCTCCTCCCTGCCTGCCTTGATTTGCGGCAGCATGGAAGCCGGTGTGAACAACCGTGGGCATCGCCCCAAGGCGGGTGCCCACCGCGGGCGCGTGGCGCGCCCCCCGATTCCTACACCCCATTATAGCGTGCGAAGATTAAAAGCAGATTAGAGTCTCATTAGAAGTTCCTAATGCATGTTGTTACGAACGGTCGCCGCGCACGGGGCGACGCAGACCCAAGGGGCAAGCCGGCTCCGCCCGCCGTAGGAGCCCCCATACCCGGCGGGCACCCAGGAGAATGAAAAAGGGGCTCCATCGCCAATCCAAGCGTTAGGTGGGTGACAAGAGACCATTTCCAGGGTAGAACAGCGGGGGGCCGTGGCAATGCGGCCAGCCCGAAGAGGCCCGATGGCTCGGGCACTCCGGCCAGTTGCCTGGGAGAGCGACGGAGCGCCGCAGCAATGCGGCATCCCAAACCCTGAAGCCCGATGGCTCGGGTACTCCGGCCATCTTTCCTGGAGGAGGAACATCTCCCCGGCGTCGGATGTTTCCTACGCCGGCCGGCGAGACGCCGGCGCTCCGACCGCAGCCGCTAGAATGCGCCCCTCCAACATTGGGCCGAGGGCCTATCGGGGTTGGAGGCCCATCCCAGGGGAGGTGCCGGCTGCGGCGAGCCGGGCAACCTCCGCCGCGGTGAGGGCACGGTCATAGAGGCGCACCTCGTCCAGCAGGCCGACGAAGTGGGCTTGGTGCTTGGCCTCGTAGCTGCCCAGGTGCAGGGGGAGGTTGTTCGGCTTCACCGGGCCGGGCCGATCCATGACGCCGTCTAGCTTCCCATCGACGTAGAGGCGCATTTGCTGGCCGTCGAAGGTGCCGGCCAGGTGAACCCAGCGGCCGGTGGGCAGGTCGGCCGTGGCGGTCAGGTGGTGGCTCCAGTCGGTCTGCGGTACCTCGAAGCAGGGCTTGCCGCCGAGCACCCCGAGGCGGTAGCCGGTGTCGGTGCTGCCAGCCAGCACCCGGTTGACAATCCAGGTGTTTTCCTGGCCGGGCTGATCGCTCTTCACCCAGCACTCGATGGTCAGTCCCGCCGTCGGCGAGAGGCGGGGATGGTTCGGCACGACGACGCATCCGCCCCGGCATTCGAGGGCGCTGCCTTCCCACCCCGGAACACGCCGGGCGTCACGCAGCTCGCCGCCGAGGCGGTGGCCGGAGTAGTCGAGCGCCACCGGGCCCTCCTCATCGAACGCCCACCAGCCGAGGAGACCCCTTGGCGCACCGGGCTTGGTTACCCGCCGCGAAAGCAGGCGCCGCAGGTTTCTCTCGTGGACCAGGTGTTCCCGGTAGGGCCGGTCATACGGCCCCAGCCCCAGGTCTTCGGGGAGCAAGTCGGTGTGCGGGCCGGCATCGGGGGCGAAGACACGGCGCACGGCATCCAGGTAGCCGAAGCCGTGCTCGGTGTGGGGAGCGAGGTAGTGGCCCTCGCCCCATTCGTTCCAGTTGTCCAGCAGCAGCATCCGGCTGCCCAGCTCGCCCGGCGGCAGCGTGGTGATGAACTGCTTGGCCTGGCGCAGCAGCTCCTCATACTCGCGCGGCGGGATCTGCCAGATGCTCCCCTCATCGTGCCAGCCGCTCCAGCCTTGGGAAACGGTGACCACCTGGGGCAGGATCGCCAGCGCCTGCGTCTGGCGGAGGTAGTCCATCTGGGTGGCAATCGCCCGTGCCGGGGTCGGGTTGTCGGAGATGTGCCAGCAGTAGGCGAAGGTGTAGTCTAGCCCGAGGCGCTGCATCTGGCGCAGGTGGTTGGCGTCGAGGCCGCGGTACTCGCCAAGGATGTAGAGCCCGGCGAAGCCGGCGTCGCGGCAGGCCTGGCGCATTTTGTCGAACGCGCGGACGACGTTTGCCTCGCCGCCCAGGTCGTCGATCAGGAACTCCGGCCGGTAGATGAAAAGCACCGGGCGGTTGTCGACCTTCAGGTAGCTCGGGTGCCGGAAGTACTCCCGGATCCAGAACGGGAGCAGGTTTTGCAGCAGGTCGTTCTCATCGGCCACCCCGGCGGTGCCGCGCGCCTGGTTCTCCCACATCAAGGTGAACTTCAGCTTCTCCTGGTAGCGCGAGTGAAACAGCGCCTGGTGGATCGCGCTGCCGAAGTTCATCTTCACCGGCTCGCCCTGGCTGGCGCGGTACCAGCAGTAGATGAAGAAGCTGATGCCGTGCTCCACGGCCCACTTCGTCTCCCAGTCGGCAACCTCCGGGTTCTCCTGGGCGTAGAAGCCGAGTGCCGGCAGGCGCTCCGGGTGCTTGCGGATCTGCGTCCACATCTCCGGCCGGTCGGCCTCCCACAGCGGGCAGTGGTGGGCACCGATCAGAATCGGCGTCTGGGCCGGCTTTGGCTCGGGGATGTAACCTTTCGGCACGCTCACCGGGGGTAGGAAGCGCATTGGCAGCGAGGCTTCGGCCACCACCTGGCCGGCGGTGCTCACCCGCAGCCGCAGGTCGTCGTAGAGCGGGGCGTCAGCGCGCACGCGCCAGCGCAACTCCTTCGCCGCGCCTGCCGTCAGCCGGAAGCTGAGCTCCGGCGGGGCGCTCGCCGCGCGCAGGCCGTTCGGCAGGTCCAGCGTCACCTTCAACACCGCGTCGGTCTCACTCCGGTTGATCACGCTGGCGGCGAGCCCCACCGGCCGGCCGGCCCGCGCCAGCGACCGCTCCGCCAGGAAGTCGACCACCTCGATCTTTGCTTCCATTGCCGGGTCTCCCGTGGCTGCCTCCCGCGTGTTGGCCGCCACCAGGCAGCCGAACGCCGGGAGCACCGCCAAAGCCACCTTTAGCGCCGCCCAGTTTCGCATCGGATACCCCTCCCGCGCTGCCGCGCGCCTTTGCCCTGATAGTTCGGCGACGCGGCGGCCGGCCCTGTTTGCCCGGCCATCGGTTCTGCTCAGAACACCATCGGGCGCGGGGGCGTCATACAAATAGCACTGTCCGGAGGCTTTCGCGCGCCAGCCATCAGGGCGGTGGGAATACTGACCGCCCGGGGACATCGGGCGCGGAGAGCAGTGGGGCGGAGACCCTCCCACGGAGGGCACGCCGCGCCGGAGGGCGCGGAGAAAGGAGAGCGATGAAGAGGCGATACCGGTTTGGCATCCTGGTGCTAGGCGCGGCGGTGCTCGGGGGCGCTACGACCGCGAGGGCGCTCTCGGGCACGATTGCTGATGCCGTGAAGGTTATGGGGATCGGGTTCGCTGTCAAGACGTTCGGCCCACAGATCAACTCGGCAATCAACACCGTCTTGATGCAGAACAACATCGAGCGGCATGGGGCCACGAAGGTGGTGCCGGTGCTCTCTGTTGGCCAGGGCGCCTACATCGGCGCCGCCCAGGTCACCGGCCCCCAGGAGGATGTGTCCAAGATCCAGGCGGTGGTCCAGGGCGAGATGAACGTTGGGGGTGAGGTGCGCCTGAAGGGGTTGGTGCCGGTCGATTCCCTCAACCCGTTCGAGTCGCTGCCGAAGCCGAAGTTCAATGGCGTGGGCGTCACGGCGCTCATCGACTTCCATGTGTAGCCCAAGGGAGAGGAGCGCAATGATGAGCAAGCGAATGGCGGCGGGCCTGGCTCTGGCCACGGTGGGGGTAGCGGCGTTGCTGGTTGCCGGACGGTTGGGCCCGGTGCGCCCCGTGGCTGCTCAGACTGGCACCTCCCTGGTGGTTGCCCGGGAGCGGTTCATCGACGGCCGGTCCGAGGGTGAAGTGCTGCTGGGCGACAGCGTGGTCACCCGCATTCGTTCGGCGGCCGGCGGCCTGACGGCGGCCCAGCGGGCCACCACGGCGGCCCAGCGCCTGGATCAGGCACTGCGCGATGGCAAATCGTCGCCAGACGACGTGCGCGTGGCCCAGATGAACGGCGAGTATGTGGTCATGGCTGGCGACCAGTTGATTGTGACGGCGGATACCTTCCACGCCAACGTGAACCGAACCACGCCGCGCCAGTTGGCCACTGCCTGGCGCGACAACCTGGCGCGGGCGCTCGCCCGCCCGATCAGCAAGATCTGCCCGATCATCAGCGTGGGCAGCGGGGTTCGCGTCGGCCTGGCCAACGTGACCGGGCCGGCCGCGCAGGTGCACAAGGCCGCCTTTGTCGGCCAACTGGAGACCACCTTCCAGAAGGTGGTTCGCATTCGCATCTTCGTGCCGATCAAGTCGAAGGAAGGCGTCGACCGCGTGCCGCAGGTGAACGTGAACGCCTATGGCGACGTGAAGCTGTAGCGGCAGGAAACACCACGCGCCCGGCGAGGGGGGGCAGCCCGCTCCCCCTCGCCGGCTTGCTAACCCCCGTCTGCCTACTGCTCTTCTCCAGGCTCCAGGCGCAGGGCGTAACCCTCCGCGCGCCTCGCGCGGCGAACGAGTGCCGTCTAACCCAGGAGGCGCTCCAGGCCGAAGATCCGCTTCGGGTTGTCCACGAACACCCAGGTGGCAATCTCCCGGGCGCGCTCCAGGTCGAAGGAGCCGTCTTCCACCTTCCGGGCCAGGGAGGCGGCCACGTTGCGCCGGGCGAGGTACTGGTGGCCGTAGACGCCCTCAACGAAGCAGTAGTCGCCCCCGAAGGCGCTGATCTTGTTGGCCGGCACCGCGTCCAGCCACTCGACCAGGGCGCGCCGCGCCGCTTCTGGGCTGATGATGTGCCCCCAGCACATGTCAATGAAGACGTTGCGGAAGTTCTTGGCCAGGTTGCCCAGCTCCATCACGTAGGGATAGCCCATGTGGAAGAGGTCGAACTTCACGTTGCCGTACTCCAGGAAGAGGTTGGTCAGCAACGTCGGATTCGAGTCATAGATGACGTTGCCGTTCCCTTCCTGAAGCCCGGTGTGGATCTGGTAGGTCAACCCGTGCTCGTCGGCCACCTGGCAGACGTAGTGCTGCATGTAGTCCTGCAGCGCCCGGCCTACCTTGATTCCCGGCCGCCAGGCCGGTAGGTTCGTGTCGGTGAACAGCTCGTTGAAGTCGCGCTCAGCGTCGGCGCGGGTCGCCTTCTCGAAGCGGAGTGGGCGGCTGTAGGCCAGGCCGCACTTCAGGCAGACCACCCGCGTCGGCCGCGCCAGGTACTTCTCGATGGTGCGGCGGGTCGTCTCCTCCCAGTCCGCCAGGGAGTGGACCGAGACTCCCACGGCCGCCCCCATCCCCTGGAGCTGGTTGTAGTGCCCGGGAGTGATGAAGCCGTCGGTGCGCAGCGTGAAGACGAACGGATCGCCGGTCTCCAGGTCGGCATCCCCCTCCGGCTTGGAGTCGCGCACGGAGACCTGGAGGCGCGACTTCTCCTGCAGCACCCAGTGATAGTAGCCTTCCCGCGCTCGCGTGGCGATCATCTTCTCGTTCAGAGCGGCGATGGTGTCGCCGTTGATCTCCTCAATGCCGAACAGGTCGCGCGCGGCGTAGGCCAGCGCCCGCCCATAGCCGGTAGACTTCGCCGCGTGCCAGTAAGGGGCGACGATTGCCCAGCGCTCGCGCAGGTCACCTTGAGGATCGCGTACCCACGCCAGTTCCGACTCGGGCAGGCCGGCGGAGACCAGGTCGCAGGAGAAGTAGTGGATCAGCCACTCGGCGAGGACGTCGGTCTGCCGCGACATCTCCTTTTCCAGCGGCAGGTGCTCGTGGGTGTCAATGATCTGCAGGCTCTCGATGTGCTCCAACAGGTGGTCGTACGGCTGCATCTGGGGGCCTCCTTCCGCCGGCGCGTGGCCTGCCGGCCTGGCGCTGCCCTATTCGCCGGCCGGCGGGCGCGCTCCTGTGTCCTCGTGCACCGGCGGTGGGTTCGCTTCTCGGCGCCGCGGCACGCCGTTTCCAGGACCGCCCGGCCCTGGCGGCGAACCTCCCGCTGGGAAGGTGCAGGGGCACGTAAGAGCCACCGGCTTCCCGGTGGCGGCGAAGTGGGGTAGGGGACCTGGAGGATGCCCCCTGCCAGCGCGATGCCCCTGGAGGTGCTCTTAATGCGATCGCTGCTCTGGCTTATTCTTGCGCTCTTGCCGGCCCTGGCCCACGCGGCCGAGGCGCCGGCCCTCAGCCTCGCGGTCACAACCGACCGGCCGGAGGCGCTCTACGCGGTGGGCGAGAAGGCCCGGTTCCAGGTGACGTTGAAGCGCGGTGACCAGCCGGTCGCTGGCGCCGAAGTGGCCTACACGTTGAGCAAGGATGGTGTGCCTCCGGTCACCGAGGGCAAGCTGTCGCTCCCCGACGGAACTGGTTCCCTCGAGGGCACCCTGGACGAGCCCGGCTTCCTGCGCCTGCAGGTCACCTACGCGGTGGAGGGGCAGCCGACCGTGTCGGCGATGGCCGGGGCGGGCTTCGACCCGCTACGGATCCGGCCGAGCCTGCCGGTGCCGAACGACTTCGATGCCTTCTGGCAGGCCCAGAAGCGCCGCCTGGCGCGGGTGCCGATGACGCCGACGCTGGCGCCGGTTGCCTCGCCGCTGGCGGGGATCGAGTGCTTTGACGTGCGGGTGCCGTGCGTGCCGCCCCGGCCGGTCTCCGGCTACCTAGCCCGGCCGGCCGGTGCCGCGCCGCGCAGCCTGCCGGCGATCCTGTGCGTTCACGGCGCGGGCGTTTACACTTCCAACCTGCACACGGCGGCCGCGCAGGCGCAGACGTATCACGCCCTGGCGATGGACATGAACGCCCACGGCATCACCAACGGCCAGCCGCAGGCGTTCTACCAGGCGTTGGACGCCGGTGACCTGAAAGGCTATCCCTTTGCCGGCCGCGAGGACCGCCAGCAGTGCTACTTCCTGGGGATGTTCCTGCGCCTGGTGCGCGCCATCGAGTTCCTCACCAGCCAGCCGGAGTGGGACGGGAAGGTGCTGATCGTGCAGGGGAGCAGCCAGGGCGGCGGGCAGGCCATCGCCGCGGCGGGCCTGGACCCGCGCGTGACGCTCATCTCGGCCGGCGTGCCGGCGATCTGCGATCACACCGGCGGCGCCATCGGCCGGATCAGCGGCTGGCCCCGTCTGGTGCCGGAGACGAACGGCCGGCCGGATCCCAAGGTCCTGCAGGTCTCGCGCTACTTCGACTGCGCCAACTTCGCCGCGCGAACGCGGGCCGAGGCGCTCTTCAGCGTCGGCTTCATCGACGTAGTCTGCCCACCCACCAGCGTCTACGCGGCCTACAACGCCTTGAAGGGCAAGCGCTCGATTGTCAACGAGCCGCTGATGGGGCATGCCGTCTCAGCGGAGCTCGCCAGGGCGACGGACGAGGCGATCCGGGCGCACATCGCCGCGACACGGTAAGCCTGATCTCCCGGGGGCGGGAGCCTGCCCGCCCTCGGGGGTGCTCCACCGGGCTTCGTCGGGCTCAACCCGCCAGCCGCAGGGGCGCCAGACCGAAGTACTCGCGGTAGGCGTTCACCATCGCCAGGTAGTTGGGCAGGGGCACGCTGGCGGTGATGGCGTTGCTGGCGCTGAAGAGGTGCCCGCCGCTGCCCCAGCCGGCATCGAGGCACTCGTGGGTTGCCCGGCGGATCTCCTCCGGCGTGGCAAAGGTGAGGATCGTGCCGCAGTCCATGTTGCCGTAGAGGGTGATCCGGTCGCCGTAGGCTTCCTTGAGGCGGCGCAGGTCCATGCCGGCGTGACTGTCGATCTCCAGGTAGCCGTCTACCTCGCAGCCGAGGAGGAAGTCGTCGATCACTGACCAGAGGTTGCCGTCGCTGGCGTTGATCGCCCACTTCCCGGCCTGGTGGATCCGCCGCGAGAGCACGCGCACCTCCGGCATGATGAACTCGCGGTAGGCCTGCGGCGAGATCATCGGGCGGTTGCCCGCGAAGTCGCCTCCCACGCCGAGTTGGTCCACCCCCACCTTCAGGTAGGCTTCGATGGCGGCCAGGCAGCGCTGGGTCGCCAGCCGGAAGTGAGCGTGCGCCACCTCCGGCTCTAGGAGCATCGCCTGCATCAGGTCGGTGTCGGTCCAGATGCCGTGGCCGTAGGCTGGCGCCAGGATCGGCAGGTCCAGGTCGCGCTGGCGCATCTCCTCCTTGAGGAGCACGTAGACCAGGAGCGTCTCCTCTGGCACGTGGAGGGGTGCTTGCAGCCCCGCCTCAGTTCGCTGCCGCACGCGCTCCACCGGGTCGTCTGGCGGCCTCGGGGAGGAGCCCCCCCTCTCCCCCCCAACTTTGGGGGGGAGAGGAGAAGCCGCCCCATCGCGTTCCCCCCCGGCGTCAGGGGAGCCAGAGGAAGCCATCCCATCGCGTTCCCCCCCGGTTTCGGGGGGGGCAGGGGGGGCTATCCGCGGTGGGGCCGGGTTGGGCACCACGTAGAGCAGGTCGTGCCCCAGCAAGGCGGCGATCTCCACCTGATCCCGGGCGTACTGGCGGACGGCGCCTTCCCAGCCTTTTTCGGCGATCAGCGTGTCCCAACCGTGCCGTCCGCCATTGCAGTCCACGAACGGCCGGCCGATAAGCTGCTCGGCCACCGGCGCCAGAAGCACGTACTCGAACACCGGCGTCCGATCCGGCTCCCGGTGCTGCAGGGCCGCCTCCACCCGCTCTCTAGATGTCATCTTACCTCCCTGGAGTGCCCGCGCGCTACGGTAGTGCATTCACCCGCTCACCGTGACGAATGAGGACGACCTACTCTGCCTCAGTCCCACCAATAGGTGCGGAACTTGCGCAACGCCTCGCAGAGGGCGTCCACGTTTTCCGGCGGGGTGGGCGGGTAGATGCCGCAGATCAGCTCCAGGCCGCCGCTTGGGTCGCCCAGCTTGCGCACCTCTTCCTCGATCAGGTCGTGGATCTCCTTACGGGTGCCGAACGGAATGATCGTCTGCCGGTCGATGTCCAGGCGAATGCAGGCCTTCCCCTTGATGGTGCGCGCCAGGTTGTCGATGCCGTTGGCCAGGTCTTGCGGGTTGACGATGTCTACGCCGGCGGCGACCTGGTCTTCCAGGATATCGAGGGTGTAGCCGTCGCTGTGGAAGCCGACGAGGGTGCCGGTGGCCTTGCAGGGGGCCATCAGCTTCGTGTAGGCCGGCTTGATCCAGCGCCGGAAGTTCTCCGGGCCGATGATCGTCGCCGTCTGCGTGCCCAGATCATCGGCGAACTCCATGACGTCTACCCCGATGCGCAGGTAGTTCCTGACAATCACCTGGGTGTGAGCGACGATCTTATCGATGAGCTGCTGCAGGCGCGGGTCGCCAGTGGCCATGTCCAGCATCAGGTTCTCGAAGCCACGCAGGTACTGCAGGCGCAGGAAGAGGAAGCCGTGCGCCGTGCTGCCGGCGGTGAGGTGACCCGCCTCGCGCGCGGCCCGGATCGCCTTCGCGGTGGCCTCCCAGTCTACCGGGCCGCGGTCACCGGTGCGGTTCGGGTCGGGAAACGGGTAGGTCTCGAACGCCTCCCAGTCGGCCAGGGGGGTGTTGGTGACCACACCCTCCAGCCCGTTGACGGCGGTTTCCCAGGTGCAGCCCCAGGCATCGGTGAAGGGCACGCCCTTTGTGTGCGCCGGCCCGAAGTCGAAGTGGTCGTAGTCGCGCCAGCCCTCGTGCACGTAAGGGAAGAAGTCGGGGTGGCGCAGCGCCACCGCCTCCAGCTCCTCACGCCACTGATCCCAGGAGGCGTTTGAGCAAGCGACCGTCATTGGGATCCACTCCGGCCCCTGGAAGCGGGCGTTCCGGAGAGTGTTCTCCCGATGAGTGAGCATGTGGGGCACTTCCCTTTCTTCAGGACGTAGGACTGGCCAACGATGCCAGTTCGGCTTCCGCCCACGCGCGAAGCTGAGCCACCAGGTCGGCGGCTGCCACGCGGTCCAGTGGGCGTGACTCCGCCGGAGGGGCGGCATAGCGGTACTCCACGGCGAACGGGCTGAAGAGGCGAACGCTGTCGAGCGCAGTGGGCACCGCACGCCCGTGCGTGGCCAACAGGTCGAGGAGGGCAGTCAGGTCATGCGTCCGGGGGAAGGGCACGCCGGCTGCCATGAGCACGGCCTTGAGCATCTTCTCGCACGCCTGCTGGCAGTGGAACCCGATGATCTCATCCGCGATCGCGGCGTCGTGGGCGTACCTGGCTGCCGCCGCTTCGTCCTGCGCTGCCTTCTCCATCAGGAGCTGAGCCATCTCAAGTGGCGTCATAAACCACCCTGCCCTCCGTCAGCGCCTCATGGAAGACCGTGCCAGGCACACCACCCCAATCGCGCAGGTGCTCCTCCGTAGCCACAAGCACGTCGATCGGGATGCGCAACGGCCGCAAGGCGTCCCGCAGGCGCACCATCTCCGCATGGCGGTCAGGCAGCTCTTTTTCAACGACCAGCAGGTCGATGTCGCTATCCTCACCCGCGTCTCCGCGCGCCTGTGAGCCGAACACGATGATGCGGAGCGGCTGCGCCGCCTCGCGTAGCAGTCGCACGGCTTCGGCGATGACGTCCTGTGTGACCCTCGGCATCGTTCACCCCCCAGGAAACCCCACGTCCATCTTACCACGTAGGCGGCCGTTCGCAAAGGCCAGGACCGTTGCCGCCAGCTGTCGCCTGGTGCGGCTGGCCGGCGAAGCACGGACAATGAGGACGAGGAGCGCCTCACTCCTCCACCAGCTCTACGTCATCGAACCAGGCGGTGCCGGTGCCGTGCATTAGGTTCAGGTAGAGGCTGACCTCCTCGGCCTCCGGGGCGATCTGCCCCAGCGACAGCGGGCGCCAGATCCCCTCCGTGTTGAGCGTTTTCAGCTCCAGCGTGCCCTTGCTGCCGCCGGCAAGCAGCCACACGGCGAGGGTGCCCCGGAAGTCCGCCGAGGTCTTCACCCACACGCGCAGGCGGTAGGTCTTCTCCGGCTGCACCCGGATCCCGGTGCGATACCAGCGGCCCCAGGCGCGCGTGCGCATTTCCTGCTGCGCCTCCGGCGGAGCGATCTCGGTGCATTCAATGCGCGCCGAGCGCCGGCCGCTGCGCGCCACCTGGTCGTCCAGCGTCAGGGTGAACTTCCCGCACATGATGCTCTGGTCCCAGGCCGGCTCGTCGGCCTCGAAGCCGCCGTTCAGAATCAGGTTTGCCTCCGCCGCGGCCGGCGCGTCGGACTGCACCACCCACACCGGCCGCCAGATCCCGCCCGCGCCGGAGTTGTCCTCCACGCGCACGGCAAGGGTGGTTGGCCGGTCGGTGCGCACGGCGGCGGTGACATCCACCTCGAACGCCTCCTGCCAGGAGTTGTTGTTCCCCTGGTAGGGGAAGGGGCGCTCCAACAGCTTCTGCCCGTTCACCCAGAGGGTGCACGCCTCGTCCACCGCGCCGAAGACCAGGCGCACCTGCTGCGGCCTGGCCGCCGGCTTCACCGAGAAGCGGGTGCGGTACCAGGCGATCCCGTCGTAGTCGCTCCCATGTTCTTTGCGCCACTGCTGGCCGACCGGCTGCTTCTCCCACGGCCCGTCGATGCCGATCGTTTGCCAGCCTGCGTCATCGAAGTCGTCGGCCGCCCAGCCGGCGCCCTCGCCGCGTTGGTTCGGATCCCAGGCGAAGCGCCAGGGGCCCTCCAGCGGCGTGCCAGGATCCGACAGCAGGGAGAGGAGTGACCGCTCCCAGGTGAGCGATTCCATCCAGGCGAGGGCCGCCATGTTCGCCACGTTGTCGCCCTCAACGCGCTTGCGGTAAGCATCCAGCGCCTGGATTGCCTTCCGGTAGCCCGCGATGGCGCCGGTCTTCTTGTAGTGCTCGAAGGCGGCCTGCGCGGCGAGGGTCAGCTCCGCGTTGCGCAGCCCCTTCTCCAGGAACGCGACACGCGCCGCGGCGATGGGATCGCCCGCGGCCGCCCGCTTCGCCCGGGCCAGCAGTGCCCGCCCGCGCGCCATCACGGCGGGGGTGAAGATGCCCGGGGCGGTGCGGTGGAAGTAGGCGTAGCCCCCGCCCTCCGGCGAGCGCTGCCGGTCAATGGCGGCGATGCGCTCGTCGGTGAGGCTATCGGAGACCTTCTCCCAGTGGGCGAAGTAGGCGCGCACGGCCGGCTCCGCCTTGCCGAAGGCGCGGAAGTACTCGCTCAGCACCTGCGCCGTCGTCAGGTTTGGCCGGGCGTGCAGGCGACCGAGCACGTAGAGGTTTGGTCCCTGCGTGGCCCACTGGCCCCGGAGCGAGTCGAAGTCGGTAGCGATCAGCCCCCGCTGGGCGGCGAAGCGGAAGTCTTCGCCCAGCTTGTGGGCAAAGTAGATCGGGAAGCAGTGCCCGTCCAGGGTGTAGTTGGGGCGCAGCATGAGGGTGACGCCGGCCGCGCGCCATCCTTCCCACTGCTTGCGGAAGGCGGCGCGCTTCGCCTCGGTCCAGGGGTACATCACCGGCGGCACGACGCCGATCAGGATTCGCTCGTTCAGGCGCGTCTTCAGGGGCGGCTTCACGTAGTTGGCGTAGGCGAAGCCCATCACGCGCGCGTTTGGGTCTACTTTCTCTGCCTCACGCTGCACCGCCAGGTAGAAGCGCGCGTAGCGATCCGAGAGCGACCCAAGGTGCCGCGCCCAATCCGGGTCGCGCGCCTCGAACGCCTTGCGGGCGGCGGCGACCCGTTCCGCGGCGGACGCCGGCACGCCCGGGCCGGGCACGTCCCACGCCAGGCAGCGCTCGCAGATGCACTTGCCCAGCGTATCGTTCTCGCTCGCGTCCACGAAGGGCTCCTGCGGCGAGCGCGTTGCCTGCCAGTCCTCCACGATCTGCCGGTGGAACGCCGGCTCGGAGACGCACATCGCGATCAGTTCGCCCACGCCAGCGAAGTAGTAGGGGTCCGACCGGCGGGTGCCATCCGGCAGCAGGTTGAAGTACTCCGGGTGCGTCGTGCCGAAGCGCTCCCAGTAGCCGGTGAAGGCGTGCCGGATGTCCATGTTCACGCCGAGGGCGAAGCGTTGCCGACGCAGCCAGACCCCCTGCTCCTGCAGGTAGCGTGCCCGGGCATCGAGCGTGCTCCAACCTTGCGTGCCGACCACGAAGGGACTGCCGTCACGCCAGCGGCTGTGCAGCAGCCAGGGAATGCCCTTCTGGTTCCAGGCGTTCACGGTGATGTTCCGGCGCCGGGGGATCACTTCGCCCAGCTTCCCCGGCCACAGCCAGCGGCAGCCAAGGTGGCGGTCGAGGAGTTCGTAGACGGCGAAGAGCGTGCCAACGCGCGTGCGGTTGTCGTGCTGAACCCAGAACGGCTCGCCCTCGCTGTCATCGCCGGCCAGGAAGAGGCGGTTGCCCACGCACCGGATGATGAACCCGTTCGGCGGCAGCGTGCGCGTATCGATACCGGCCTGTGCCGTGGCCCGGCAGGCACCAAGGTAGATCGCCGGCTGGCCGGCTGCCGCCTCCTGCCTCTTGTCTTCGGTTACGAGGGTCAGCTCCGCCCCGGTTGCCTCACGGACGTGATACTGCAGCTCCCGCGCCGCCGCCGAGACCACGGCGAGCGGCTTCGCCGGCACCACGATCGTGGCTACCGGCTTGCCCTCTCGCACGATCTCCATCGCGCTTGCCGGAGCGAGCAGCAGGAAGAGGGCCAGTAAGGCAGCCCCCCTAACCCCCCGAAACCGGGGGGAACAGGAGGGGAAGGCCCCCCTGGCCCCCCGAGGTCGGGGGGAATAGGAGGGGGTAGCCCTCCTGGCCCCCTGAAGCCGGGGGGAAGTGGCGGGGCCAGACACGCGCTTCCTGATGCCCATTTGCGCCTGCCTCCCATCGTCCCTCAGCGTTGGCGCTAGGCGCCCGACGCCATCGGCCGAGCCCCCGCGCGCGCCGCGAAAGCGCGGCCAGGCGTGGTTGCTTGCCTCGGGGGCCTACTCGTCAGCCCGGACGTAGTTGCTGAGGGTGCCGATCCCTTCGATGGTCACCGAAACGTGGTCACTGGGCTGGAGGTAGCGAGGAGGCGTGCGGGCCATCCCCACGCCCGAAGGCGTGCCGGTCATGATCACGGTGCCGGGGCGTAGGGTCGCCATGTGCGAGCAGTAGCTGACGAGCGTCCGGCAGGAGAAGATCAGGTCGCTGGTGTTCGACTCCTGCATCGTCTCGCCGTTCAACTCCAGGCGGATCGGGGCCTGGTCGGGATCCAGATCCGTCTCGATCCAGGGGCCGAGGGGGCAGAAGGTATCGAAGCTCTTGCCGCGCGCCCACTGCGCGTCCAGCTTGAGCTGGCAGTCGCGCGCGCTCACGTCGTTACCGCAGGTGTAGCCGAGGACGTAATCGAGCGCCGCCTCCGCCGACACCTTGCGGCACGAGCGCCCGATGACGATCGCCAGTTCCGCTTCGTAATCTACCGCCGAGGGCGCCATTTCCGGCAGCACGATGGCGTCGCCCGGGCCAACCACGGCGCTGGTGGCTTTGAGGAAGATGACCGGGGCGGCGGGGTAGGGCATGCCGCTCTCGTCGGCGTGCAGCTTGTAGTTCAACCCGATGGCGATCACGTCTGGGGGCTGCACCGGCGCAAGCAGCTTCACCTCCGCCAGGGCGTACTCCGTGCCGGTCTTCTCCAGGCTTTCCCAGGGCAGCCCTCGCGTAGCTTGCACCCGCTCCCCATCAACAATGCCGTACTGCTCGACCCCCCGAGCCACAAAGCGCGCAATCTTCATCCGCTCGTCCTTTCGCCGCGCCTGCGGCGCCACCGCCCAGGCTCCCTCCCCACCGGCCTGCCTCCGGAACACCAAACCCCGGACTCCATCGTGCAACCCCTTCGGGGCCGCGGGCAGAACGTCCTGCCGCGCCGGCCTGGGAAGGCCCGGGATGGCGGGGGATGGCCCCCCTGACCCCCCGAGATCGGGGGGAATCGGAAGGAAGGCCCCCCTGCCCCCCCGAAACCGGGGGGAACTGGATTCGGCGGTGGGTGAGTTCCCCCCAGGATTGGGGGGCCAGGGGGGCGGCTTGTTCCCCCCAGGATTGGGGGGCCAGGGGGGCCAACCACCAGTTCCCCCCAGGATTGGGGGGCTAGGGGGGCCATCCCCGGCCACCCCCCCCGCCGGATGGGAGCGTCACCGATGATCGATGGAATGCCGGGTACCGTCGCTGCCGCGCAGGCTACCCCGGGCTACCAGTGGCACCTCGTTACCGAGGAGGCTGACTTCGCCGCCCGCGATGGCGCCGGCGCCCTCACCTTCCAAGGGAGGATGTGGCTCCTTGGCGGCTGGAACCCCGGTGACAAGCGCCACTTTCCGCGCATCTGCAACAGCGAGGTTTGGTCGTCCACCGATGGGGCGGCGTGGAAGCTGGAGGTGCGCCAGGCGCCCTGGGAGGGTCGCCATACGGCCGGCTACGTCGTCCACCGCAACCGGATGTGGATCGTCGGGGGCGATTGCATCGGCGGGCACTACCAGAACGATGTCTGGAACAGCGCCGACGGCATCACCTGGGAGCGGGCGTGTGACAACGTGCCCTGGGGTCCGCGCGTGCTGCACTACACCGTTGCTTTTGCTGACCGAATCTGGGTGATGGGTGGGCAGACGCTGCCACAGTTCGCGCCGGCGCCGCTGCGCTACTACAACGACGTGTGGTGCAGCGCCGATGGGGCGCACTGGGAGCGGGTGTGCGAGCACGCTCCTTGGGCGCCGCGCGGGATGATCGGGCATTCAGCCGTTTTCCAGAACCGAATCTGGCTGCTGGGCGGCGGCACCTACGACACCTCGGAGCGGCCCGAGCGCACCTTCTTCAACGATGTCTGGAGCAGCGCCGATGGCGTGCAGTGGCAGTGCCACCGCGAGCACGCCCCCTGGCACCCCCGCCAGTATCACGACGTGGCGGTGTGGGACGGCCGGCTGTGGGTGCTGGAAGGCTGGAACCAGCAGAACCGAAACGATGTGTGGTACTCCACCGATGGGGAGAACTGGCAGGAGCTGCCGCACACCCCTTGGGCGCCCCGCCACGCGGCCAGCCCCTTCGTCTACGCCGATGCCCTCTGGATCGTCGCCGGCAACAACATGCGCCCCGATGTCTGGAAGCTGACCCGGAGGCGTTAGCGTGCCGTCTACGCCGCGCGGCGCTCGTCACGTCGCGCGGCGGTGCGCTCGGCCTGCAGCGTGCGGGCGTAGTAGACCGCCAGGGTGACGGCGGTGAGCGGCAGCACGAAGTAAAGCAGCGCCCGGCTAAAGGAGGCCAGCGCGAGGTGCTCCACCGCGCGCAGGTAGAGGTACGTCGTGTAGACGATGTAGTAGCAGACGAAGAGGATGCCCTCCCAGCGGGCAAGGCGGTGGCCGACGAAGAAGATCGGCAGGCACGCCAGCGTGACCCCCACCATCACCGGGATGTCGAAGCGCACCGCGTCCACCGGCACCGCTAGCCCCGTCGGCGCCACGATGCCCGCCACCGCCAGCACCCCCAGGATGTTGAAGATGACGCTCCCCACCACGTTGCCGACGGCGAGGTCGGTCTCCCCCCGCAGGGCCGCGACCACCGACGTCGCTACCTCGGGCAGCGTCGTGCCGAGGGCCACTACCGTCAGGCTGATCGCCAGCTCGCTGATCCCCAGCGCCCGGGCGAGGAGCACCGCCGCGTTGACGACCACCGTGGCGCCGAGCCCCAACAGCAGCAGGCCCAGCCCCACCAGCGCGAGGTACAGGAGCCAGTGCCTCCCCGGCTCGGCGGCGGCCTCTGGGCATAGCCCCTCAGGGTAGTTCTCGGGGCAGGGGCCCCGGCGGCGCCCTTCGCGGACCACGTAAAGGGTATAGCTCACCACCCCGGCGAAGAGGAGCAGCCCCTCCCACCGGTTCAGCCTTCCATCGAGCGCGAACAGCCACAGCAGGAACGCCGCGGCGATCATCACCGGCACATCCTGGCGCACCAGCCGGCGCGAGAGTATCAGCGGCCGGGCGATGGCCGAGGCGCCCAACACCCACAGGATGTTCAGGATGTTGGCCCCAACCACATTGCCAACCGTGACCGCGCCCTGGCCGGTCAGCGCCGAGCGAATCGCCACCGCCAGCTCTGGCGCACCGGTGCCATAGGCCACCACCGTGAGGCCAACCACCAGCGGCGAGACGCCAGCGGCGACCGCCAGCCGGCTGGCGCCGCGCACCAGCGACTCGGCACCGGCGACCAACGCCAGCGCGCCCAGGATAAAGGCCAGTAACGTTGCCCCGTCCATCGCCCCCTCGCCTGGCCCGGCAATCGGCGCATCGCCCGTGCCGGCCAGGGAGGGACATACCCGCTGCGCGCGACCAACCTACTCCCGTGGCGCGGCGGATCTCGCCGCTTTACCCCGTCAGGAGGCGAGCCGCTGCTTCAGCAGGTCGTTGACGAGCTGCGGGTTGGCGCGGCCCTTGGTGGCGCGCATCACCTGGCCGACGAAGAACTTGGTGAGCTGTTCCTTGCCGCCTTTCAGGGCTTCCCACTCCTTCGGGTTCGCGGCGATGATCGCGTCCAGGGTGGTGGCCAGGGCGCCTTCGTCGCTGATCTGCGTCAGGCCCTTCTCCTGGACGATCGCCTCCGGGGCCTTGCCGCTGACGAACATCTCCTCGAACACGTCTTTGGCGATCTTGCCGCTGATGGTGCCGTTGGCAACCAGATCCAGCAGGCCGGCCAGGCCCTCGGGGGTGACTTTGCTCTCGCTGATGTCGAGGCTGGCGGCGTTGAGGCGGCCCAGCAGTTCGCCCATCACCCAGTTGCTGACCGCCTTGGCGTCGGCATGCCGGGCGGCGGCAGCCTCGAAGTAGTCCGCCAGGGCGCGTGTCTCGGTGAGGATCTGGGCGTCGTAGGCCGGCAGGCCGTACTGCTCCTGGAAGCGAAGCTGCTTCTGCCGCGGCAGCTCCGGCAGCGATTCCTGCTGCGTTTGCACCCAGTCCGGCGTGAAGACCATCGGCACCAGGTCGGGGTCGGGGAAGTAGCGGTACTCCTGCTCGAACTCCTTACTGCGCATCGGCGCGGTGACCTGCCGGGTTTCATCCCAGCGCCACGTCTCCTGGGTCACTTGCCCGCCCGCGCGGATCACCGCCACCTGCCGCTCGATCTCGTACTCGATGCCGCGCGACACGGCGCGGAACGAGTTCAGGTTCTTCAGCTCGGTCTTGGTGCCGAAGGCGGCGGAGCCCTTGGGCCGCACCGAGATGTTCGGCTCGCAGCGGAGGCTGCCTTGCTCCATCTTGCCGTCGCACACGCCCAGGTAGGTGAGGATGGCGCGCAGTTGCACCAGGTACTCGCGGGCCTCCTCGGCGGAGCGGAGGTCCGGCTCGGAGACGATCTCCATCAGCGCCACGCCGGAGCGGTTGTAGTCTACCTCGCTGGTCTGCGGCGAGACGTGGAACAGCTTGCCGGTATCCTCCTCCAGGTGGCAGCGCCGGATGCCGATCCGCCGGGTCTGCCCGCCAACGACGATCTCGATGTAGCCGTTGCGGCCAATCGGGTCGTCGCCGTACTGGGAGACCTGGTAGCCCTTGGGCAGGTCCGGATAGTAGTAGTTCTTGCGGTAGAAGATGCTGCGGGGCGAGATCTCGCAGTGGAGCGCCAGTGCCGTGCGGGCGACGAACTCCACCGCGCGCCGGTTGGGTACCGGCAGGCTGCCGGGCAGCCCCAGGCACACCGGGCACACCTGGGTGTTCGGCGCCGCCCCGAACGTCGTCGGGCACCCGCAGAACATCTTGCTAGCGGTCAACAGCTCGGCATGCACCTCCATGCCGATCACAGCCTCAAACTCGGTCATTCTGGTCTCCAGAGATCGCGATCCCCACGAAGACATCAAGGCACGAAGCTCACGCAGGGAGCCGGGTGGATCCCTCAAGTCCTGGCAGCGAACAACCCCGCCCGCGGCGCGCCGGGTACCGGGCGCCCCACGGCACCGCGCGAGAGGCCCGGTTTGCTCCGGAACGGCTCCTCAGTGCCCAGGGTACTCACAGCGCCGGCGCGCGCAGGTGCCAGTCGGTAGCTTGCTCGTAGGTGTAGGCGGCGCGCAGCAGCGTCTCCTCGGCGAACGGCTTGGCCATGAGCTGCAGGCCAATCGGGAGGCCCGCGTGGAAGCCGCACGGCACGGCGATTGCCGGGCCGCCAGCCAGGTTCACCGGCACCGTGCAGACATCCGCCAGCTTCATCTGCAGCGGGTCGTTGGCCCGCTCGCCGATGGCGAACGCCACCGTGGGCGTCACCGGCGCCACCAGCAGATCGAACCGCTCGAAGGCGCGGTCGAAGTCCTGTTTCACCAGGGTGCGCACCTTGAGCGCCTTCAGGTAGTAGGCATCGTAGTAGCCGGCTGAAAGCGTGAAGGTGCCGAGCATGATGCGCTGCTTCACCTCAGCGCCGAAGCCGGCGTCGCGGGTGCGCTCCATCATCGTTGTCGGGTCCGACGCCGGCTCCCGCAGGCCGTAGCGCACGCCGTCGTAGCGTGCCAGGTTGCTGCTTGCCTCGGCGGGGGCGATGATGTAGAAGGCCGGGAAGGCGTAGTCGATGTGGGGCATCGAGACCTCCTCCGCCTCCGCGCCCAGCGCCACCAGCCGATCCACCGCCGCGCGCACGGCCGCCTCCACCTCGGGGGCGACGCCCTGGGCGAAGAACTCGCGCGGCACGCCCAGCTTCAGCCCCTTCACCTCGGGGCGCAGCGCCTGCATGTAGTCGGGCACCGCCACCGGCGCGGAGGTGGCATCCGACGGATCGCTCCCGCTGATCGCCTGCAACAGCAGCGCGGCGTCGGTCACGTCGCGGGCCATCGGTCCGATCTGGTCCAGCGACGAAGCAAAGGCGACCAGGCCATAGCGCGAGACGCGCCCGTAGGTCGGCTTCAGCCCCACCACGCCGCAGAAGGCGGCCGGCTGGCGGATGGAGCCCCCCGTATCAGACCCAAGGGCCAGCGTGGCCTCCCGCGCGGCCACCGCCGCCGCCGACCCTCCGCTGGAGCCGCCCGGCACCCGCGACAAGTCCCACGGGTTGTGGGTGACGAACAGCCCGGAGTTCTCGGTGGAAGAGCCCATGGCGAACTCGTCCAGGTTGGTCTTGCCCACGAAGACGGCGTGCTGGGCGCGCAGGCGCGCCACCACCGTGGCGTCGTAGGGCGGCTCCCAGTTGTCGAGGATTTTCGAGGCGCAAGTGGTGCGCACGCCGCGGGTGCACAGGTTGTCCTTCAGGGCAATCGGGATCCCGGCCAAGGGCGGCAGCGCCTCGCCGCGTGCCCGGCGTTCGTCCACCTCGCGTGCCTGCGCCAGCGCCGCCTCCGGCGTGACGGTCACGAAACTTTTCACCCGCTCGTCGACCGCGGCGATGCGCGCCAGCGTCGCCTCGGCGATCTCCCGCGCGGAGACTGCCCCCCGCCGCATTTGGTCGGCCAGTTCGTGGGCGGTCAGCGTATGCAGCTCAGCCATTAATGAAAGCTCCCAGATCGGTGGTACCAGACAAACATGGCAATCCGGCAGCGGCGTCGTCGCCGTGCCCCTCGCTACCCGGCTTGCTCAACCCAACTACCGCGATCCCGCGGATCGACCGGCGAACCGGGGTCGCGTGCCCTCCGGCCGACGGCTCACGTCTCCACGATCCGCGGCACCACAAACATGTCCTCGGCGCTCTCCGGGGCGGCGGCGGTCGCCTCGGCCGGCGTCAAGCCGGGGCGCGGCGTGTCGTCGCGGAAGACGTTCTCCATCGGGATGCTGTGCGCCGTGGGGGGAACCTGGGTGGTGTCCAGTTCCTG
>JAAZEB010000151.1 GCA_012512505.1 Armatimonadota bacterium | reverse complement strand
GCTCGGGGGTGATCACGCAGACGTGGTTGGGCGCGAAGCTCTGGCACAGCAGGCAGGAGTAGAAAGTATCGACGCTCTCGTCGGTCATCGATTCGAGGCGCAGGTTGCGCTCGCGGTAGACGCGGCGGGCCTCCGCCAGGCGCGCCTCCACCTCCTTGGCATCGGTGAAGAGCGTCACCTGCACCTTGTCGACGATGGCCGGGTAGTCGCTGAGCAGCTTGGCATGCAGGATCTCGCCCAGGTGGCGGATGGTGAAGCCCTTGGCATCGGCTCCCTTGCTGATGCGCACCCAGATGATGTCGCGCTGGCCCATGTGCCAGACGCCCTCAGCGCCGTTGATCAAGTGGTGGATCTGGCGCTCGAGGATCGGCTCGAAGTCCGCCTGCATCTTGCGACCGGCCACCTCCACCCAGATCGCCAGCGGCAGGGCGCTGCCGGGCGGCACGTCGGCCACTTCCGGGCCAACGACGGTAATCTTGCCGTCTTCCACCTCGGAGATCTCGCGGGTGGTGACGTACTCGAAGGCGGGGGTGCGGTTGCCGCCAAACTCGGCGCGCGTCTCCTCTTTGCGGATGCGCTCGCCCTCGAAGGCAGGGCCGTAGGAGACCGGGATCGGCACCTTGGTGATCTTCACCTTGCAGCCGCGCACCTCCAGGCACTTCTCCACGATCCGGTCGTGCGGCACCGAGGAGACGACGTGCTCGTAGGTGCAGATGCCGGTGGGCAGGATCTGCGGGATGTTGGTGTCGGCAATCGTCGGGAAGCCGTAGGAGATGGCGCCCGCGGCGGCGGCGTACTTCTCCTCGTCCACCTCGCCCAGGGCCATGACGAAGGCGAAGATGCGGTTCTTGTTGTACTTCAGGTTGGCGGCATAGTCGCCCGGCTTGACGCCGCCGAAGGAGAGCGCGGCGCGGTTGGCAAAGCCAAGGGCGTAAATCGCCGCCGAGATCTCCTTGCCGAAGGGCACCAGGCGGGTTTCCCAGCCGAGGTCAATGCCGGCTTCCGCCAACTGCTCGGCGAAGGAGACGCCGTTCGTGTGCCCGGCGATGAAGACGTAGAGGTTCTTCTCTTGCAGCTCGCGGGCGATGCGGACGGCGGTCTCCTTATCCGGCGCGGCGCCCACGACGGCAGCGAAGCCGGGCGCGGAGCCATCGACGAACTCGATGCCGCGCTCGCGGATGATCACGTCGCTGGCGGCACCCAACCAGATGCCGTTCACCGGCGGCGGCCCTACCAGGTAGTTGCACGCCTCGATCAGCTCGAAGGCGAAGAGCGTGGCCATCCCCGCGTCGAGGGTATCGCCCAGGTAGGGAAGCCAGGTGGAGTCCGCCGGCACCGGCGGCAGCAGGCTCCGGCACTCCTCCAGCACCGGCTCCATCTCGGCGAGGGTATCGACGCGCCTGCCGAGGAGCGAGTAGATCACCGGGAGGGAGTAGGCCGTGTCGGGGAAACCCACCGGGCAGTCGGCGCCCTTGGCCTCGATGGCCTTCCGCACCCTCTGCTCGGCATCCGCCACGATCTTGTGGGCCCCGCGAATGGCGGAAGAGGCGATCAGCTTGCTCATTCGAGCTCCCTCCGCTCCTTCATGTCGTAGAGCTTGCGCTCCTTCTTCTGGTTGATGCCGAGGGCATCGCGCTT
>JAAZEB010000150.1 GCA_012512505.1 Armatimonadota bacterium | reverse complement strand
GTCCACCACCAGGTGCGGCTGGATCTCGCGCACGGCGCGCACGATCGTCTGTGTCTCCGGCTGGCTCTGCTTCACCCAATCGCGGTTTAGGTCCACGTTGCGCGCGTTGCGGCGCTGGTTAGCCACGGCCCCGTCGGCATTGAGCATCGGCACCACGTAGAAGGTGACGCGCCGCAGCAGATCCAGCTTCGCCGGGTCGGTCGTGCCCGCGTACTGCTCCAGGAAGCGCAGGATCGCCTCAGTGGGCGCCGGCTCGTTGCCATGCTGCCGGCCGACGACAAAGACGCGCCGGGGGCCGTCCGGAAGTGACGGCAGAACCGGGGGCGCCTCGTCGGCCGCCTCGGGCGTGGCACTCTCGGTGGGCGCCGGCGACTCCTCGGCCGGCTCCAGGGCCAGCACCAGGGCATCGGTCGCCTCCGCGGCGGCCAACGCGTTCTCCTCGGTATCGCCTTCCGCCGCGGCGGCCTCGCCGTCCGGCGGAAGGTTCTCTTCAGTATCCCCCTCGTCCGCCGGGGTGGCGGGTTCCGTCTGGCCGGCCGGGTCTGTCGTGGTGGCGGGTGTCGCCCAGGGGCCGGGGTCTTCTGCGGCGGTCTCGTCGCTCTCCAGCGGTGGGGTCTCCGCGCCGCCGAGGACGGCCATCAAGATGGCGCGCCCCTTCACGGTGGTGCCGAGGCGCACCACCCGCAGCCGCGCGCTCTCCTCGGCGCACGGACGGGCGGACCACTCCTGGAGCTTGGCGACCACGTCGGAATAGGAGTACAGCGCATGCGCCTGAGTGGCGCTGAGAAGAATGCAGAGACAGGGGACCAACACGCGAATCCCGGCCTGAACGGACAACCTCGCCTCCTTCCACGCGCGAAACGCGCCTCGCGGCGATGCCGGCCGAGACGACCGGCGCCGCCGATGGCACAGGGCCCCGGTGCCGCGGGTGGGGATGAGGAGCAAAGTGCCGGCTCACGCCGATCCCCGCACCATGGTCCTGTACCCGGGGATAAACCTGCTGATTGTTCTGATTTCGACGCCGCGCCGGGCGTTTCCTCCCGAATGCGCAACGGCGCAACGGATTGCCGGAGCCACGCGGGTGTTCTGGCGGACGAGCGCCCCTCCGCGGGCCGTTCGCCGGTCTCCGGGCGGTGGTAGGGGCGAAGCAGTGGCGGTTCAGACAGATTGCGGCGCAGTACGTCTAGTGCACCACTGCTTCGCCCCTACGGTTCGCGTACGGTTCGCGGCACCCCAAACCGTTGCCGGTGGGATCATATCGCGGTCGGATCGCCGGCGTCCCGCCGGCTGCGTCTCCTGATGCCGATGGGGGTAGGCATCGGGGTCGGAAACCCCTCCTATGCCGATAGGTGGGCTTGGCGTGCCGGTGGGGCCGGCCGGCGCCGACAAGTTCTACGACGTGCCGTGGCGCCACACTGTTCGCCGTGCGCCCCGCGGCGGGCGGCGAGGTGCCCTCGTTGCGCGCTGAGGCGTTTTAGGGCGGCGCCGCGTCGCGCACTTCGTCGTGGCCGAGGGCGCTCTCCGGGTCGGGCGGCTCCTCGGTGAGGCTGGGGCCGCCACCGCTGAGGCGGGGGAACGGCCAGTCGCTGCCGCGCGGCTCCGGCGGCAGCGGCTCGCGCGGTGGCTCGGCGGCCGTCTCCGGTTGAGGCTCGTAGACCGGGTGCTCGCTCACTCGTTCGTCGCTCATCCGTCTGCTCCCCATGCTGAGCGGCTCAGGTGCCGAGCTGCAGCTTGGTCCGCACCACGCGCAGAACGCCGTCACGCGAGACCACGCCCTCCAGGCGCCCGTCGCGCACCACCAGGAGGCGGCGAACATCCTCTTGCAGCATCTGGCTCAGGGCGTGCCAGGCATCCTCCGACTCGTCGATGGTGCGATGGGCATCGGCAGGGCGTGCCGCCTCGACCACCGTGGTGGTATCCCATTCCTCGCGCGGCGTGTCGCGCACGTCCTCCACCGTCACGATCCCGAGCAGGCGTTCCCCCTCCACCACGGGGTAGGCCGCATAGTCGTGACGCATGAAGTATTGATCCACCAGGTCGCGCAGGGTCAGTTGCGGGTCAATCGCGGGCACCTCGCGCTGCATGATCCGCTCCACCGTCACCCCGGAGAGGGCGCGGCGCACCACGAGCTGCTGGTAGGCGGTCTGCGCCATGCTCACCAGGAACCAGCCGATCACCCCGATCCAGATCCCGCCGAGGAAGTTGCCGCTGAAGAGGATGAACACGCCCATCAGCATGAACAGGTAGCCGAACGCCTGCCCCGAGTAAGAGGCATAGCGGGTGGCGCGATCCAGGCTGCCGGTGCTTTGCCAGAGGATGGCGCGCAGCACCCGGCCGCCGTCCAGCGGGAACCCAGGCAGCATGTTGAAGATGGCGAGCAGCACGTTGATGATCGCCAGGTAGCCGGCCACGGCGATCACCGGGGCAGGCAGCCCCACCGCCCGCGCGCCGTTGCTGAACGCCCAGAACAGGCCGCCCAGCACCAGGCTGGTGAGCGGACCCGCCGCGGACATCCGCAGCTCCAGGCCGGGGCTGCGCGGCTCCTCCATCATCTTGCTCACCCCGCCGAAGAGGAAGAGGGTGATGCCACCAATCGGCAGCCCGTTCTTGATCGCCACGTAGGAGTGGGCCAACTCGTGGACCAGCACACTGGCGAAGAGGAGCAGGGCAGCGATGACGCCGAGGGTCCAGTTGAGGCTGGCCGCGCCGCCGGGCAGCAGCGTCGGGAAGACGCGGGTCGATAGACTCCACGCGAACAGCGCGAAGATGATGAACCAGGAGATGTCGATCTCTACCGGGAAGCCCCAGATCTTGCCCAGCCGGAAGCTCATCGGCCCACCTCCCTTCGCCCGGGAGGCTTCCCGGTAGCCCGATCTGGTAAACGCGACGCCCGACCGTGGGTCGGTGCAGCCTCAACCGCGCGTGGCTTCGGCACGGATGATCGCCACGGCCTCGTCGGCGACGACGGCGGGCGGGCGAGAGGCATCGAGGAGGTGGATGCCCGGCTCCTGCCGCAGCCACGAGAGCTGGCGGCGGGCGTAGTGGCGTGTGTTGCGCTTGGTGATGCGGATCGCCTCCTCCAGGTCGTACTGCCCCCGCAGGTAGCCGATCACCTCTTTGTAGCCGTGCGCCTGGATCGCCGTCAACCGCTCGTCGAGGCCGGCGGCGTGGAGACGGCGCACCTCGTCGATTAGGCCCTCCTCCAGCATGCGATCGACGCGCTCGTCGATGCGCCGGTACAGCTCGTCGCGCTCGCGCACCAGGCCGATCAAGATCACGTGGTAGGGATGGGGCGCCGCGCGGCTCTCCGCCTGCACCTCGCTGATGCGCCGGCCGGTGAGGTGGTGCACCTCCAGGGCGCGGATGATCCGCTTTTGGTCGTGCGGGGAAAGTTGTGCCGCCTTTGCCGGGTCCACCTCGGCCAGCAACGCGTGCAGATAGGGCCGCCCGTGCTCTCGCGCCAGCGCCTCCATGCGGGCACGGAACTCCGGGTCGCGCGGCGGCCCGGGAAAGAAGCCCTCGGTGAGCGCCTTGATGTAGAGGCGCGTGCCTCCCACCACCAGCGGGATCTTCCCCTCGGCCAGCAGCTGTTCCAGGATGGGAATCGCCAGCGCGCGGAAATCCGCCACGGTGAACACCTCGGCCACGGAGGTGACATCCACCAGGTGGTGCGGCACCCGCGCCTGCTCCGCGGGGGAGGGCTTCGCCGTGCCGGCGTGCATCTCCCGGTAGACCTGCATCGAGTCGGCGTTGATGATCTCGGTGCCCAGGGCCTCCGCGACCAGGACGCCCACCTCCGTCTTCCCTACGCCGGTAGGGCCGGTCAGGATCGCCACCGGGGGCTGAGATTCACGCGACTGCCCCCCCGACCCCCCAATGCTGGGGGGAGCAGGGCTCTCTTGTCCCCCCGGCCCCCCAATGTTGGGGGGAGCTAGGCTCTCTTGCCCCCCCGGCCCCCCAATGTTGGGGGGAGCTGGGCTCTCTTGCCCCCCTGACCCCCCGAGATCGGGGGGAGCTGGGCTCTCTTGCCCCCCCGACCCCCCAATGTTGGGGGGAGTTGGGCTCGGAGCCCCCCCGGTTTCGGGGGGGATGGGGGGGGCCAGCTCCGCGCTCTCTGCTCGCCTCGTCAATACCGATGCCTCCGGGTGCTCCGAACCATACCCACCGGGGCCAGCGTCACACCGCGGCAACGAGCCGCACCAGGCCGCGCGCCTTGGCAACGCTGGGGCAATCCGGCAGCCGGTCCAGCGCGGCCTGGGCCGCCGCCGTGTGCTGCTGCACGACGCTGACGCAGTAGGCGCGCGCATCGCACCGATCCAGCACTTGCACCACCCGCTTCACGTCGGCCGGGCGGGTCTCCAGTTGAGAGTAGACGGTGAGGATCGCCTGGCGGTCGGACGTTGGGGCGTGGGTCAGGGCGTAGACAATCGGCAGGCTCATCTTGCGCTTCAGGATGTCGCCGGCCACGGCTTTTCCGGTGGCCTCCGCCTTCTCCCAGATGCCCAGCAGGTCATCGCGCGCCTGGAACGCCAGCCCGAACGAGCGGCCCAGCGCCCGCCAGGCAGCGATGGTCTCTTCGTCGCCGCCTGCCAGGAGGGCGCCGAGCCAGGTAGCTGCCTCCATCAGCGCCCCGGTCTTGCGGTTGGCCATGGAGAAGTACTGCTCCAGGGTCACCTCGAAGCGGCTCTCAAAGGAGATATCCAGGTACTGGCCTTCGGTCAGCTCCAGGATGCAGTCGGTCAGGATCCGCGTTGCCAAAAGGATGTGGCGCTCGGGCACGCCCTGGTCCGCCAGGCGGAACACCGCGCGGTTCACCAGCGCCTGCATGCAGGAACCGGCGTTGATCGCCTGGGGCACGCCCCACAGCCTCCAGAGGGTGGGCCGGTGGCGGCGCTCCGGGTCGTTGTCTTCCACGTCGTCGTGGATCAAGGTGAAGTTCTGGATCAACTCGACGGCGGCTGCCGCCGGGAGTGCCCGCTGCCAATCCTCCCGGACGCTGCGGTAGGCAAGCAGGCAGAGAATCGGCCGCAGGCGCTTGCCGCCATAGCGGCGCTGCAGGGGCTGAGCCAGCGGCTGGAAGTCTTCGTCCACCCACCCGAGGTGATAGCGCAGGTAGTCGTATAGGTCCAGCGGTTCGGGGCGCTCGTCTAGGACGGCGCTCATCTCGGCGTCAATCGCCGGTACATACTCACTCGCGAGGTCGGCAAGGGGCACAGGTAACCTCCGGGCAGGGTTCGGGCCGCGCGGCGCAACCGACTAATCACGCCGCACGGCCCGAACACGTGCTATGTGCTGTTTTGCCGCCGCTCGCGCATCATCGCGTAGTCCACGGCATCCACCAGCGCCTGCCAGGAGGCCTCGATGATGTTCGTAGAAACGCCGATGGTGTTCCACGTCTCGCGGCTGTCTGCCGACTCGACGAGGACGCGCACTTTGGCGGCGGTGCCTTCGCGCACGTTGATCACGCGCACCTTGAAGTCGGTGAGGCGGATGTCGGCCAGGTGTGGCACGAACTGCTGCAGCGCCTTGCGCATGGCGTTGTCGAGGGCGTGAACCGGGCCATCCCCCTCGGCGACGGTGTGGGCGATGTGGCCGTTGACGCGCAGCTTCAGGGTGGCCTCGGTGATCGGCTCTGGGTCCTCGGCACGCTTCTCGACGGTGACCCGGAAGCTGATCAGGTCGAACGTCTTTTCGTACTGGTTCATCGCCTTGCGCACCAGCACTTCCAGCGAGCCTTCGGCGCTCTCGAAGGAGTAGCCCTCGTTTTCCAGATCCATTACCCTCTGCAGCACCTGGCGTGTCACCGGCGAGTCCTTAGTCAGGTCCACGCCGAACTCTTTGGCCTTTTGCTGCACGCTGCTCCCGCCGGCCAGCTCGGAGACGATGATCTTCCGCGTGTTGCCCACCGCCTCGGGAGAGAGGTGCTCGTAGGTCTCTTCGTTCTTCAGCATTGCGTCGGCATGCACCCCGCCTTTGTGGGCAAACGCGCTTCGGCCGACAAACGGCTGCCGGTCGTTGGGCGGCATGTTGGCGACTTCGTTGATGAAGTTGGAGAGTTCGGTGAGGCCGCGCAGCTTCTCGGGGCCCACCGTCTGCAGGCCCAGCTTCAGCTCCAGGATCGGCAGCACGGAGCAGAGGTTGGCGTTGCCACAGCGCTCGCCGAAGCCGTTGATCGTGCCCTGGACGTGGCTGGCGCCCAACTCCACGGCGACCACGCTGTTGGCGACGGCCATCTCGGAGTCGTTGTGGGCGTGGATGCCGAACGGTACCCGTACGCGCTGCCGCACGGCGTGAATCGCGTCTGCCAGCCGACCCGGCAAGGTGCCGCCGTTCGTGTCGCACAGCACCAGGCAATCGGCGCCGGCCTCCTCGGCCGCCTGCAGCGTTGCCAGGGCATACTCGGGGTCGCTGCGGTAGCCGTCGAAGAAGTGCTCGGCGTCGTAAATCACCTCCGACACGTGTGCCTTCAGGAAGCGGATGGAGTCGGCGATCATCTCCAGGTTCTGCGCGAGGGTGACGCGCAGCGCCTCGGTGACGTGGAGATCCCACGACTTGCCAAAGATGGTGAGGACGGGCGCCCCGCTTTCGAGGAGGGTGCGCAGGTTCGGGTCGTCCTCGGCGGCCAGGCGTGCCCGGCGCGTGCTGCCGAACGCCGCCACCCGGGCGTGCTTCAGCGGCACGTCGCGGATTCGCTCGAAGAAGGCCACCGCCTTCGGGTTGGAGCCGGGCCATCCCCCCTCGATGTAATCCACACCGAACTCGTCTAGGCGCAGCGCCACCCGGAGCGAGTCCTCCAGCGAGAAGTTGATCCCCTCCGCCTGGGCGCCATCGCGCAACGTGGTATCATAAACACGCACTCTTCTGCTCATCTTGTCACCTGCACTCATGCGAACAGAAACCCGGCAGGCCAGGCGCAGCGCCCGGGCGTGGCACGCGGCCACGGCTCGCCTGCCGGCAGGAAGCCAGGGAATGGATGGGGAGGGGGCAAGGCCCGAAGGGGTGCGCCCGCGGGCGTGTGGCCCGGCAACATGGCCGAAGGATGGCAACGCTCCCGCGGGGAGAAGTCACGGGAACGGAACGCGCCGCCGGCCTTACCGCGATCCCCGGCAGGCGCGGCCAATGGAGTGCCGGCAGCACATCTCACGGATCGCCGCGAGCGGCCGCCGGCCGGGGGACTCCTTCACCCGTAGGCCGGCGCGTGGAGGCCGGCCGTCTGCGCAACTAACGTTCATCATCGCCATTATAGCATGCTGTTGCCAGCAACACAAGAACAGACACAACGCGGTGGACGTTCCAGCGCCAGGAGGGCGTTCCGGCCACGGCGGTCGTCCTCGCGCCTCAGGTAGCGCCAGGGATGGGCGCCGGCGCTCCGACCGGCGCCCATCCCTGGCGCTACCGCCCTTGCGATTGGTAGTAGACCAACTTGTTGATCGCCTGCAGGTAGGCTTTGGCGCTCGCTTCCACCACGTCGAGGCTGGCGCCGCGCCCGGTGTAGATTCGGCTCTCGGCGCCGATCTTCACCGTTACCTCGGCCAGGGCATCGGTGCCGCCGGTGACGGACTTCACCGAGTACTCCACCAGCTCGTGCGGCACCTGCACCACCTTGTCAATCGTCTTGTAGACCGCGTCGATGGTGCCCACGCCCAGGCCGGCATCCACCAACTCCGACTGCCCGCGCCGCACCCGGATCGTCGCCGTTGGGTAGCCCTCCAGGCCGGCGACCACGGTCATGTACTCCAGGGAGTACTCCTCCGGCACGGCATGGACCTCGTGGGCCACAATCGACTCCAGGTCGGCGTCGAACACTTCCTTCTTCTTGTCCGCCAGGTCTTTGAAGCGGGCGAAGGCGCGGTCTAGATCCTCGCGGGACAGCTCAAAGCCCAGCTCGCGGAGGCGCTTCTCGAACGCATGGCGGCCGGAGTGCTTGCCCAACACCAGGCGGCTCTCGGCGACGCCCACCGACTCGGCTGCCATGATCTCGTAGGTGGCGCGCTCCTGCATCACCCCGTGCTGGTGGATTCCCGCTTCGTGGGCAAAAGCATTGGAGCCAACCACCGCCTTGTTCGGCTGCACCGGAATGCCGGTCACGTCGGTCACCAGCCGGCTGGTGCGGTAGATCTCGCGGGTGTTGATGCCGGTCTCTGCCTGGAAGAGGCTGGCGCGGGTGTTGAGCGCCATCACCACTTCCTCCAGCGCGGCGTTGCCTGCCCGCTCGCCGATCCCGTTGATCGTGCATTCCACCTGCCCGGCGCCGGCCAGCACGGCCGCCAGCGAGTTGGCCACTGCCAGGCCGAGGTCGTTGTGGCAGTGGACGCTGAGGACACACTTGTTGATGTTCGGCACGCGCTCGCGCAGGGTGCGGATCAGGCTGGCGAACTCGTGCGGCACGGTGTAGCCGACGGTGTCGGGGATGTTCACCGTGGTGGCGCCGGCGTCGATCACCGCCTCCACCACCTGGCAGAGGTAGTCTGGATCGGTGCGCCCGGCATCCTCGGCGGAGAACTCCACGTCGTCGGTGTAGTTGCGGGCGCGCTTCACCCCGGCCACGGCCATCTCCAGCACCTGGTCGCGGCTCTTGCGCAGCTTGTGCTCCAGGTGGATGTCGGAGGTGGCGATGAAGGTGTGGAGGCGCGCCTTCTTGGCTGGCCGCAGCGCCTCGGCGGCGCGGTCGATGTCGGCGGGCAGGGTGCGACACAAGCCGGCGATCGTCGGACCGGCCACTTTCGTGGCGATCAGGCGTACGGCGTCAAAATCGCCCTGGGAGGTGATGGGGAAACCGGCTTCGATCACGTCTACGCCCAGGCGCGCCAACTGCCGGGCCACTTCCAGCTTCTCCTCCAAGTTCATGCTGGCCCCGGGCGACTGCTCCCCGTCTCTCAACGTCGTATCAAAGATCACTATGCGGCGCATGGGCGAACCTCCGCGGGCAAGGTGACGGCGCCGCGCCAGGAGCACGGCGCCGTCACGCGGACCTTACGAAACGTCCGTCAGGTCCTTCTTCTTCAGGTAGGGCATCATCTCGCGCAGGCGCCGGCCCACTTCCTCAATCGGGTGCTCGGCCCCGATGCGGGTGAGGGCATTGTAGACCGGCTTGCCGGCCTGGTTCTCGAGGATCCACTCGCGGGCGAACTCGCCGCTCTGGATCTCCTTCAGGATGCGCCGCATCTCGGCGCGGGTCTCGTCGGTGATGATGCGTGGGCCGCGCGTCACGTCGCCATACTCGGCGGTGTTGCTGATCGAGTAGCGCATGCCGCTGATCCCGGCCTCGTACATCAGGTCCACGATCAGCTTCAGTTCGTGCAGACACTCGAAGTAGGCGATCTCCGGCTGGTAGCCGGCCTCAACAAGCGTCTCCCAGCCGGCCATCACCAGGGCGGTGGTGCCGCCGCAGAGGACCACCTGCTCGCCGAACAGGTCGGTTTCGGTCTCTTCCTTGAAGGTGGTCTCCAGCACGCCGCCGCGGGTGGCGCCGAGGCCCTTGGCGTAGGCGAGGGCGATCTCCTTGGCGCGGCCGCTGGCGTCTTGCTGGACGGCGATCAGCGCCGGCACCGCCGCGCCCTCCTGGTACTGGCGGCGCACCAGGTGGCCGGGCCCCTTCGGGGCGACCATGATCACGTCGACATCCTTGGGCGGCACGATCTGGCCAAAGTGGATGTTGAAGCCGTGGGCGAAGCCAAGCACGTTGCCCGGCTTCAGGTGGTCGCGAATCTGCGATTCGTAGATGCGCTTCTGGGCCTCATCCGGCACCAGCATCATGATCACGTCGCCCGCCTCGGCGGCGTCGGCGGTGTTCATCACCTTCAGGCCCGCCTTCTCGGCGGCGGCCCACCCGGGCGCCTCCGGCGCCTCGGCAACAATCACGTTCACGCCGCTGTCGCGCAGGTTCAGCGCGTGCGCGTGCCCCTGGCTGCCAAACCCAATAATGGCGACCGTCTTCCCCTGCAGCAGATCCAGGTTGACGTCCGCGTCGTAATAGACTTTGGCCAAGGTTCTTTCTCCTTCCGCGGGATGTGCGCCAAACGTGGTGCGCGCGCCGCGTCCCCCCGAGGCAGAAGAGCAATCCCGAGGAGCGGCAAAGTGCCACGACGGCGCGGCCGGAGCGCCCGAGTATTCGGACCCTCCGCCGCGCCAGGGTGATGCCGCGCGCGTTACGCCGTCACGTCTCACGCGTCTCCGCCGCCGGCTCCCGCGTGCCGGCGGCCGCTCTCAAGCGCAGCCCGACCACGACGCCTGCCAGGGCGCCGATGCCGACGAACACGGCCAGGTTCACGAGCAGGTTCTTGACGGTGTCCAGGCCGTAGTGGTTCGTGATGGCGTTGTAGAGGCGCCACAGCAGCCAGTTGACGATCCCCAGGGCGCCGATGCCCAGCCCGGCGTGCGTGCTAGCGGCGACCCGGCCGCGCGCAGCGCCAACGAGGGTCCCCACCACCCCGCCGGCCACCGGCAGGCCGAGCGCCAGCGCGTTCATCAGCAGGTGGGCGGTTCTCTCGTCGATCAGCTCGCGCATGCGCCCTCCCTCAGGGATCGCCGGGCACCGGACCGCTACCCCTCGCCCGGCTGCATGCCGCGAGGGATCACCACTTTACCGGAGCGCACGATCTCGCGGATGCCGTACGGTTCGAGGAGGCGGATCAGCGCGTCGATCTTGTCGACTTTGCCCGTCACCTCCAGCGAGAAGGTGTGCTCGCCCACATCCACCACGTTGGCGCGGAAGATGCTGGCGATCTGCATCACCTCGCTGCGCACGCCCGGCTCCGCGGCCACCTTGATCAACGCCAGCTCCCGCTCGACGGTGGCTACGTCGGTGTAATCGTTCACCTTGATCACGTCAATCAGCTTGTTGAGCTGCTTGGTGATCTGCTCCAGGTCTTGATCATCGCCGGCGACGACGATCGTCATGCGGGAGACAGAGGCATCATTGGTGGGCGCAACGGCCAGCGTCTCGATATTATAACCCCGGCGCGCGAACAGGCCGGCGACCCGAGCCAGGACCCCAAACCGGTTCTCCACCAGGACCGACAACGTGTGTTTCACGGCAACCTCTCCACGGTCGCGAGTAGTGATCGCAGACCGCAAACTTTAGTCAATGAGCATTTGGTCGATGGAGCCCATCGCCGGGATCATCGGGTAGACGTTCTCTTCGCGGGCGACACGGAAGTTGAGCAGGCAGGGCCGGTCGTTGATCTCCATCGCCCACTCCAGCGCCCGTCGCACCTCCTTTGCGTCGGCCACTTCCAGCCCCACGCCGCCGTAGGCTTCCGCCAGCTTCACAAAATCGGGCTGCGCCGTCAGGTCGACGCCGGAGTAGCGGTTGTGCCAGAAGATCTGCTGCCACTGACGCACCATCCCCAGGTAGCCGTTGTTCATCAGGCACACCTTGATCGGGAGGCGATGCTCCACGGCGACCATCAGCTCCTGCACCGTCATCTGGAAACCGCCGTCGCCGACGATGGCGACCACCGTCTCGCCTGGCCGCCCGAACTGCGCCCCGATGGCGGCGGGCAGGCCATAGCCCATCGTGCCCAGGCCGCCGGAGGAGAGGAACTGGCGCGGGTAATCGCAGCGATAGAACTGGGCCGCCCACATCTGGTGCTGCCCCACGTCGGTGGCCACCACCGCCTTGCCCTCAGTGACTTCGTAGAGCTGCTCGATCACGTACTGCGGCTTGAGGGTGCCGTTGTCACGGATCTGGAGGGGGAACTCCTCTTTCCAGCGCTGCACCTGGCTGAGCCACTCGGGGTGCTCCTGCGGCTGCAACCGGGCGAGGAGGGCCGTGAGCACCTGGCGCGCATCGCCGACAATCGGCACGTCGGCCGCCTTGGCCTTGCCGATTTCCGCCGGGTCCACGTCGATGTGGATCACCTTGGCGTCTGGGGCAAACGTCTCCAGCTTGCCGGCGACGCGGTCGTCGAAGCGGGCACCTACGGCGATCAGTAGGTCGCAGTGGTGGACGGCGTAGTTGGCGTAGGCGGTGCCGTGCATCCCCAGCATCCCCACCGAGAGGGGGTGCGTTTCTGGGAAGGCGCCCTTGCCCATCATCGTGGTCGTCACCGGGATGCCGAGCAGCTCCGCCAGGCGCCGGACCTCCTCGTGGCAGCCGGCGTGGATGGCGCCGCCGCCGACGTAGAGGATTGGCCGGGTCGCCGCCTGGATGAGCTGGACGGCGCGGGCTACCTGCAGCGCGTGCCCCTGCGTCGTCGGCCGGTAGCTGCGGATGTCCACCGGACCCTCTGCCGGCTGATAGGTGGCGCTCACGCCGGTCACGTCGCGCGGCAGGTCTATCACCACCGGGCCGGGCCGGCCGGTGCGGGCGATGTGGAACGCCTCGTGGACCACCCGCGGCAGCTCGCGCACGTCCTTCACCAGGTAGTTGTGCTTGACTATCGGCAGGGTGATGCCGAAGATGTCTGCCTCCTGGAAAGAGTCCTTACCGATGCTCGAGGTGGGTACCTGCCCGGTGAAGGCGACGATCGGGATCGAGTCCATGTTGGCGGTGGCGATGCCGGTCACCAGGTTGGTGGCGCCCGGCCCGGAGGTGCCCAGGCAGACGCCGACGCGGCCGGTGGCGCGGGCGTAGCCGTCCGCCATGTGGGCGCCGCCCTGCTCGTGCCGCACCAGGATGCTCTTCAGCGGCGCGTCGTAGAGCGCGTCGTAGACTGGCAGGAGGACGCCTCCTGGAATCCCGAAGATCACCTCGACGCCTTCACGCCTCAGGCAGTCGGTCAGGATCTGCGCCCCTGTCAGTTCGGTCATCAGTTCATTCCCCCAATAGCTCACGCCGGCGCTCACCGGCGGTAGATGAACCCCCACCGCGCCAACGCCAGATAGACGGGCGGGGTGAGCAGCATGTTATAAAGCGACTCAACCACGGCAATCCGCAGCGGCCGGGCAATCGGCAGCTCCGGCGCCAAGACGAAGTAGACGACGTGCGCTACCAGCGAGCCCATCAACACGGTGGCGGCCGGCACCACCACCTTGTCGCGCATCAAGTGCGTTTCCACCGTGCCAGCCACGAACGCGGCCACGGTGCGGCTGACGCCGAGGCTGCCCAAGTGCAGCCCCTGGGCGTAGCCCTCCAGCAACCCGGCGGCGGCGCCACAAACCGCGCCGGCCCCGGGGCCGGCCAGCAGCCCCACGCAGATCGCCACTACCAGCACCAGGTCCGGCTTCACCTCGCCGATGGCCACGGCGTTCAGCACGGTGGTCTGCAGCGCCAGCGCCAACACCAGCGCCGCGCCCACTACCGGCAGGCGCGCATGGAGGGTCGGACGCTGGAAGCTCATTCGGTCAGCACGAACACCTCCTCCAGGCGACGCACGTCCACCGCGGGGCGGACCACGGCCGACCGGGTGGAGGTGTTTCTATCGAGGCGCACCTGCTCCACGGTTCCGATCATGATGCCTTTCACCTGGAACACCGAGCCCTGCCCGGAGGTGACCACCCGATCTCCCGGGCGCACCGCGGCCTCCTCGGGAAGATACACCATCTCCAGGCGGTCGCTCGCCGTCCCTTTGACGACGCCGGTCCAGCCGGTGCGCTGGATGCGGCCGCCCACGCCGCTGTGCAGGTCGGTGATCAGCAGCACGGTGGCGGTGTGCGGCGTGGCCACGCGCACCTGGCCGACCAGGCCCCGCGGCGTCAGCACCATGTTGCGCTCGCGGACGCCGTCGGCAGTGCCCCGGTCAATCGTGACGGCATTGTACCAGTTGGTGGGCTTGACGCCGATCACCGTGGCAGCCAGCGCGTTCTCGCCGTGCCGGGGAAGCCCCTCCCGGAAGCGGAGCATCTCCCGCAGCCGGACGTTCTCTCGCCCCTGTTCTTCCAGGGTGTTTACGCGCTGGCGCAGGCGGTCCACCTCGCCGCGTAGCCGGCGGTTCTCGGCGTAGAGCGTGCGGATCTCCCGAAAGATGCCAAAGGCGCCACCGATGCGGCGGGAGGCTCCGGTCAACCCTTGCTGCAGCGGAGAGACAACCACCGCGACGACGGAAGCGCCCAGGCCCTCTTGCCCTGCCGCGCGCGTGCGGCGATGAACCACCGCCGCCAACACCACGACAAGCAGGGCGGCCAGGAAGAGGACCAGCTGGCGGTCAACCCGGGGGTACATAGCCTAGTCTTTGCTAATCAGCACTTTCCTCAAAATCGGGTTGCGGTCCATCTCCTCCAGCACGCGCCCGGTGCCAACCACCACGCAGTTGAGGGGTTCCTCCGCGACGTGGACGGGCATCTCCGTTTCCACCGACAGCAGGCGGTCGAGGCCGCGCAGCAGGGCGCCGCCGCCGGCGAGGATAATGCCTCGGTCCATGATGTCGGCGCTCAGCTCGGGGGGCGTGCTTTCGAGGGTCTCCTTCACCGTCTCCACCACCTGCGAAACCGGCTCAGCGATCGCCTCGCGTACCTCAGAAGAGGTGAGCACCGCGCTGCGCGGCAGGCCGCTCACCAGGTCGCGCCCGCGAATCTCCAGGGTGCGCTCTTCCTCCATCGGGTAGGCCGAGCCGATGCTGACCTTCACCTCCTCCGAGGTCCGGTCGCCGATCAGCAGGTTATGCACGCGCCGCACGTAGGAGATGATCGCCTCGTCCATCTCGTCGCCGGCGATGCGGATCGAGCGGCGGGTGACGACGCCCCCCAGCGAGATCACGGCAACCTCGGTGGTGCCGCCGCCGATGTCGACCACCATGCTGCCGACTGGCTCACCCACGGGGAGGCCGGAGCCAATGGCCGCGGCCATTGGCTCCTCGATCAGACCCACCCAACGGGCGCCAGCGCGCTGGGCGGCAGAGCGCACGGCGCGCCGCTCCACTTCTGTTACCCCGGAGGGCACCCCGATCACAATCTGCGGGTTCAGGAACCACTTGCGGCGGTGCACCTTGTGGATGAAGTAGCGGAGCATCGCCTCCGTTTGGTCAAAATCGGCGATCACCCCATCCTTCAGCGGGCGCACGGCCACGATCGTGCCGGGGGTACGCCCGAGCATCCGCTTGGCCTCCAGGCCCACCGCCAGGGGTGACAGGTCCTCGCTGTCAATGGCGACGACCGACGGCTCGCGCAGCAAGATCCCCCGGCCCCGCACATGCACCAGGGTGTTGGCCGTCCCCAGGTCTATCCCCATGTCACGGGAGAAACGGCTATAGATCGCCCCCCAGACAGACATAGTATTCGATATCGCTCCTAGTGTAGGCGTACACGCCGCGAGGCCGCTTGCCGGGGGCATCCGCCGCCCGCGGGGCTTCCCGCGCGGGCACCTTCTTGCTTCCCTCGCCCAAGCGAGGCGCGCGCCCTGCTGCCGGCCAAGAGGCATCCCAATGTGAAAAAGCGGAAAGCGTGCCGCCGATATCGCGCGAGCTTTCCGCCCTGGAGCATCGGCCGAACACCGGCCTTTCCGCTGAAAGTATAACAGAGACCCTGGGCAGTGTCAATACGGGCGCAAGGTTTGACAGCCGGGGGTCACTACGGTAGAATACCGGCAGTATCGGGGAGAGGTGGGCATTTGCGTGGCCGACGGGCAGCATGGCACGGGCACGTTCGTAACAGTAGAGTACACCGCGGCACAGCGGGAAGCATGGAACGACTTCGTCGCCGCGGCGCCAACCGGCGACTTGCTGCAGTCGTGGGAGTGGGGCGAGCTGAAGGCTCGCGGTGCCTGGCAGCCGCTGCGCCTGGCGCTGCACGAGGAGGGCCGGATCGTGGCCGCTGCCGCCCTCCTGAAGCGGCGCCTGCCCCTGCCCGGCGCCAGCATCCTCTACGCCCCCCGCGGCCCGGTGCTCGATTTCTCCCGCCCCGAACTGATCCACCACCTGGCGCTGGCGCTGCGTCAGATCGGCCGGCGCGAGGGCGCTCTCCTTGTCAAGATTGACCCGCCGGTGGAGCAGCCGGAGGTGGCCGAATGCCTCCTGGCGGCTGGCTTCGTTCGCGCGGGGCAGGGGAGCGGCGAGGGGCAGGGCTTTGGCGGCGAGCAGCCGCGCTGCGTGATGAAGCTGGACCTAGCCCCCTCCCTCGACGAGTTGCTGAAGCAGTGCAAAGAGAAGACGCGCTACAACATCCGCCTGGCCGGCCGCAAGGGCGTCACCGTGCGGGTGGGCGAGACGCTGGAGGACATGCGCACCTTCTACGACCTGCTGCAGATCACCGCCGAGCGTGACGGCTTCCTCATCCGGGCCTTCGACTACTACCGCGACACCTGGGAGATCCTCGTCGGTCGTGGGCGGGCACGCCTCTTCCTGGCCGAATACCAGGGCCAGGCGCTTGCCGGGGCGATCACCTACTTGTTTGGCGACAAGGCCTGGTACACCTACGGCGCATCCAGCAACGAGCACCGCAACGTGATGCCCAACTACCTGATGCAATGGGAGATGATCCGCTGGGCTAAGGAGTGCGGCTGCACGCTCTATGATTTCCGTGGCGTCTCCCAGTCCAACGCGCCGGACGCCAACGACCACCTCTCTGGCCTGAACCGCTTCAAGGCCGGCTTCAACGCGCGCTTTGTGGAGTACATCGGCGAGTTCGACCTGCCGTTGTCGTCCGCCGGCTACTGGGTGTGGCGCTACGGCAAGCCGCGTGCCCAGGCCGCCCTGAAACGCTTCGCCCGCCTCACCCGCGGCCGGCGCGCGCGCTGAGGCCCGACGAGCGCCGCTTACGCGCCGCGAATCAGTTCGATGGCGTAGTCGTAATCGGCCACGGCGATGTCCGGGCCGATGGAGTGGCTGCCAATGACGATCCCGCCCCGGCGCGCGGCCTCGGCGCAGCGTTGCACGTGTGCCCGAATCCGCGCGCGGTCTCCCGAGGGCAGCACGCCGGCGTTGTCGAGGCCGCCGACGAAGGCGAGGCGCCCCGCGTACTGCTCGCGCAGGGCCACCACGTCCAGGCCGGCTTTCGGTTCCACCGGGTTCAGCGTGTCGATGCCAAGGTCAACGAGCAGATCGAGCACCGGCAGCACGTTCCCGTCGCTGTGGAGGGCGACGTGGCGGGCGCCGGCCGCCCGGTAGGCGCTCACCATGCGGGCCATCAGTGGCGCGAAGATCCGCTCGTAGGTGCGCGGCGAGACCATCAGCCCCCGGTTGGAGGCGATGTCGTCGTAGATCCAGATGCCGGTTTCCCCCAGCCCCGCCCGCCGCAGCGCCTCCACCCCAACGGCGGTCAGGTGATCGGTGACCCGCTCGGCCAGGGCGTAGGCCCAGCCCGGGTCCTCGGCCAGATCGATCAGCCACTGCTCGACCCCGCGCAGGTTCATCGTCCGCAGGTAGGGACCGCCGGTCTTGGCGAAGACACAGCGCCCCTTCGCCCGCGCGTGCGCCACGGCGGCCAGGTAACCATCATAGCGGCCCTCGGCGTGTGGCGATTCAAAAACGAGGGTATCCGGGTCCACCTTTTCCGGGAGCGCAACGGCGACCTCCTCGTAGAAGAAACTGCCGGGCGTGGTGCGGTGCGTCGCGCCCCAGCCGTCGCGCGCCACCTCGCCGGCCGGCGTCCGCTCCAGTGTGGCGGCCTGAGACGGCCACGGCGTTTCGTCCGGCGTGCAGATGGCGATGTCGATGCCGTAATAGTCGTTGATGTCAACGTCTGGACCCAGCCGCTTCTGCTGCTGCCAGGCGGCGACGAACTCGCCCCAGTAGCTGTCGAAGAGGGGAATGCGGTCTACCGGCTGGTAGGCCAGGGCGGCTAGCACGCGCTCCGTCGCCGTCATCGGCTCGCGCTCCTACGTGAACTGGAAGGTGGGCGCGTAGCCAAGCACGCGCCGCGCCTTGCTGATGTCCCAGGGGCAGCCGGGGGTGTCGCTGGCGATGTGGATCACCTCGAAGCGGAGGTCCGGCGTCACTAGGGCGAGGTGGCAGGCGGCGGCCACGTCGGCGGCGGCGGTGCGGATCGTGCCGGGCCACCGTGACGCTGCCTTGGGCCATTCTTCTGGCCACGTTGGGTAGGTGAGGCGCAGACAGACTACCTCGAGACCGCTGGTGCGCGAGGCCGTCCGCAGCACCTCCTCGCCGAGATACTTGGTGAGGGCGTAGCTGGTCACCGGTGCAATCGGGGCCTCCTCGGTGAACTGGCACCCGGGCGCGGGCATGTTTCCCTCGTAGAGGCTGAGGCTGCTGGTGTAGACCAGCCGCCGCACGCCCGCCGCCGCGGCGGCCTGGGCCACGAAGAACGTGCCCTTCGTGTTCACGTCGAACGAGAGTTCGTCGAAGGTGGCGGCGTCGGCGCCGCGCCGGGCCCCGTAGGCCAGGTGGAGCACACCCTCCATCCCCGCCATCGCCTCGGCCAGCGCCGGGCGGTCCAGGATGCTGCCGATCCACATCTCCCCTTCCGGCGCCTCGGCCGGCACCAGATCAAACAGGCGCAGCGTGTGTCGCTGCGCCAGGTAGGGGCAGACCATGCGCCCCACTCTTCCGGCAGCGCCGGTAACCAACACCCTCATCGCGATCCTTCCTACCGGTCGTTTTTCCTTGGGCGTAGGTTCGCGTTGCCGGTGCCGCCTCCTGCCGCACGGGCGCCCGCCCGGCGCGGCCCTCTCCTGGTCCGGCTGGCTGATGACGACCCCCGGGCCGTTGTGATAACATAGGAATTACCAAATAACCTGGGAGCAAGAGAACATGGCGCTTTACGCCGAGTTGCATCGCCACCTGGGGGGATCCGTGGTGCCGCGGATCTTCTGGCGCTTCCTCCGCCGGCACGACCACCCGCTGGCGGAGCATTACCCGACGTACGAGAGCTTCGAGGCGTTCTACACCCGCCCGCGGTCCAGCCTGACGGAGTACCTGGAGCTGCACTCGCTGGTGGAAGAGGTGCAGACGCTGGAGAAGCTGCCTTACTTCGTCAGTAAGCTGGTGCGCGGCGCCTACGTCTTCGAGAGCGTCGGCTACCTGGAGCTGCGCCACAGCCCCTACCTGCGCACCGACGCCCGCCTGCCGGAGCGCGACCGCCTCGCCCAGATGCGCGAGGTGGTCGAGACCATCGGCCGGGCCGGGCGCGTGCCCGACTACCCACTGCTGATGCGCCAGATCCTCTGCCTGCACAGCCGCCTTCCCTACGCGGTGAACCGCGCCATGGTCGATCTCGCTGCCGCCCTCCCGGAGTGGGTCTGCGGCGTGGATCTGGCCGGCCCGGATGTCCTCTACCGCGAGCGCCTCGGCGAGTTCCTGGACCTGCTGCGCTATGCCCGCTCCCTGGGCATCCGCACCACCGGCCACCTGTTCGAAACGGCCGATGGCTGCTACCCGGAGATCCTCCCCCTGCTGGACCGCGTCGGCCACGGCATCCAGATCCCGCTGCGGCACCCGGAGCTGCTTCCCGAGGTGGCCGCCCGCGGCCAGTGCCTCGAAGTGTGCCCCACCACCTACCTGCAGACCGGCACCCTGAGCGACCTGGCCGACCTGCGCCTGGTGTTCGAGCGCTGCCGCGAGGCCGGCGTCGACATCACCATCAACACCGACAACGCCGGGCTGCACAACGTCCGCCTCCCCTGGGAGTACGAAAACCTCCTCACTCAGGACATCATCGATTTCGACCAGCTCCGCGCCTGCCAGGACGCGGCCTTCCGCCACGCGTTTGCCTGGCCCTACCCGGTGCCGCCGCGGGCGATGCTTCCCGGTTCTTCCTCGCGGCCAACGCCTACGGGGGCGAACCCTGGAGAAGTGTGAAGGATTAGCCATAATTTAATAATGAGTGGCGGAACGGCTCGCGCTGCCCCAACGGGAGCGGGTATACTGCTCCCCATTCGGCCGAGGAAGTAGGCGGCGGGAGGCCTCCCGCGCTCTACGTTGCCGCAGTGTCACGCGCCTCGCTGCGGCCACGGGCCAGGCAACCGGATTGCGCTGTCGCCGGATCCGTGAGAGGAGGGCGCATGTACACCCCACGTGACCGTCACCCGGCCGGGACCTCCAGGCACCGCGCCGATACGATGCTGCCGGTTCATCTACCGGGCGTTCCGATTCCATCTCCCGCAGCGCGCCGCGGCTACTCGTTGTTGCAGGTGGTTGCCGCCGTCGCGATCATCGCGGTGTTGATGGCGGTGGCGATGAAGTCCTACTCAATTGCTCATTCGGGCGCCATGGCCAGCCTGTGCGCGGCTCGGATGAAGACGCTGGCGATGGAACTGGAGCGCTACCGCGCTGACCGCCGCTGCTATCCGAATATCCTCGATGAGCTGTACCCGGAGTACGTCACCACCGAGGAAGGCTTCCGCTGCCCCGAGGATACCCGCCCGGGCGTGCGCACCTACACCGACTTTTACATCGTTCGCAGCGAGGCTGACAAGGACGAGCAGCGGCTGCTCCTCTGCTGCCCGTTCCACCAGGAATCGGGCAAGGGCGTCCAGGTCTTCCTCAACAACCCCAGCCATCACGAGCGCGGCCGCACCTACGTCGCCACCCTCTCCGGCGGCGGTGGGGTGCTGGTGCTGCCTTACGACGTGGAGCGGCCGGGCGAGGCGGAGCCGACCGAAGAACAGTTCTGGCAGAATGCCCAGGCCTCCGTGCCCGGCCAGGAAGTCTGCCCGGGCGATTGGATCTTGGTGACGCAGGGCACCGTGGCCACCCTTAGCTTTCACGATGGCTCGTCCGCCGAGATCGCCGGCCCTTCCCAGGTGATGGTGGTGGATGCCTTCCAGTACACTTCCGGGCGCGAGTTGTCTCCCTTCTTCACCATCTTGCGGCTGGCCAGCGGCTACGCTTACCACATCGTCCAGCCCGGGTCTCGCTACGAGGTGATCACCCCGACCGGCACGGCTGGCGCCAAAGGCACGCGCTTCTGGTCGATCTACGCTAAGGGCCCCGATGGGGCGCCGCTGCCGCCCCCCAAGGGGAAAAGCAAGTGGAAAAATAAACCGAAAGGGACGGCGACCGCCAGCGTCACAGAGGGGGTAATCTACCTGACGGGGCGCTTCGGCACGATTGACGTGTACGCGGGAGAGGAAGCCGAGGTGACCGAGGATGGCAGCCCGAGGAAGCGGAAGAAGAGGGATGGGTAGCGGGTGAGTGCGCACGCTGTCGGTGGGGTGGGCGTCGGGTAAGTGCGGATGGGGCCTCGCGGCGGGGATCGCCGCGACGCTGCTGTCGCTCGGGCTGTTCGCCGTGCTGCGCCTGGAGAGGGCGGAGCTGGCGTCGTTCGACGTGCGCCTGCGCTGGCGGGTCGGCAACCGCCTGCGCGATACCGATGTCCGCGTCTTGATCGCGGCGATCGACCGGAAGACGATCGACTCGGTGGGGGGGCGGCGTTGGCCGATGCCGCGCGACCGCTACGCCGAACTGGTGCGCTTCACCCGGGCCGCCGGCGCGCGCTGCCTGGGGTTCGACCTGCGCTTCGAGGAGCCCCGTGGCGCCGAGGACCGGCAGTTCGCCGCCGCGATGCGTGCCGCCGGCCACACCTACCTGGGCGTCGCCTTTGAGCGCGCGGCCAACCCGTTCGACCCGGCGGGAGAGATCGGCGATGCCCTGGATGCCGCCCGGCTAACGACCACCCCCGCCGATGCCGCCGCGGTGCGCCTGCAGATGAAAGGGGCGTGGCTGCCCCCCGCGGTGCTCCGCGAGGCGGCCCGGGGCCTTGGCTCCGTCACCGTGCTCCCGGAGATCGACGGCGTGGTCCGTCGCTTCCCGCTGGTGGTGGTCTACGTCCGCCCTGGCGATCCCCCCGACCAGGCCCGCTGCTATGCCAGCTTGCCGCTCCTGATGGCGGCCGATCTGCTGGGCGTGCCCCTGGAGAAGGTGCGCGTCCGCCTCGGCGAGGCGGTCATCATTGGCGACCGGCGCGTTCCCATCGACGACAACGGCGAGATGGTGATCAACTACTACGGGCCTTACCGCTCGCTGCACCACCTCTCTTATGCCGACATCGTCGCCGGCGCCTACGAGCCACGCTACTTCCGCGATCGCGCGGTGCTCGTTGGGAACACCCACTCCGGCGGCTTCGATACCAAGACCACTCCTTACGGGGGCGATTATCCAGGCGTCGAGGTACAGGCCGCGGCACTGCAGAACATCCTCGACCAGTCGACGATTCGCCGTTTGCCGGAGTGGGTGGGGCTGCTGGTCACCTTCGCCGTGGCGCTGCTGGTGGGCCAGACGCGGCGGCGCGGGCTGCGGAGCCAGATCGCGGTGGCGGTGGCGCTGGCGCTTGGGGTATGGTTGGTCGGCTTTTGGCTGATCGCGGCGCACTTCGTCTGGCTGGAGGTGGTGCGGCCGCTGCTGGCGATCTTCCTGGCGTGGCTTGCCGTCAGCGTTTCCAGCTTCCTGGAGGAGCAGGCGGCGCGCGCCCGCGTGCAGGGCGCCGTCGATGCCCTGGCGGAGATGACGCAGGCCGTCTCCCACCCCCAAAGCCCTGCCGAGCTGCGCGCGCGGCGTGAGGACGGGATCCGCCGCGTGCTCGGCGCCCAGCAGGCCACTCTCCACATCGAGGATGCGTGGCTGGGCGAGTGGTTGCCAGGCCACCCCCGCGCCGCCGCCCCTTCGGCCGGGGAGGCGCGCGCGCCGATGCTGCTGCACGGCAAGGAGGTGGGTTACGTCGCCGTGGGCCAGATGCCGCGCGACAACAGCCCCGCCCTGGTTTCCGCCGTTACCGCCTTCGCCACGATGGCCCTGGAGAGCGCGGTCACCTTCGAGGAAAGCCGCGACCGCTTCTTCAACCTCACCATGATGCTGGCCGACATCATCGAGTCGAACGACCGCTATACGGCCGGGCACTGCGCGCGGGTGATGAAGTACGCCTGTGCCATCGGGGCGCGCCTGGCCCTCTCCAGCGACGAGCTGGAGGACCTGCGCTACGCGGCGCTGCTCCACGATGTCGGCAAGGCGGTGCTGGACAAGACGATCCTCAACAAGCCGGCCGCGCTCACCGAGGCCGAGCAGGCGGAGGTACGCCAACACCCGGTGCTCGGACGGCGCTGGCTGCAGCGGCACCGCCGCCTGCGGGGGATTGCCGACCTGGTGGGGACGCACCACGAGCGGTGGGACGGCGGCGGCTACCCAGACGGGCTGGCCGGCGAGCAGATCCCCCTGGGCGGCCGAATCCTGGCGGCTGCCGACGTGTGGGACGCCCTCACCACCGACCGCCCTTATCGGCCCGCGCTCTCCTTCGACCAGGCCCGCGCTTACATCGCCAACGGTGCCGGCACCCAGTTCGATCCGGTGGTCGTCACCGCGTTCCTGTCTTACCTCGACACGCTCGCGTAGGGGGGCGGGGCTACCAGGGAGCCGTTAGCCTGCCTGCTCGGCCAGGTAGCGGCGGAGGTTGCGCTCGATGCGCCCGGCCACTTCCCCCACGGTGAGATCCAGCGATTGGCCCATGATCCGCTCGGCGGCGGTCAGGTAGCGGTAGGCCGTCTCCGCAACCACCGCCTCTGGAATGGTCGGGATCTCTCCCTCACCGCGGAAGCCTTGCTGCGCCAGCCACTCGCGGAGGTACTCCTTGTCGATCTTCTCCGGCTCCTCGCCCCGGGCAAACCGCTCCGCGTAGGTATCGCGGATCCAGAAGCGCGAGGAGTCTGGCGTGTGGATCTCGTCAATCAAGTGGAGGCGGCCCTCATACAGGCCGAACTCGTACTTGGTGTCGACCAGGATCAGCCCGTGCTGCGCCAGCAGTTCCGAGCCGAAGCGGAACAGCGCCAGGCTTACCTCGGAGACCTGCTGCATCAGCTCCGCCGACAGCAACCCCCGGCGCACGATCTCCTCGGCGGAGACGGACTCGTCGTGCCCGCCCTTCGCTGCCTTGGTGGAGGGGGTGACAATCGGTTCGGGGAGGGGCTGGTTCTTCACCATCCCCTCGGCCAACTGGTGCCCGCAGAAGACGCGCGCGCCTTGCTGGTACTGAGTCCAAATGGAGGTGCTGGTCACGCCCGTCAGGTAGGCGCGCACCACCACTTCCACCGGCAGCGGCTGGCACTCCTTGGCCACCATCACGTTGGGGTCGGGCACGGCCAGCAGGTGGTTTTCGACGATGTGGCCGGTGCGCTCGAACCAGAACTGCGCCAGGCGGTTGAGCACCTCCCCCTTGAACGGGATTGGGGCGATGACGCGGTCAAAGGCGCTCAGACGGTCGGTCACCACGATGAAGCGGCGCCCGTCGGCGCTATAGTTGTCGCGGACCTTCCCTTCGTACTTGCTTCCGAGCCAGTTGAAGTTGGTGTGGGCGAGGGCAAAGGGGATCTGCCGCGCTATCCGTTCCCGTCTATCCATCCAGGTTTCTCCAAGTAGTCAATCGAGCACACCAGGGCCGGCGGGCGGCCACGTGCCAGAGCCGGCGGGTTCCAGGTCGCCGGACACGGGGGCCTCCTGCTCCGGCGCGGCCGGTGCCACTTCCTCGGCCGGCAGGGAGTCCCGGTCCTCCTCCTCTTCCGGCGGCAGCCCGCATACCAGGCGGACGACGGCGTGGGAGCGTGAGAGGACGTAGCGGTGGCCGTTGTTCGCGGCGACCTCAGCCGGGCGCACCATGCGCTCGTGGCTGAGGATGGAGCGCCACAGAGGGGCCTTATCGCCGACCAGGGCCGCCAGGTCACTTTCCCAACTGGCGCCGCCGCGCTCCTGCGCGGCGTAGAGGGCGCGCAGCAGTGTGTTGCGCCGCTCGAGGACACGCGCCACGAACGGCACCTCCGGGTTGAGGGTGATCCCGGTGGTAGGCGGCCGCTCGGGGTCTGCCGGGTGGGTGTACTTCGCTAGGCGGAAGGAGCCGAAGTGCTCGCCGACAGCTAGCGCCGCGCGCACCGCGTCTACCCCGAAGCACGCCAGGTACTGCAGCAGGGCGCTGGCCGCCTCCCAGGTAGTGTTGCGGGTGGCGCAGAAGTTATCCACGCTGACGATGATGCGCACCAGCATGTCCTGCTCCGGCATCGTCAGCGCCTTCATCAGGTCGCGCCGATTCTTCGGATGGGGGCGGCGCTCCAGGCGCAGCCTTCCCTCGGCCACGAGGTGGTTGATCCAGGCCGCGCGCCAATCGTCGTCGGTGTTGAAGCCAGGCAGCGACAGTTCTGGGCAGTTGGCCATCTCCCGCAGCAGGAAGGAGAACGCCACGTAATCCCACCCGCGCTCCACGATGCTGCGCCACATGAACTCGATGGCCAGCGCTGGCACCAGGCGGGCGGCTTGCACCGCACGGCTCTCGTCGTTGGGGCGGCAGGCCCAGATGAACTGGTCCGGGTAATTCGGGTTCGGGTTGGGGATGCGCTCGCGCAGGATGATGCCCCGGGCGATCGCCTGGTTGATCAGGTCGCGCGTTTCTTCCTCGGTGCCGCCGAACTTGCCGCTGTGGCACGCCTCCGCCACCAACTTGCTGAAGGAGACCCAGCTCCAGTTGTTGCGGCCCATGATGTCGTCCAGCAGCGTGACCAGCGGCGTCCAGATCGAAGGTACCGTCTCCGCGGCGACGACGGCGCCTGGTTCCGGCGCGGCACCGGGCTCCGTGGGGCGGGCCACCCGCTGCGTCAGCGGCACGAACTCCTGGAGGTACTCCACGTGGGCCATCTCGGCCAGGTTGCGGCTCGTTTTGCCCCGCACCCCCCAAACGATCACCTCCCGGCCCTGGCGCAGCAGCGTGTCGATGACCGGGGCGAAGTCGCGGTCGCCACTGGCGATGATAAACACGTCCGGGGGATTCGGCTCTTGCAGCACGGTGCGGATGTCGTCGGCGATCCGCATATCTGCCGTGTTCTTGCCGGCGCGGGAGATCAGGTAACGGGTATCGATATCGCTGAGTTCAAAGAAGCGCTGGGCCTCGGAGCTGAGGCTGCGCCCCGAGGCGTCCTGCATCGGCGGCAGGCGGTGCCAGTCGGCATAGGCGAAGGCTTGCACCGGGCTGTTGCCGTGGGCGGCGCGCTCGCGCAGGTGCCGCGCCAGCAGCGCCGGGTCTACCGCGTAGCCGAGGTCGTGCAGGCAGAAGGCGATGTTTTCAAAATCGATGAACAGGGCACGCGAGCGCACCCGCAGATCCAGTAGTTCTTCGAGGCTGTAGAACTGGAGGGCTTCCTGCTGCAGCTCCGCCGGGGTGGAGCACGCGAGGCCCCAAACGCGCACGTCGCGGCCGGCTTCCACCAGGGAGTGCGCCAGGGGCGCCAACTCCGGGTCCTGGCTGACCAGCACGTAAACCTCGGGAGGCCGCGGGCCGGCCTCCAGCGCCTCAATCTGCTGGCGGAAGCTGAGGCAGCGTCCAGATTCGCCGCCCTCAGCGCTCAGCAGCGCGTAACCCTCCTGACGGAAGGCGTCGGCAGCACTTTGCTCCCCGCCCGTCCAGATTCCCCAGGCGAAGGCAACCAGTTCTCCGGTCAGCAACTTCGCCGACCGCCGTAGTTTCTGGGCCAACAGCGCCGGTGCTACCGGCAAACACGCCATGCGCAGGGCTTCATCAATGCCAGTCAAATCAACGAATAGGGCCGTTGTGCGCATGCTCCTCCCTTTCCACCCCGCAACAACCAGGCCAATAGACCACCGGCGGCCATCAGCAAGACCGCCAGCGCGGAAGAATGCCAGGTTGACAAAGAGCCTGTACCACGGCTTCCGGCAAACCACGGGGCCGGAGCCGCGCCGATGCATCGCACCATGCCGTCGCTCACCGGATACGGACCAGAACCACTCTCAGCCGAACCCGCTGCCCCCCGCGCCCGGCGGGTGCCAGGTGCCGCGGTCCAACCGCTACCGGGTCCTCTCTCGTTCCGATCCCCCAAGGTGATGTTTAGGTTCGACCTCGACCACCGAATGCCCTTTCGCAAACTACACGCCACTTGGCGGAACCCCAGGGTGCCGGCGTGGGGGCGCGGCGGCGCGATGCCGACCGGTGGGTGAGGGAGCGGCTCGGTGGGGACGCGCGGTGAACCCCTGGGCAGGGTGCCGGGGCGGCACAGGCAGCGAGTCGAGAAGGTAGTGGGCGGTGAGTGGATCACCGAACGGTTCCATTGTAACCCGGTAGGCAAGGAGTGTCAAGAGCGGCCGCGAAACCTTGGGCCAAAGCGGCGCCGAACCGGTTTGGCGCGGGTCGGCCCGGTGGAGCCCAGCGCCGCGGCTCCCGGGCGGGGAGGGGCAGATGCGGGTCATCGTTGGAGGGATCTCCCACGAGTCGAACACCTTCCTGGAGCGGCTCACCGGCCGGGAGGCGTTCGCGCAGGGCAGCACCACCCGGGGCGCGGCGCTGCTCGAGGCCTGGCAAGGCACCAACTCCGAGGTGGCTGGCTTTGCCGAGGAAGCTGCCGTGCAGGGCCTGGAGCTGGTGCCCACCCTCCTGGCCTGGGCGATGCCCGCCGGCAGGGTGGCCGACGACGCCTTTGAGGCGCTGGTGGGCGAGTTGCTGGAACGCATTGCCGCCGCCGGGCCGGTGGCGGGGGTGCTCCTCTGCCTGCACGGAGCGCTGGCGACGGAGCGCTATCAGGATGGCGACGGCGAAGTGCTGCGGCGTGTGCGCGCCCTGGTCGGCCCAAGCGTGCCGATTGCCGCCACGCTCGACTTCCACGCTGACGTCTCTCCCCTGATGGCAGAACAGGCCGACATCCTGGTGGGCTACGACACCTATCCGCACGTGGACCTGCGCGAGCGCGGGCGGGAGTGCGCGGCGCTATTGGCGCGCACGCTGCGCGGCGAGGTGCGGCCGGCGCTGGCGTTGAGCAAGGCCCCCCTGGTGCCGAACATCCTGCGCCAGGCGACGGAGGCCGGGCCGATGGCGACGCTGATCGCGCTGGCGCACGCCGCGGAGGCTGAGCCGGGCCTGCTGTCGGTCTCGGTGACCGCCGGCTTCCCCTACGCCGACGTGGAGTGCCTTGGGCTGGGCTGCCTGGCCCTGGCCGATGGCGACCATGCCCGGGCGCAGGCCGTCGCCGACCGGATCACGGCGTGGGCCTGGGAGAACCGGCACGCCTTCGCGGCCGACGCGCCCGGGCCGACGGAAGCGGTGGCCCAGGCCCTGGCCTCGCCGCGCGGGCCGGTGGTGCTGGTGGACGTGGGTGACAACGTCGGCGGGGGCACCCCGGGCGACGGCACCTTCCTCCTGGCAGAACTGCTGGCGCGCGAAGCCCAGGGGGCGGTGGTGATGCTCGCCGACCCGGAGGCCGTTGCCCAGGCGATTGCCGCGGGCGTCCGGAGTGAGGTGACGCTGGCGGTGGGGGGCAAGGTGGACGCGCACCACGGGCCGCCGGTAACGGTGCGGGGCCGCGTCCGGTTGATTGCCGACGGGGTCTACCAGAACCGCGGACCGATGCGCGACGGCATCGTGGACGACATGGGGCGCACGGTGGTGCTCCAGTGCGGTGGCCTCACCCTGATCTTGACCGAGCGCAAGATGCCGATGTGGAACCTGGAGCAGTTGCGCGCGCTGGGCATCGAGCCGACGCGGCAGCGGGTGATCGTGGTGAAGGCGGCGATTGCTCACCGCGCGGCCTATAGCCCGATTGCGGCGGCCATGATTGAGGTGGACACGCCCGGCCTGACGGCGCCGGACATCCGCCGCTACCACTATCACCACGCGCCGCGGCCGCTGTGGCCGCTGGATCCGGGGTAGGCGGGCCTGCCCCGCCGCCGGTGGCCGAACCGGGAGAAGGGGAAACGGGAACCGTCAGGCCTTGCAGACGGGTCGCCTCCTCACGCCCGCATCCCCCGTCTCCGGACCCGAATGGGTGGGCTGGGTTGCGCCGACTAAACCCCGCCATGCGGCGGTCGGCGGCCGGAAACGCCGCGGTGCGGTTGCCCGTCTTGGTCAACACAACCCATGCGGTGCTACCTGGTCGTGGGGGCTACTCTGTCACCGGGCGCACGTTCACCGCCTGCAGTCCTTTCGCCCCCCGCTCGATGTCAAACTCGACCGGCTGGCCCTCCTGCAGGCTACGGTAGCCGGACCCCTCGATCGAAGAGAAGTGGACGAAGAGGTCTTCCCCATCGGGCCGGGTGATGAACCCGTACCCCTTCGCGTCATCGAACCACTTGACCGTGCCTCTGGCCATTCGCTGCAAACCTCCTGCTTCCTGATGGCCGCAAGCCCGCGCCGCCCGCTGGGGCGAGGCGGGGCGCGCCCTGGTCGCTCCCGCGCCGGGGCCGGATCGTGCCCGTCCTTGCCGCGGATGCGTCCAAGCCAGTATACCCCGCCACCCGTGGGGGCAAACCGCCAATATTTTGTTGTGCTCCCGGGGAGGCGCGTGCCAGGGCGGCGCGGTGGAGACCTCCCTTCGGTCCTCAGGCCCCTGGGGTCAGCGGTTGGCCGCTATGCGCGGAACGATCACGGTCGCGGGCGAGGAGGGCGGCGCCGAGGGCCCCAAGCATCGGCGGGTCTTCCGGCACGTGAACCGCCTGCCCCAGGGCTTCGCTAATCATCTGAATCAGGCAGGGGTTCAAAGCGGCGCCGCCGGCGAAGACCACGGGAGGCCGGGTGGAGACGCGCTGCAGCATGGCGCTGCTGCGGCGCGCAATCGCCCGGTGGACGGCCCGGGCGATGTCTTCCCGGCGCTCTCCTTTCGTCACCAGGCCGACCACTTCCGATTCGGCGAAGACGGCGCACATGCTGCTGAGGCGGAGGGAGTCGGCGCCGCGAAGGGCCGCGGCGCCGAACTCCGGAAGGGAATAGCCGAGGGCCTGGGCCATGATCTCGAGGAACTTGCCGGCGCCGGCGGCGCAGCGGTCGTTCATCTCGAACTTCACCACCCGGCCCTGCCCGTCCAGCGCGATCGCCTTGGTGTCTTGGCCGCCGATATCGAGCACCGTGCGGCACCCCGGAAAGCACGCCTCGGCGCCGCGGGCATAGGCGCGGATCTCCGTCACGCTGTCGGCGGCGAACTTCACCTCGGCCAGCGCGCGCCCGTAGCCGGTCACGACGAGCCGGTCGAACGAGGTCGCCGCCAGCAGGCGCTCGCAGTCGGCCTCCAGGGAGGGGGTGGTGTCGATCCGCGCCGTGGCCACTACGTCGCTTCCCTCCACCACCACCAGTTCCACCGACCGCGATCCGATGTCGAGGCCCGCCGCGCGCACGCTCACGCCCGCACCATCTCCAGGAACGCCTGCACGCGCGTCTGAAGCTGCGGCATGTCCTCCATGCTGTAGTCCGTCTCGATGCGCAGCAGGGGAACCTCCTGGGCGGCAAGCGCCCGTTCCACCCGGGCCGCTTCAATCGTGTAGGGAGCGCAGAACTGCAGCGCGTAGTGGATGACGCCGTCCGCGGCGTAGGTTTTCGCCATCTCGGTGATGTGGTCCAGGCGCTCCGTGTTGGGGGTGAAGACGGCACAGTCGATCTCCAGGTAACGCGCCGCGAGGCGATCCAGGATGTCGTCGACCGTACTTCCTTCTTCGGAGACCAGGTGGCGCGTGCCACGCTCGCCCACGCACGACTCTTCACCGACGATCACGGCGCCGCTGCTCTCGACGACGAAGGGGAGTTTCCAGTTGGGCGCGGCCATCGGGCAGCCGGAGACGAGGACCCGCGGCGTACCGGCCGGCGCCACGCCGACCCCTTGCCGGACGCGTTCCTCCAGTTCGTCGCACAGGGCATTTACCTTCTCCGTGAACCGAACGGGGTCGTCGTAGAACTGCACCTGGTTGATCAGGAGCGCGTCACGGCCGGAGATCGGCGCGGGGTCGGCCTGCCGCAGGGCGTTCAGGCGGTGCAGCGCGGCGCGCTTGGCATTCACCGTGCGCACGGCGGCGCTCAACTTCTCCGCGGTGAGGGGTTGCCCCGAGAGCTCCTCGAGTTTCGCTGCCAGCCGGCCCAGCTCGCTTCGCCAGAGGGCGCGCGCCGCCGGCGACTTCATGCGGGGCACCTCGATGACGAAGGTCGGCTTGTACTCGTTGAAGAGTTCGTAGGCCTTCGTCTTGCCATCGCAGGTCGTCTCGCCGATCACCAGGTTGCAGACCTCGGTGTAGGGGCAGAGGCCGCTCAGCTTGAAGCCGAAGAAGGACTTGATCAGGGCGCAGGTGTTCCGGGGCAGGACCTGCTCGGCAGCCTCGGTGCCAACGTCGGCGCCCGCGCACAGCCCGACCGCGATGCCATCCAGGGCCAGCACCAGCTCCTCGGGCACGTAGAGGCAGAAGGTGCCGACGACCATGCGGCCTTCCTTCCTGGCCTCGGCCAGCTCCCGGATGCGCAGGCCATGGATCTCCGAGATGACGAAGTCGAAGTAATCCATGCCCGCCGGCCGGTTCTTTTGCGAGAGGTAGATCTCTTTGTAGGCCTGGCCGAGGGTGCGGAGAAGGCCGTCGTGCGCCTCCAGGTCCAGGCCGAGCGATTGCCACAGCTCGGTGTAGTCTGCGAGCTTCATCGGGGTGCTCTCCTCAGGGTTCAGAAGGTCATCCCAACTGCGTCTGGACCTGGCGCAGAGGAGACGCAAAGGCGTCGCCCTAATGCGGTCAGTCCAAACAGAGTTGGGAGATCGAGGGCGATAATCTGCTCCCTGGGAGGGCCGACGGCGGGAGGACATGAAGCAGTCCGACCGGCGGTTGCCCTGCTTTTCCAGGGATGCAGGCAATGAGGGGCGCAGACCTGCGCCCGTTCGCGTGCTCTCAGCGGGGTGGGAACACGCGAACTTCACGGTCGGACATCTTCATCACCTCCCTTCAACTGGGGAGCGCGGGGGCGCGCGGCGCGGCAGGAGCCGCGCGCTTGCCGCGCTTCTGTGGCTGATAGCATTCTAGTGATTGCGGGGGCCAGAGTCAAGACGGCTCAGCGGCGCCGCAGGAGACGCACCGGGCCGAGCAGGCCGGCGGGGAGCCCTGCCGCGCGGTTGCGGTTGGCCGGCGGGTTCGTCACCTCCACGCACAGCGTGTGCTGGCCCGGGCGGATGCCGTCCAGCGCGCACTGGTAGGGCGGCCAGGCCAGCACCGCCACCGCCTCCCCGTCGAGGCTTACCGCCGCCACGTCCTCCACTCGGCCCAGGTCCAGGATCCACCCATCCCCCTCGGGCACTTCGATGGTACGCCGGTAGATGGCCGAGCCGGAGAAGGTGGGGCGCCCGAGCACATCCCAGGGTAGCAAGCCATCCAGCGCCCGGGTGCTCTCCGGCCCCTGAACGAAGGGGAAGGAGAGGTGCCCGTAGCGATACTCGCAGGCGAAAGCGCCATAGAGGTACGGTACCTCGCGCAGGCCGCGCCCTGGTCCCCAGGCGTCCATGGTTACCAGGTTTAGCGTCGGCGTAGTTCCCCCAAGCAGCAGGTCGCCCACCGGGGCTTCCAGGTTACGGCAGTCGAAGACGACGGCGCGCTGCCATCCCTCCACCAGGATGCCGTTTACCCGCACCTCCCACTCGCCGGCGAGGGTGCTGTCCTCCATCACCAGGCGCGCGTCCGGGATCTCCCCGGTCAGCAGGAAGCGGCAGGCGTAGCGCACCCGCTCGCTCCCCTCGCCGGCCGGATCGGGCTGGCGGGCCATCAGGTCGAACCCCGGGCCGCTGAACGGTGCGTCCACGTAAACCGGGCCGGCCGGCGGGGGGAGGTCTCGCGTGACGTGCCAGAAGCTGAGCGGAAGCTGGTTTGGCTCGAAGCTCACCTCCCAGCCGGTGGACCAATCGGCCACCACCGTCGTCTCGCCGAGCGGCGGGATGGTGTGGACGCCGCAGCGGCCAACCGGCGAGGCATGGAGGATGCTGCCGCGCCCGGGGATCCGCACCTGCGCGTCGTCCACCTGCCCCTCGAACGGCACCTCACGCCGGTTGTAGGCGAAGGTGAGCAGTTCGTCCCCCTTGCGGCGGCGCAGGACAAACACGTCGCGCGCGCCCTCTCCCTCGACGTAGGCCCCGGGGAGGGTGCCCAGGGCGGCGGCGTCTAGCTCCGGCAGGAACTCGATCGAGGGGCCGGCCCATTCGTGGAGGGCGTGGTCGAGGTGCGCGCCGATGGCGAGCGGCATCTGTCCCACGGCGATCACCCGGCCGCCAGCGCGCGCGAAACGCAGCAGCGCGGATGCCGTGCGGGCATCGATGGCACGCAGGTAGGGAAGCAGGATCGTGCGGTAGGTTTCGGCCGTGTTCAGCGCCCCGTGGTCGTCCACGCTCTCCTGCAGCGTGGTCTCATCGATGAAATCGAAGTCGCGCTGGTGGCTGAGGAGCTGCTCCACCAGGGCGTGGATCTGCGCCTCGTCCGGCAGGTTGTAGTAGTTGATGCCGGGCCGTGCCTGGCAGGCCAGGCTGGTGGAAGGGTAGAGAACGGCAATCTCGCAGTAGTGGTCGCCGCCGGTGAGCGCCTCGCACGTCTGGCGCACGTAGTCGAGCAGCGTGCGCATGTGCTTCCACTCGGTGTGCTGGTAGAAGAGGGAGGGGGGCACCTCATCCTTGCGCGGGCCATCGAGGGAGTAGCTGAGGCCGTGGACGCTGAAGTGGTTGATCCCGAGGACCATCTGGTAATCCAGCATCGCCTTCAGGTCGCGCAGCGACACCTCGTCGCCCACCACCGCCAGGGCATCGCTGGAGGCCTGGGCACGCCCGAAAAGGTGCGCCGCCGACGAGGCTACCTTCAGCCCGGAGTGGTAGGCAGCCTGGGCCGTCCAGCCCCAGCTTGCCCCGAGGGGATCGCAAGTAGGGATGTGCATCGGCTGGTAGCAGCGCAGTTCGTTGGGCCACCAGGTGGCAACGAGGGAGAGCCACTCGGTGCGCGTCAGGTGCCCGGTCATCAGGATGCCGTGTTCCTCGCACCAGCGGGCGATCTGGGCGACGTAATGCTCGCGCTGCAGGCGGTGCTGGGTGAGGCGGTAATGATGGCGCACGGCGAAGCTGCGCTCATCCAGGTCCAGCGCCAGGTGCGGCAGGTGCTCCAACAGGTCGTAACCGTGGTCGGCGCGGAACTCCTCCGGGAAGCGGGGCGTCCAGGGGTAGAGGGGGCCGCCGGGGCTTGGCTCATCGGTGAACGCCGCGCCAATCGTCTGGCCGAACTCGGCGCCGTAGCGCGCGAAGTACTGCTCGTGGCTCAACTCCAGGAAGCGGCGGATCCCCTCCGGGCGGAGGATATCGATGTGCACGCCCGGCACCGACTGCACCAGGGCGGCGACCACCACAGTGTCGCCGGTGTGCGGGGGCTGCCAGCTCAAGGCGAAGCGGTTCTGCTCCATGCTGTCGCGCCAATGAGGATGGGCCACCGGGTGGATCAAGGGAGAGTAGGCGTGGTGGAGGATGCGGCGCTCGGTCCACTGCTGGCGGCGGGTGCCGCAGTACGGGGTGACATCGAGCGGCGGGCCGTAGCGGCCATCGGGGAGAACCTCCAGGGCGAACGCCCGCAGCAGCATCCCCGGCGGGAAGTCGACGGTGAACGGGCCCGGGCCGGAGAGGCGCGTCACGCTCAGCTCCAGGCCGCGGGCGACGAGGCCCGGGTTTTCCCAGACGATGCGCCCGCCGGCCGTGCCGCTGGGGAAGTAGTCCTCATCCCAGATCCAGAACTGCAGGCCAGTGCGGCGGCAGGCCGCGATCATCGTGTCGAGGGCGCGCCACCACTCCTCCGACATATAGGGCGTGAGCAGACCCTGGCGGGCGTGGGCGTAGACGCCCTGGTAGCCGGCGCGGGCGAACTCCTCCATCTGCCACTCGATCTCCGCCGGATCGAGGCGGTGGTTCAGGAAGTACTGGGCGACAAGCGCGATCATGGCACGGTTCTCCTCCTAGCGTCCGGCCATCCCTCGGCAGGCAGCCAGACCCACGCTCCGAAGTTACGCGCCCGGCAGCGGTTTGCCTTCCTGATGGGCCAGGGCTCGGCCACGCGCCTCCTACGGCGGCCGGCAGGACGCCGGCGATCCGACCCTTCGGCGTCGGTGGCGCCTCCTACGGCGGGGTGAGACCGTCATAAAGATAGGAGATCGGCCAAGGTAGCGCGAATCGGTTCTGCACCCGGGCGGCAGCCCGCGGAACGGAGGGTGGTCAGGCGCGATGGGAACGATTCTGCCCGGGAGGGGGTGGGCCAGCATGGCGGCGTGGATCCGGGCGCTCGGCTGTGGCCTCTGCTTGCTGGCGGTCGGCGGTGGGCCGGCCGCGGCCGGGCTGGCCGAGCAGTTGGCGCGCGGCGAGACCGTGACCATTGTTGCCCTCGGCGATTCGCTGGTGGTGGGCTGGGAACTGCCGAACGCCGCGCGCGACGCCTATCCCCGCGTCTTCCGCTCGCTGCTGCAGCGCCGCTACCGCGAGGCCCACATCCGCCTCGTGGACGCTGGCGTTCCCGGCAACACCGCCGCGGCCGGCCGCAGCCGCCTGGCGCGCGACGTGCTGCGGCAGAACCCAGACCTGGTCATCGTCCAGTTTGGCGGCAACGACCATGGCGGGAAGCGCTCCCCCGAGGCGTTTCGCCGCGACCTAGAGCAGACCATCCGCCGCATCCGCGAGGCCGGCCCTGCCGCCGTCCTCCTTGCTACCCCGCCGATTGCCGAGCCAGAGACCGATACGCCGATGGTGAGGGTGGTGAAGGAGGTGGGGCAGGCCCACGCGGTTCCGGTGGCCGATTTCGACGGCGCCCTCCGCCAGGCCGGCACCGGCCCCCGCGGCTCCTTCCCGATGGGCCGCCACCCAACCGCCTGGATGCACGCCGTCATGGGCCGCGAGTTGTACCGGGCGTTCACCCTCCTGGCCGATGAGGGAGAGCGCCTGCGCGTGAGCATCCACGGTGGCGTGCGCGAGGTGGCGCGGGGCGCTCCCTTGGAGATCCCGGTCTACGTCAAGGCGGCCGGGCCGGGGCCGGTGCTGGTCGCGCTGGAGCGCGATGACCTCTACGCGGAGCGGCGCGTTACCGCCGACGCCGAGGGGCGCGCCACCGCCCGCTTCACGTTGCCCACGACCACCCTGCCGCCGCACACCCGGCAGCAGCGCCTCCTTGCCTGGGCGCGCCAGGGCGATGACTTCGCCTGCGACCTGCGCTGGCTGAACATCGCGCCCGTGCTGCAGCCCGGCTACGCCCAGGGCAGCCTCGGCAGCGAGCGCGTGCTGCTCGGCGCCCGCCAGTGGCGCAGCCTGGCCGACCTCTCCGGCCGCTTCCAGGTGGAGTACGCGAAGGATGCCCTGCTGCTGACCGTGACCGTGCGGGATGACCGCCTCCAGCGCAGCTACCAGCGCGAGCCCCACCAGTCGGACGGCGTGGAACTCTACCTCGACCTGCGGCCCCCCGGAGCGCAGGGACGGCCGTACTGGGACGAGGGGGTGCTGGGCCTCTGCTTCCGGCCGGCTACCACCGCCAGGGAAGAGCCGGCCTGGAGCTCGCTGGAGCCGCTGCCCCCGAGCCTGCCGCCCATCGGCCTGGAAAGCACGCGCCGCGCCGACGGCTACGAGATCCGGGTGCGGCTGCCCCTGGCGCTTCTCCGCCGCTACCTGGCGCCCGGCCAGCAGACGATCGGCTTTGACCTGGCCCTCAACGATGCCGATGACCCTTGGGGCCGGCAGTCGCAGATGGTGTGGTCGGGCACGGTGGATAACTACCTGGACCCGTCGGCGTTCGGGGCGCTCTCTTTCCGGCGCCGGCCTGATGGCAAGCCGGGCCTGCGGGTGGTGGTTCGCTGAGCGCCGGGGTGGCCCAGGCAGGAGGAGATCGCGGGCGCTGGGAGAAAGCTCCGGGCGTTGGGACGCGTCGAAGCGAGTGGGGCAGCGCGCGCAATGGTGCCGAAGAATCGGAGAAGGAGGCGCTCGCTCGGGGCCGAATAACGGGGAAGAAGCACCGGAACTCACCCGACCACACGTCTCACGTTGCGGAAGCGTTCCCTCGTTGCGGAACGGGGCCCTATGCCCGGAGGCAGGGATCATCGCCATGCTAGAGCAATCTCTCGATACGCGGCAGTGCTTGCGCTGCCCGGCGGAAGCCGCGGCCGGCCGCCGGCAGCCACTTCTGACAGTGGCATTGGCGGCGGGGCTGCTCCTGTCGGTTGGCCTGCGGGCGGAGGCCCGTGAGAACCAGTTGGCGGGGATCCGCCTGGGCCGTCCGGCCGACACGATCACCGACCTGTTCGGAAACCCCACACGCACCATCACCGGCGGTGGCGGTGGCGCCGCCGCGGCGGGTGGCCCCGGAATGATGGGCGGCGCGATGGGTCCGGGTGCCGGCCCTGGCATGATGGGTGGCGCGATGGGTCCGGGTGCCGGCCCCGGCATGATGGGTGGTGGCCCCGGAATGATGGGCGGCGGCATGATGGGTGGCGGCGCGGCGCCAGCGCTCACCCAGAAGTACGAGGGCAAGATCGCCGGGATGCAGCCGGAAGCGTTTGTCGCCCGGGTGACTACCCCCGAAGCGACCGGGCCGGTGCTGAGTGGTGAGGCGGCCGCCGCGCTCGGGCCGGGCGCCGGTGGTGGCCCCGGGATGATGGGCCCTGGCATGATGGGGGGCGGTCCTGGGATGATGGGCCCCGGGATGCGCCCGGGCGGCGGCATGATGGGTGGCGCGGGCCCCCAGGCGCAGGCGGCGGTGCCGGCGATCACCTGGGTCTACGAGCGCGCGAGCCAGGGCGTGACCTACGCCTTCGGCTTCAGCGAGGATGGGCGCATCACCCTCGTCTCCATTGGCGACGACAAGCCGTACTCCACCTGCAAGGGCGGGAAGCAGCCGCCGTTCGCCGGCGCCAAGACGTCCAAAGGGATCCGCCTCGGCAGCACCTTCAAGAGCGTGATCCTGGCCTACGGTTTCCCGGAACAGACCGAGATCCTCGGCGACGAGGTGTTGTGCAAGTATTTCGACCGACATGGCGTGGCATTTACGTTCCGCCAGGAGTTCATGCGCGTGAGCTCCATCACGATCAGGTCCCCCGAGGAGTGATCAGCCCGCGGCCAGGGGCACGAGCTAGTGGGCTCGGCCCGGCGCTGCGGCGGATGAGCCAGACAGGCATTGGGGACTGGGGCATGCGATGAGACCTCTAATCTACGCGTTGGTAGCGTGTGCGAGCGTGGCCACGGTGGCCTTGGCCGGCGCTGGTTCCGGCCCGTCGGCGGCGATGGAAAGCCAGCTCGCCGGCATTCGCCTGGGTAGCCGGGCGGTGGCGGTGGTCCGGGCCTATGGCAGCCCGCGCCGGGTGCAGGTGGGAGCAGTCTCCGCGCCGGGCCAGTCGGCCCAGGGCGGCGGCGCCATGGGTGGCCCCGGCATGGGTGGCCCTGGCATGGGCCCGGGCATGGGGGGCCCTGGCATGGGCCCCGGCATGATGGGTGGCGGTCCTGGGATGATGGGCCCCGGGATGCGCCCGGGCGGCGCCATGGGTGGCCCCGGCATGGGCCCTGGTATGGGCGGCCCCGGCATGGGCCCGGGCATGGGTGGTCCTGGGATGGGCCCCGGCATGGGCGGCCCCGGGATGGCCGGTGGGCCGGGGGCAGGGCAGGCCCAGCCGGCGGTGCCGCAGATGATCTACTGGGTCTACGAGCAGCAGAAGGAGGGGGTCGTCCTCATCTTCGGTCTCGATGAGGATGGCCAGGTGGTGGCAATCTCCGTCGGGGATGGCTACGAAGATTCCGTCAACCGCGGGGGCAGCCGCCACGTCTCCAGCAACGCGCGCACGGCGCGGGGGATCCGCCTTGGCGATCCGTTCCGTGCGGTCATCAAAGCCTATGGCTATCCCGAGACCCAGCAGAACTCGGGCGACGAGGTGGTCCTCACCTACTACGACAAGGCTGGGGTGGCGTTTTCGATGAAGCAGGGCGTCATGCGCGTGACCTCGATCACGATTCGCGAGGTGCCTGGCACCCCATAGCCGGCGGCACGGATCAGCAGTAGTGGTAGGCAGGGAGTAGTCCGTGTCCATCCCGGACGAGGTGATCGAGGCGATCCGCGCGCGAGCCGACATCGCGGCGGTTGTGTCTCGCTATGTGACCTTGAAAAAGCGCGGCCGCAGCTTTGTGGGGCTGTGCCCGTTCCACGCGGAGAAGACGCCCTCCTTCAGCGTGTTCCCGGAGCGCAACTCCTGGCACTGCTTCGGGTGCGGCGCCGGCGGCAACGTCTTCACCTTCTTGATGCGCATCGACGGCCTCACCTTCCCGGAAGCGGTGGAGCGCCTGGGCCGCGAGACCGGCATCGAGGTGCAGCGCGACCCGGAGAGCCAGGCCCGCCGCGGCCTGCGTCAGCAGGTGTTCGACGTCAACAAAGCGGCGGCGGAGTTCTTCAGCGCGCAGCTCCAGAGCAACGCCGTGGCGCAGGCGTTCGTGCGTCGCCGCGGCCTTACTCCGGAGACGGTGCAGGCGTTGGGCCTGGGCTATGCCCCGGAGGCCTGGGACGCGCTGGCCAGCACGCTGCTGCGGCGGGGCTTCCCCGGGCCGCTCCTGGAGCAAGCGGGTCTCGCCCGCCCCCGGGAAAGCGGAAGTTACTACGACCTCTTTCGCCACCGCCTCATCTTCCCGATTCGTGACGTGGAAGGGCGAGTGGTTGCCTTCGGCGGCCGCGCCTTGGGCGATGTGCAGCCGAAGTACCTCAACTCTGCCGAGACCCCCGTCTTCGACAAGGGAAGGACCCTCTACGGCCTCGACCAGGCCCGCCGCGCCATCGCTGCCGCCGGGGAGGCGATCGTCGTTGAGGGTTATATGGATGCGGCGATAGCCCAGCAGGCGGGGGTGGAGAACGTGGTCGCCACCCTGGGAACGGCGCTGGGCCCCAACCACCTGCAACTGCTGCGGCGGTACGCGCCGCGGGTGGTACTGGCCTACGATGGCGACGCCGCCGGGGCCGCCGCCGCCGAGCGCAGCCTGGCCCTCTTCGAGGACGCCGAGATGGAGGGGCGCATCCTGGTGCTGCCGGCTGGGCGCGACCCGGATGAATTCATCCGCGAGCAGGGCGCCGAGGCGTTCCGGGATGCCGCCCGCCAGGCGCTGCCGCTGGTGGAGTTCCAGCTTCGCCGCCTCACCGAACGGGCAGAGCACGCCACGCCCGAGGGACGGGCGGCGCTGGCGCAGGCCGTTGCCCCGGTCTTGGCCGGGATTAGGAGCCCGGTCAAACGGGAAGAATACGTCAGACGTCTGGCCGAGGAGTGGTGCGCCGGGCAGCTCTACCGCGTGCGTGACATG
>JAAZEB010000149.1 GCA_012512505.1 Armatimonadota bacterium | reverse complement strand
GTGGGTGGCCGATAGCGACGACCGCCGCTGGCTGCCGGGCCAGGGCGACCGCGGGCGCCGCCGGTAGAGGCACCTCGGGCACGTGGGTCCGGCCCCAGGTAGCCATCCTCACTGCGGAAGGGGCTGTGCTTGGCCGCCGGCAGCCGCACCCGGGGCACGCCCGGAATCTCGTCCGCCGCCCCGGCCGGGGTGATCCGGGCCACCGCCACCTTGGCCGCTGGCTGGCCGGCCGCGCGGCCCCCGGCCGGCACCGCACCCGCCCCCTTGGCCGACGCCGTAGTGGCGCTGCCGCTGGAGGTCTCAGCCCGGGCGCTGACGGCCGGCGGATCCGCGGCAGCCGGAGTGGCCGCCTGGGCTGCCTCCGACGTCGCGGCAGGAACGGCGCGCTGGCAGCCGGCCGCCGCGCCGACCAGGGCGATCAGCACCCCCGCCGAGACAACACACCCGCGGAGAGTGCCGCGTGCCGCCCCCCGGGGATGTCCGGCGCTGCCCACCTGGCCGGACCCACAACTCGCTGGAAGCACGCGCAGCTTACTCATACGGCACCTTATCAGTCTCGTCAGTGATCTGCTTGGACTGGTCAATACTGAGGCGGTGGAGCTTCGGGTCCTGCGTATCCTTGGGTTCGGCCAGGATCTTGAAGCTGCCGGAGCCGGTAGACCGGTCCGTGGTGAAGACGTAGCCCTGGTAGATCTCCCCCTCCTTGAGGGTGATCAGCCCCTCGGCGTGGAGATCATTCAGTTTGCCATACGACTGGTGCGAGTCGTGGTAAGTCTGCTGGGCGATGGCGATCTCCTTCAGCTTGGTGGCCGCGGCGGCCATCTGCGGCGCCACATCTTTGACCACGTACGCGGTCATCTTCACTGAGGCCCGCACCGCGTCCAGCGCCCCCTCCGCCAGCGGCTGAACCTGGACGCCATCCACCGACACCACCTTGGAGAGCCCCATCATCCGGTAGAGGAACCGCGAGGTGCGGTGGAAGGAGCCCTCCACCACCATGTCGATGGTCATGAAGCGGTGGGCGGCCACCGTCTTGCCCGTCTTGGCAACCGGGGACTGCTGTTTCTGCGTAGCCTCCGCCACGTTGAACGAGGAGAGGACCACGCCGGAGCGCTGGGCCAGGCTGGACAGCTCCAGCACCAGGGCGGGCTGGAAATCGTTCGGCTCCGCGCTACGCAGGAAGCTCATCAGGTAGCGCATCTCCTCCAGCCTGGCCTCGGACTGGGGAAGCTGCGCGGCAGCGGCTTCCACGGCATCAGCCTCTTTCTGCTTGGCCTGAAGCCGGGCTTCCCATTCCGCACGCTGCTGCGATTGCAGGCGGTAGACCAGGGCACACAGCCCAGCACTCAGCAGCGCAACCACCCCCAGGGCTAACAGCACCTTCTTTGTTGGTCTCAGGCGCACGTTCACCGGGCCTCCCAACGGCCTCGCTAACCGGTGCGGGGAGCAGGCAGACACTCGCGAGAGCACCAACCCGCCCCAGCATCCCGTTTAGCGTGCGGCCATCTCCTTCGGCTGCAGGCGGTTCACCACCGTCTCTTCGTCCGCTTTGCTGAGCAGAATGGCACGCTGGCGGCGTCGCGACTGCGCTTTGAGCGCCGCGGCGATCACCTGCTCCTCATCCGGTGGCACACGGAACTGGGCCCTCACCGTGAACCGGATGATCTTCGTCTCTTCGTCGCGCTGAGCCTGGGTGACGCGCACGTCGCCCACATGACGCTGTGCGGCCAGCCGGCGCATCGTCTGGGAGACCAGCGGGTAACCGCGCGCCATGCCAGACAGCGTCACCGTGCCGATGAGGTCGGACGTCTCGCTCTTCTCGCCCGACGAGGTCTGCCCCGGCGAGAAGACGCACTGGTTGAAAGCGACGCGGCGTGGATCCGGCACGCACCGGTCCAACTCCCCCAGCAGGTTCACCCAGCGCAGGGTAATCCGCTGCGCTTCCTGCAACAGCGCCAGCATCGGCTCCAGCGCGGCGATCTGGCCCTGCAGCTCCTCGTTGCGATCCGCCAGCGGCCGGGCAACGCTGATGCGCTCGTCGCACTGGCGGATCCCCGCCTGGCAAGCGCGCCGCTTCAGGTCGGTGTTTACCACCTGCCAAGCCATGAAGCCGAAGGCGGCAACTACCACCAGCAGCAACGCGGTCGCCACCGACTGGTTTCGCTGCCGGAGAGCGCGCTGTTCCCATATCAGGTTGATCGATGGCATGCGCTACCCACCTCGTTCGAGACGCCCGCCTCTGCGCCAGCAGATCGCGCGGGCCCGCCGCCCCGGCCAACGGGGCCTTGCTCCCACAAAGGCGCCACTCAGGCCGTCGGGGTGGCCGTGGGCGCCGCCGCCTGGCCCCGCCGCTTGCCGGGTCGCGCCTTCGTCGCCGCCTTCAGTTGCGCCTTCGCCGCCGCCGCGCTCGCCTGGTCCTGCGGCTCCTTGGCCGCCAACCCCAGCGCTAGCGCGAAGAGCGGTGCCGTGTCCGGAACCAGCTCCGGGGCGCCCGCGGCAATCGAGTAAGCGAACCCCTGGGTGAAGTCTGCCCGCTCCACTTCCAGCGCGAAGGCCGCCTGCATGTACTCGGCAAGCCCGCCCATCAGCGCCGTGCCCCCAGCCAGGAGGATCGCCCCTACCATCCCCTCCAGGTCCTCATCCGGAAGTTGCGACTGGTAGAACAGGATCGAGTTTCGCACTTCCTTCAGCAGGTCGTCCAGCACCGGCTTGATAGCAACGGTGGCCTGGTATTCGGGGGTCTCCTTTCGGCCCTCGGCGTCGTGCAGCAGCCAGGTGAGATCCACCTGCGTTTTCAGCGCCTCGGCTTCGGCAGTGCTGCACTGCATCGCCTGCCGCACCACCTCGGTGAACCCCTCGCCGGCGAACGGGATGGCGCGGGTGAAGATGTAGTTGGGGCCGCGCACCACTGTGATGTCCGTGTGCACGGCGCCCAGGTCGAGCACCGCCGTGGCGCTCCGCATGGGCAGCATCGCCGGTTTGCACTCCACCAGCGAGCGCATCAGGGCAAACGGCTCAATGTCCAGAGCGATTGGGTCTAGGCCGGCGCGCTCCAGTAGGTGCAGGCACGAGTCGACCGGGGTGCGGGGCGCCGAGACGATCACGGTGTCCATCTGCGCCGCCTCGCCCTCACCCTGCAGCGACACCACCTCAAAGTCGGTGGCGAACTCCTTGCCGCTGTTGATCTGGAACTGCTCGGGGTTGGCCCGAAGCTGCTTGCGCAACGCCGTTGGCGTCATCACCGGGAGGGTGGTGCGCCGCACGGCCACCTGCGCCGTGTAGTTCACGGCCGCCACCACCTCGCTGCCACGCACCGCGGAGCGAGTGAGGAGCTGCCGCAGCACCGGTACCAACTGCTCCTCGTCGGCGATCTGGCCATCGATGAGAGTGCCGGCGGGCGTCGGCACGCGCGCCGCGGCGACGACCTCCCAGCCGCCTTTGGTCGCCTGCATCTTCACCGCCTTGATGCTGCTGGTGCCGATGTCCAGGCCGATGACGCTATCTCCACCGAACAGCCCCATGAGACTCACCTCGCACGCGCTTTCCCGCGGTGGCACCGAAGGCACCGCCCGCCCTCGGGTCGGTTCACGAGACGCTGAGCCCGCCAGACGTCAGCCCCCGGATCCGCAGCCGCAGGTCGTTGGGGCTATCCGAGGCGGCCAGGGCTTCCTCCAGGGAGATCAGCCCCTCCTCCTTATGCAATCGGTAGAGGTGCTGGTCGAAGGTCTGCATCCCCTCGTTGGTGCCCTGCTCAATCGTTGCCTTGAGCTTGACGAGCTCGTTTCCTCTCAGGATGTCACGGACGCGCTGGGTTGCCAGCATCAACTCGATCGCCGCCACTCGGCCCGTCCCGTCCTGGCGCTGCACCAACCGCTGGGAGATGACCCCCTTCAGGTTGTTAGCCAGCAACTGCAGCACCTGGGGGTGCTGCTCGGCCGGGAAGAACTGCAGGATCCGCTCAACCGTCTGATTGGCGTTGGTCGAGTGCAGGGTGCTGAGCACCAGGTGGCCGGTCTCGGCGAAGTCGATGGCCGCCTTCACGCTCTCCTGGTCACGCATCTCGCCGATAAGGATCACGTCCGGCGTCTGGCGCAGCGCGTTGCGCAGTGCCTCGGCATACGACGCCGTGTCGGTGCCGATCTCCCGCTGGCTCACAAGGCTCTTCAGGTCGCGGTGCAGGAACTCCACCGGATCTTCAATCGTCAGAATGTGACCCCCGGCATTAGCGTTGCGGTGGTGAATCATCGCCGCCAGCGTGGTCGACTTGCCGGACCCGGTGGCGCCGGTCACCAGGATCAGGCCGCGCTCTTCCATCACCAACGTGGCGAGCTGCGCCGGCAGCTTCATGCCTTCGATCGTCGGCACCTCGCTCTTGACGCGCCGCATCACCAGCGCGGTGGTCCCGCGCTGCACGTAGGCATTGACCCGGAAACGACCGATCCCTGGAACCGAGTAGGCCAGGTTGGCTTCCTGGGTGGCCTCGAACTCCTGGCGCTTCGCCTCGCTCATCAACTGCACGGCAATCGCCCAGGTGTCCTCCGCCGTCAGCACCTGGTCGCCATAGGGGAGAGTCTGCCCTTCGGCGCGGATCATCGCCGGCGAGCCCGCCTTCAGGTAAATGTCTGAGACGTTGCGCCGGTTCGCTTCCTGGAACAGACTCGTAAGATCGATCACGACTGCCCTTCCCTCCCGTCGGCTCCGCAGCGCTCTGCTCAGCGCCGCGGCGGCATCATCAAGCCCAACGATGGCGCCCCCATGCCGATGCTCGGGCCGGCCCCAACCTGCTTGTTGAAAGTGTCTTTATCGGTCACCAGCGGGAAGGCATCGTCGCGCCGCACCCGGCCGCTCTTCACCAACTCGATCAGGGCACTGTCCATCGTCTGCATCCCCTCACTCTGGCCGGTTTGCAGCACCGAGGGGATCTGGAACGTCTTGCCTTCCCGGATGAGGTTGCGGATGGCGGAGACGCCCACCATCACCTCCACCGCGCACACCCGCCCGGCGCCGTCGGCGGTGCGCAGCAGCGCCTGCGAGAGCACCCCCTGGATCGCCTCGGCCAACTGGGCGCGAATCTGGTTTTGCTGGGCCTCCGGGAACACGTCGATGATACGGTCGATCGTCTGCGGCGCGGAGCTGGTGTGCAAGGTGCCAAAGACGAGGTGGCCGGTCTCGGCCGCCGTCACCGCCAGGGAGATCGTCTCGTAATCGCGCATCTCCCCCACCAGGATCACGTCCGGGTCCTCGCGCAGGGCAGCGCGCAGCGCCGTGGCGAAGCTCTCCGTGTGCGGGCCGATCTCGCGCTGGGTCACCAGGCAGTTCTTGTGCGGATGCACAAACTCAATCGGGTCCTCGATCGTGAGGATGTGCCCCTTGCGCGACTCGTTGATCAGGTCGATCATCGCCGCCAGCGTGGTCGACTTGCCCGATCCCGTCGGCCCGGTGACCAGCACCAGGCCGCGCTCGTAATGCGTCAGGCGCCGGCAGGCGGCGGGAAGCCCCAACTCCTCCACACTCTTGATCTTGGTCGGGATCACTCGGAGGACCGCGCCCTCGCCCTGCCGCGTCATCATGACGTTCACGCGGAAGCGGCCCACCCCGTTCAGCTCCACCGAGAAGTCGAGGTCGTGGTGCTCCTCGAAGCGGCTCTTCTGCTGATCGGTCATGATGTCGTAGAGCATGCTGTGGACGTCGTCTCTGGTCAACGACGGGTAGTCCTGACGCTCCATCTCACCATGGATGCGCACACAGGGCGGGCTCCCCACGTTCAGGTGGAGGTCCGACCCCTTCTTCTCAACCGTGAGCATCAGCAGTTCGGCGATATCCAACCGGCTATCTCCCTCGATGTTCGTATCGGCGCACCGCGGCGACGGCATTAGCCCGGCAGGGGGCAAAATGAGTACCGCGCGCGGCTGCAAACAACCGGCCTGATCCACTCCCAGGCGTACGACCAACCGCCACCCCAAGGAGCCGGCACCCTCCTCCCGTAGGAGGCGCCTGCGGCTCAGGTGCCGCCATCCAGGGCCAACTGGCCCAACGCCTCTGTCAACCCGGGGATATCCGCCAGGGCGGCGGTCAACGCGGCCTGGACGATGTCTGCCCGCGACCAACTCTCGCCGGCCGCCTGCCGGCGCCACCACTCCTCCTCCAGGCGCTCCACCACCTCCTGGCGCAGGTAGAAGGCAACCTCCACCCGGTGGGGCAGCGGTGGCCCGTCTGGCGAGGGCGCGGAGCCAAAGCCGAGGCCGGTGGGCAGCGTCAGCCGCAGGCGCCGGCGTGGCCGCGGATCGGTCTCTGCCAGCGGGCGCCAGGGAGAGGAAAGCAGCGTGGCTCCCTCCCCGGCCTCACCCGCGGCGGCAGCCCCCGCGAGGGGACGACCGGCGGCATCGCCAAACTGCGGCAGCCGCGGTCCCCCGGCGGATGCCCCCCCGGGCGAGGGCACCGTGGACATTGTGAGCGCCAACGGACGGCGCGCCGCGCCCGGCCCCCGGAGTGGCGGCAAGGCGGCACTGGCGCCTTCCGGCCGCGGTGGCGGCGCTCGATCGGGGATCGGAACCGCGGGAGCCGGAACCTCGGCGGCCGGTTCCACGATGGCGTCGGCAACGAAACCCAGCGACGCCAGGCCCGTGGGCACCGACAACCTCATCCGGCGGTGCGGCCTACTTGGCACTGACACGTTGTAGTACCTCCTGTGCCAGCGCGCAGTACTCCTGGGCAGCAACACTGCTCGGGTCCTGCAGCACGACGGGGGCGCCGGCCTGGGCGCCGTATTCGTGCGCCACGCGCCGGCTGATGGTCGTTGTGAACACCAGGTTGCCCAGGTCCTCCCGCAGCTCCGCTTCCTTCTCCCGGGCGGCGATCGTGCGCGTGTCCGAGAAGGTCACGAACACCCCGGCGAGCCTCAGGTCCTCGTTGATCCCATCGCGGACCTCGCCCACCGTGGTCAGCAGATCGCGCAGACCGGCGGCGGAGAGGAGGGCAGGGATGACCGGCACCAGCAGGGCGTTCGCTGCCGTCAGGCAGTTCACCGTCAGCAGGCCCAGCGTCGGGGGTGTATCCAGGAAGACGAAGTTGTAGCTGTAGCGCACCTGATGCAACGCCCGAACGAGGAAACGCTCGCGACCGACCTTCGACATGAGCTGCGGCTCGATGTCCGCCAGTGTCCGGTTGGAAGGACACAGATCGAGACCGGCCAGCGAGGTCTGCAGGATCGGCAGTGGCGCGCCGGTGAGCATCGTGTCGCCGATCGTGGCGGCCACATCCATCGGGTCGATGCCATAGCACAGCGTCAGCGACCCCTGGGGGTCCGCGTCCACCGCCAGCACGCGAAACCCACGCTTCGCGAAGGCCGCGGCGCGGTTGGCGACCGAGGTGGTCTTGCCAACGCCGCCCTTTTGGTTGGTGACGCAGATCGTGTACAAGGCTGCCTCCGTGCCTTCGATAGCGAAGAGAGCGGCTCCCGCGCTGGCAGTCTGGAAGCGCCGCGCGGAGCGCCGGATCGGTTGTGGCGGCCAGGCCAGGCCGGGTCTGGTCGGCAGAACCGAAAGCGACCGTAACGTATGGAGGAGGCCACTCAACTGCCTCCTCCTTCCCCGCTAATCGGCAGAAACGGAGGCAATGTTTAGGACGTGCCCGCAGACAACCGTGCCGGCCGTGCGCCAGACGCGCGGCAGTGCGCCCCGATGCTCCACGATCCAGGTGGCGCCGGCGGAACGCCGGGCACCCGATCTCGGGAGGGGGATCTTGCCGGCCGAGCGTGGAATTGGGAGCCAATGGCGGTGTGCTGCCGGAAGGCGGGGCATCCCGCGTGGCGGCAGGCGGTCGTCTCCGTGAGACGAGCAGCGCGTTAGTGGGCAACGCGAGCGGCCGCCGGATGCCGGCAACACACCGCGGCGTGCGTCGCGCGGCGTGGCGCGGCACGCCCCGCCGGCCAGGGAATGCCGGCGGCGAGGCCGACCTCACCCTCGAGGGTCCCGGGCACACCCGGGGGGTGAGCGGCGGAGGAACCGATGCCCAAATACGAAATCGAGATCGATGACGCCAGTGGCCAGGCGCTGGAGGCGCTGGCAGCGGCGCAGCGGAAGCCGATTCCCGAGGTGCTCCGCGACATCGTACTGGAACGGCTGCGGCAGCCGGCCGCAACCCCTCTCTCCCGCGAGTTCGTGCAGTTGGTGGACCAGACGCTGACCGACAACGAGCCCGTCCTCCGGAGGTTTGCCTGATGGCCCGCTATCTCACCACGCAAGAGGTTCTGTTCGTTCACGAGCGGCTGCTCGCGCGCACCGGCGGCGCGCCCGGCATCCGCGATGTCAGCCTGCTGGAGGCTGCCCTCAACCGGCCCAAGGCGGTCTCCGGCGGCAGCGAGGTGTACGCCACCCTGGCGGGTAAAGGCGCCATCCTCATGTACTCCCTGGTGCTCAACCAGCTCTTCATCGACGGCAACAAGCGCCTCGGACTGGTCTGCCTCGACCTGTTCCTGCGCCTCAACCAGGTGAAGCTGACGGCCGATGCGGCGGCGCGCTACGAGTTCCTCTGCGCCGTCGCCGACGAGGCGCTTTCGCTCGAGCAGATGACGAACTGGGTGGAGACGCACTCGGAGCCGGCGAAGGCGGCCCCGGAGGCGCGCCGGCGAACTCGCGCCACCCCCGCCCGCCGCGTTTCCGTGGCGCCTCTCGATCCGTCGCGGCTGGGCCTCGACCACGAGCAGTGACACTCGCCCGGCGCCAGCACCGGCCAACGAAGAGACGCATGATCAGCGGTTTCCCGCAGCTTCCATGCGGGTTTCTCCTGATGGACGGGCGCTGGCGCCGGGCATAGAATGAAGGCATCCGCTGGAGTGTGGAGGGGATCGAGCGTTGATTGATATTACCAAGCTCTACTGCGGCCGCGACACCACCGGCGACCCCCTGCGCTACGGGCACTCGCGCGGTGCCGCGCATGGCTCGCCGCACCCCACTGAGGGGCCGGGACACACGGTGCCGCCCTCGGCCGCCGCGCGCCGTCCGGTGGTGGCCTGGAACATCACCCGCCGCTGCAACCTGGCGTGCGTTCACTGCTACACCGACTCGCACAACCAGCACTACCCGGGCGAACTTACCACCGACGAAGGCAAGGCGCTCATCGACGACCTGGCGGAGTTCCGCGTGCCGGCGCTGCTCCTCTCCGGCGGCGAGCCGCTCGTGCGCAAGGACCTGTTCGAGTTGGCGGCCCACGCGCGCGCCCGCGGCCTGCGCATCACGCTTTCGACCAACGGCACGCTGATCAACGAGGCCAACGCCGCGCGCATCCGGGAGGCCGGCTTCAACTACGTCGGCATCTCCCTGGATGGGATGGGCGAGACCAACGACCGCTTCCGCGGGATGCAGGGCGCGTTCGACCTGGCGCTGCGCGGCATCCGCAACTGCATGGCCGTCGGCCAGAAGGTGGGCCTGCGCCTCACCCTCACCCGCCGCAACTACCAGGACCTCCACCGCATCTTCGACTTCATCGAGGCGGAGGGGATCCAGCGCGCCTGCTTCTACCACCTCGTCTACGCCGGTCGCGGCAGCGAGATGACGAAGGACGACCTGAGCCACGCCGAGACACGCCACGCCATGGAGATCATCCTGGCGCGAACGCTGGACTTTCACCAGCGCGGCCTGGGGATCGACATCCTCACCGTGGATAACCACGTGGACGGCCCCTACCTTTACCTGCGCCTGCGCCAGACCGATCCGGAGCGGGCAGAGCAGGTGCGCCAGTTATTGGAATGGAACGGCGGCGGCGCCAACTCCTCCGGCGTCGGCTTCGGCAACATCGACTTCTTCGGCAACGTCCATCCGGACCAGTTCTGGCAGGGATACACTTTCGGCAACGTCCGCGAGCGCAAGTTCAGCGAGATCTGGACCGACACCTCCGACCCGCTGATGGCCGGCCTCAAAAACCGCCTCCCCTTGCTGAAGGGAAAGTGCGCCACCTGCCGCTTCCTGAAGATGTGCGGCGGCAGCTTCCGCGTGCGCGCCCTGGCCGTCACCGGCGACCCCTGGGCACCCGACCCGGCCTGCTACCTCTCGGATAAGGAAGTGGCCACCGGGGAGCTGGAACCTACTCCCTGAGCTGAGCCCACAGCGGCAGCGCCACCTCTGACCGTGCAGGAGAAGGCCGATGTCACTTCGCGGAATGCGTGCTTACCAGGTCGCGGCGGTGGCCGCGCTCGCTGCTACTGTCGGCACCCCCGCGGGCGCGCAGGCACCCAGCGACGCCCTAAGCGATGAGACCCAGCAGTGCGTGGCCTGCCACGAGCAGTACACGCCCGGCATCGTGGCCGACTGGCGCGCCAGCCGGCATGCGCGAGTGACGCCGGCCGTCGCCCTGGAGAAGCCTCCCCTCGAGCGGCGCGTCTCCGCCACGCAGATCCCGGAGGACCTGCGCGAGGTCGTCGTCGGCTGCTACGAGTGCCACGGCCGCAACCTCTCCGCCCACAAGGACGCCTTCGACCACATGGGCACCCGCATCAGCGTGGTCGTCTCCCCGAACGACTGCAAGACCTGCCACCCGACCGAAGTAGAGCAGTACTCGGGCAGCAAGAAGGCGCATGCCGTCCACAACCTGGACAGGAACCCGGTCTACACCATGCTGGTGGAGACGCTCCTCGGCGCGCGCACGGTGAAGGGAGACCGCCTGGCCGCGCACAAGGCAAGCGCCCACACCCGCGGAGCGAGCTGCTACGCCTGCCACGGGACGATGGTGACCGTGCGGGGCCTCAAGAAGGTGCAGAGCGCCCTGGGTGAGGTGGAGGTGCCGGACCTGGCCAACTGGCCGAACCAGGGAGTGGGCCGCGTGAACCCGGACGGCACGCTTGGCTCCTGCAGCGCGTGCCACGCGCGTCACGCTTTCTCCCTCGAGGTGGCGCGCAAGCCTTTCACCTGCGCCCAGTGCCACCTGGAGCCCGACGTGCCCGCGTTCGACGTCTACCGCGAGAGCAAACACGGCAACCTCTTTCTGTCGAGCCAGGGGGACGCTAACTGGGACGCGGTGCCCTGGTCACCCGGTAAGGACTTCCGCGCGCCCACCTGCGCCACATGCCACAACAGCCTCCTCGCCGGCCCGGATGGCACTCCGATCGCACAGCGCACGCACGACTTCGGGGCACGGATGTGGGTGCGCCTCTTCGGTCTCCCCTATTCGCACCCTCAGCCAAAGGATGGCCGCACCTACCGCATCAAGAACAAGGACGGCCAGCCCCTGCCGACCACCTTCACCGGCGTGCCGGCGTCCGGCTTCCTCATCGGCAAGGCGGAGCAGGCGAAGCGCCGGGGGGAGATGGTGGGAGTGTGCCGCTCGTGCCACAGCACCGCCTGGGCTGAGGGCCACTTCAGGCGCCTCGATGGGGCCATCGCCGAGACGGACCGGATGACGCTGGCGGCGACGCAGCTTCAGCTGAAGGCGTGGGGTCGCGGCCTGGCCAACCGAAAGAACCCGTTCGACGAGGGGATCGAGCAGCACTGGGTGCGGCAGTGGCTCTTCTACGGCAACTCGGTGCGCTACGCCGCCGCCATGGGCGGGCCGGACTACGCCAGCTTCAAGAACGGCTGGTGGGCGCTGAACACCAACCTCCAGGAGATGCACGAAGCCCTGCGCCCTGCCAAGTAGGGACCCTGGCGCCTACGCCCCGCCACTCCTCCCACGGGAAGAGCGCGCCTGGATCTCGGTCACTTCCACGACATCGTCAAGGTCGAGGCGCTCGAAGCACGCCTGGAGGTGGTTGGCCGGTCTGCTACCTCTCGGATGAGGAAGTGGCAACAGGCGAGCTGGAACCGACCGCCTGAACAACCACGGGCAAGAAGGCGCGCTCTGGACAAGCGTAGAACCTGTCGCAGAGGAGGTCACCATGATGAGGGAAACCGCACTGCTACCGGTAGCCGCGTTGGCACTCTGCTCTGCCGCCGCCGCCGCGCCCAGTTACGAACTGACGCCGAAGGTGCTGCGCGTGGGCACCGAGACGACGCTGACCGTTCGCGGGCTGAACGCCGAGAGCCGCCTGGATGACGGACAGGAGTACCTGACGCGTGTCCGGCCGATGGAGTGGAAAGGGGATGGCCGCGTCTCCGGGGCCACCGACCAGCGCGCCCGTCCCAAGGAGGGGGTGCTGGAGTTTCGCACCCGGCCCGAGGCCGAGCAGGAGTACGTGGTCGAGCTGGTCAGCGGCGACGGCAAGCAGACGCTGGCCACCTTCCGCGCCTACGCCGTCGCCCCGGATCTTTTCGTGCGCCGGCCGTATAAGGGCGACATCCACCAGCACTCCAACCGCTCGGATGGCAAAGAGGAGCCTCCCTACGTCGCCGCCTTCAACCGCAAGATCGGCATGGACTTCATGGCCCTGACCGACCACCGCCAGTACGCGCCGTCGCTGGAGGCAATCCGGGCGTTCGAGGGGCTGCCGATTGACCTGCGCATCTACCCGGGCGAAGAGGTTCACCCGCCCGAGACGATGGTCCACATCGTCAACTTCGGCGGACGCTTCAGCGTGAACGACCTCTTCGCCACGCCGGAGTACAAGCAGGAAGTGGCCCGCCTGGCGGAGTCGCTCAAGGGCCTGCCCCCGGGCATCGACCCGAAGGCCTACGCCGCCTGCCAGTGGTCGTTCGCCAAGATCCGCGAGGGCGGGGGCGTCGGCATCTTCTGCCATCCCTACTGGGTCACCGGGAACGCCTACAACGTGCCGGAGGCGCTGATCGACCGCTTCTTCGCCGAGAAGCCGTTTGATGCCTACGAGTTGATCGGCGGCTACTGGAAGAACCAGACGGAGAGCAATGCCCTGCAGGTGGCGCGTTACTACCAGGAGGTGGCGCGCGGCCGCCGCATCCCGGTGGTGGGCGTCTCCGACGGCCACGGCACCGCGGCGGGCCTGCACCAGTGGTACTACACGATCGTGTTCGCGCGCTCGCCGGCGATGGCAGACCTGCGCCAGGCGATCGTGGATGACTACTCGCTGGCGGTAGAGCACCTGCCGGAGCAGCCCGCGGCGCGCCCCTACGGCCCGTTCCGCCTGGTGAAGTACGCCAGCTTCCTGCTGCGCGAAGTGCTGCCCGCCCACGACGCGCTCTGTGCCGAGGAGGGCGAGTTGATGCTGGCCCACGTGGGTGGCGATGCCACGGCGGCCGCCAAGCTGAAGCCGCTGCAGGGCCGGGTGGCCGCCCTCTACCGGAAGCTGTGGGCGCAGTAGTCTGCATACCGCACGCGCCGTGCGCGTAGGGACGAATCGTCCGCACGCCGCATGCCACATGCCCGTAGGGGCGAAGCATTCGCCGTTCCTCGGCCGTTAGGCCTACCGAACGCATGGATGGAGAATGTTTCGCCCCTACACCGATCCACACCGGTTCACGGCCTTCAGGTTCCCCCCCAGACCCCTACACACGCATCCCCCAGACATGGAAGGCGAACGACACGCGGGCATAGAACCCTACGCCGGATGTGATGGAGGGAGTTCGCCATGGCTACTGCGTTGATCGTTCAGGGCGGCTGGGACGGCCACGAGCCGGGCCCCATCTCGCAACTGCTCGCCGGCTGGCTGCGCGAGGCCGGCTTCACGGTGGAGGTGGCCGACACGCTCGATGCGTTCGCCGATGAGGCGAAGCTGAAACAGCTCGACCTGCTGGTGCCGATCTGGACCATGGGAAACATCAAGCCGGAGCAGCTCAACCCGCTGCTCAACGCCGTGCGCGGGGGCGTCGGCATTGCCGGTCTGCACGGCGGCATGGGCGATGCCTTCCGCAACGAGACCGAGTACCAGTTCATGGTCGGCGGGCAGTGGGTGGCCCACCCCGGCGGGATCGTCACCTACACGGTGAACATCCGCGAGACCTCCAGCCCGATCATGGAGGGCGTCACCGACTTCGAGATCACCTCTGAGCAATACTACATGCACGTCGATCCCGCCAACGAGGTGTTGGCCACCACGTGCTTCGCCTTCAACAATGCCGTCATGCCGGTGGTCTGGACCAAGCACTATGGCCAGGGGCGCGTCTTCTACTGCTCCGCCGGCCATGTGGCAAAGGACCTGGCGATCCCGCAACTGCGGCGGATCCTGACGCGTGGGATGCTCTGGGCCGCGCGGGCCCTCTGAGGCGGGGAATGCTCCCGCACTCCCAGGCTCGGGGAGGAGGTTACCATGCCGAAGATCGCGATGATTGGTGCCGGAAGCATCGTCTTCTGCAAGACGCTGCTGAACGACCTGCTGGCCACCCCGGCGCTGAAGGGGAGCGAGTTCGCTCTCATGAACCGCACGGCGCCGAAGCTGGAGAAGATGGCCGCCTTCGCCCAGGCGATGGTTGAAGAGAACGGCTGCGACGCCACGATCACCGCCACCACCAACCGGCGCGAAGCCCTCGCCGGCGCCGACTACGTGATCAACATGATCCAGGTGGGCGGGGTGGATGCGTTCGCGATCGATTACCAGATCCCGATGAAGTACGGGATCGACCAGTGCATCGGCGACACCCTCGGGCCGGGCGGCGTCTTCCGGGCGCTGCGCACCATCCCGGTGGTGCTGGAGATCGCCCGCGACATGGAAGAGCTGTGCCCCAAGGCGCTGCTCCTCAACTACACCAACCCGATGGCCGCCGTCTGCTGGGCCCTAGGCGAGGCGAGCAACGTCCGCTTCATCGGCCTCTGCCATGGCGTGCAGACGACGCTGGACCTCATCTCGCGCTACGTGGGGGTGCCGAAGGAGCAGATCGACTACCTTTGCGCCGGCATCAACCACATGGCGTGGTTCCTCAAGCTGGAGCACCAGGGCCGCGACCTCTACCCGACGCTGCGCGCTAACTGCGAGAAGCCCGAGTACTACAAGAACGAGAAGGTGCGCTGCGAGGTGATGCGCCACTTCGGCTACTTCATGACCGAGAGCACCGGCCACCTTTCCGAATACCTGCCGTGGTTCCGCTCCAGCAAGCGCGCCCTGGAGCTCTACTGCGACGAGCCGGACTTCGGTGGCGAGACAGGCGCCTACCTGAAGTGGTGCCAGCTCATCGCCCAGAAGTTCGCCGTCACCGATCCGCTCAGCATCGACACCACGAAGCTGCTGCCGCGCAGCGTGGAGTATTGCTCCTGGATCATCGAGGCGATGGAGACGGACCAGGTCTTCCGCCTGAACGGCAATGTGCGCAACAACGGCCTGATCACCAACCTGCCGGCCAACTGCTGTGCCGAGGTGCCGATCTTCGTCGACCGCAACGGCCTGCACCCCACCTTCATCGGCGATCTGCCGCCGCTGTGCGCCGCGGCCAACCGCACCAACACCCAGGTGCAGGAACTCGCCGTCCAGGCCGCCCTGAGCGGCGACCCGGAGCTGGCGTTCGGCGCCTGCGCCTTCGACCCGCTCTCCTCCGCCTGCGCCACCCTGGCGGAGATCCGTGCCATGGCCGCCGAGATGCTGGAAGCGGAAAAGGAGTGGCTGCCCCAGTTCGCCGGCAAGACGCTGCGCCCCACCCCGGTGATCAGCATCCCGAAGGATGTGAAGCCGGTAGACGTGCCCCTCGACCCCGCCCTGGCGATCGTCCACCGCTTCGGCAAGCTGGCCGGCGCGTAGGGAAAGTGAGGCCCATGTCTTGAGGCGGGGGCGGAGCTACTCTCCGCTCCCGCCGGCATCACCGAGGTGGGCACGCGGGGGCCGGCCGCTGCCGGAAGTGGGTCGCCCCACCGGGATCCACGCCGGCACCCGCGGCGGCATCGGCGTGCTGGGAGACAGCATGGCCAATGCCTATCGGCACGCCGTGGTGAAGCGCCTGCCCTGAGCGGCGGCAGGCGGAGGGAGAAGAACCACGATGTTTATTGACTGTCACGCCCATGCCTACCGCAAGCAGCCGCCGGCCTACTCCTTCTCGACCGCCGAGCAGGTGATCGAGCGCTACGACGCCCTCGGCATCGAGAAGGGGGCGCTGCTGCCAATCGTCAGCCCCGAGATCTACCTCCCCCAGGCAAACGAGGATATCCTCGACATGGTGGAGCAGTACCCCGACCGCTTCTTCGCCTTCTGCAACATCGACCCCCGGGCGCTGACCAACTCGCCGGATGCCCCCCTGGGCGACCTGCTGCGCTACTACAAAGACCGGGGCTGCCGCGGCCTCGGCGAGGTGATGCCTAACCTGCCGGTGATGCACCCGCTGGTGCAGAACCTCTTCAAGCACGCGGAGGCGGTGGGCCTGCCGGTGACCACCGACGGCTCGGATCAGCTCACCGGCGACTTCGGGCTGTACGACGACCCGGGCCTGCCGCAGTTGGAGCACACCCTGCAGCGTTTCCCGGATCTGGTCTTCCTCGGGCACGGGCCGCTCTTTTGGTCGGAGATCGCCCGCCTGGAAACGCCGGGCGAACGCTGCATCATCTTCGGGCCGCGTGGCGGGCAGGTGGGCCGCCTGCCGCAAGGGCCGGTGCAGGAAGAGGGCGTGGTGCCGAAGCTGATGCGCCGCTACCCGAACCTGTACGGCGACTTGTCGGATGGCACCGCCTACAACGCCATTGCCCGTGACCCAGAGTACGGCCCGCGATTCCTCACCGAATTCCAGGACCGCCTCCTCTTCGGCACCGACCTCTGCTTCCCCACCATGCCGGTGCCGCTGGTGGATCTGCTGCAGGACTGGCGCGAGACCGGCAAGATCAGCGAGCAGGTGTTCCGCAAGATCGCCCGCGAGAACGCGATCCGTCTCTTCCACCTGGAGTAAGCAGGATGATCGACAACAACGAACTCGAGATACGGGCAATGGAGCTGTTCAGGAAGGGCGATGCGGCAGCCGCCCGCAAGCTGCAGGAGGAGTTCCTGACGCAGGTCAAGCGCTCCGGCGAGGACCTGTGCAGTTGCCCCGCGAAGTGCGCCTACCACGGGAAGTGCGTGGAGTGCGTCGTGATCCACCGGGGGCATGGGGACCACCTCCCTCACTGCTTCCAGGAGATGGTGAACCGCCGGATCGAGAGCCTGTCTGCACTGACCGAGCACAGCTTCAGAAACAGGGAAGCCTGATGTCCTAACGGCTGCCTCTGAGGGGCGGCCACCGAGAGGATGACCCGATGAGACCAGAGCCGGGCGACCGGAGTATCCAGGTACATGCCGACGACATCGTGGCAGCATGCCGGGAGGTGGGAATCACCACGGGCGATGTGGTAATGTTCCACAGCTCGCTCAGCAGCATGGGGAACGTGGTGGGAGGGCCGAACACCGTCATCGACGGCTTCCTGGAAGCCGTGGGACCCACCGGCACCGTGTGCGTGCCCACCCTCTGGTGGTACCGCGCCGACCCACCTCTCCTGTTGGAGGACTGGGATCCCGACACCAGCCCCTCCTACCCCGGCCTCATCACCGAGACCTTCCGCCAGCGGCCGGACAGCGTGCGTAGCGACAACCCAACCCACTCCATCTCCGCCATTGGGGCGCGCGCCGCGGAGCTGGTCGCCAACCACGGCGCCGACGGCCTGCGCCCCTGCATCTTTGGCGACCGGGCGTTCGCGAAGGTAAGCCCCTGGCAGCGGCTGTGGGACTGGAACGCGGCCTACTGCTTTATCGGGGTTGACTTCTCGGTGAACACGATGGGCCACCTCTGCGAGTCGGAGTTCGCGCTGCGGGTGCTGGAGCAAGTCCCCCCCGAGAAGCGCGCGGCGCTGGACGAGCGCCTGGGCCGTTGGGAGAAGCCGGGAGTCCGCGCCAGCCACGACTTCCAGGCCATGGGCGAGCGCCTGGCGCGAATGGGCCTGGTGCGCTTCAGTCGGATCGGCTCGGCCACTTTCCGCTGCATCCGCACGCACGACATGGTACCCAACATCCTGGCAATCCTGGAGGCAGAGCCAGAGCAGTGGTTCGACGAGGAGTTCCTGGCCTGGCTGCGCGATGCCCGCGAGGCAGCAGCGGTGTGAGGGGCCAACCTCAGGTGCCGTACCACACGATCAGTGTGCTGAGGTTCTCATGCTCGGCCAGGAAGCGCAGGCGGATGCGCTCGTGGGGCAGCGCCAACGCCACCGTGTTGCCGTGCGGCCGGTCCACCACCCGCACGGCGCGCTGCACCATCTCCGCGTCCAGCGCCGGCCGGCCCGCGCCCAGCGCAAAGAGGCGCGCGTACCAGAGGATGAGGGGGAAGGTTAGCAGCAGGGCGCCGACGCCCTCCAGGAACGACCACCCGTAGACCGCCCGCCCGCAGAAGCCAAAGCCGTCGAGCTTCACGCGGTAGTAGCGGGTGAGGACGGCCGCGGCCTCGGGGCCAGGAATGCCAAAGGGGCACTCCAGATCGGCAAAGCGCGCGCTGGGCAGGCCCTCGCGCACCGGCGGAACGGTGCCACGCCCGCCGAGCAGGCGCAGTGAGTGCCCCAGGCGCCGCCCCAGGCGTGCCAACCGCTGCCCGGCGCTGCCACCCTGATCGATCAGGCGGTCGAGGCGCCCGTAGAGGCCCGCGGCCTGCCGGAAAAGAGGCGGCACCATTCCCACCGGCTGGCGACGCTGCAGCGGGTTTACCGCCACGCCCGCGGTCAACGCGCGCACCAAGACGCCGAGGAAGTCATCTAGCTTGGGGCCTTCCAGGTCGGCCAGGGTGGCGCGGGCGAGGAGGCCCGCCAGGTCGGCGCAGGCCAGCATCCGACGGGTGATGTCCAGCGTTTCGGTAGCCAGCAGGCGGTCGAAAGCGCCGGCGATGCGCGCCAGCGCCTGCCAGTCGAGGTGCAGCCCGGGCCGGAACGCGGGAGGCTCGGCCTCGGCCAGGCGGGGCGGGAGGGCCCGGGCGAGCAGCGCCTGGATCTCGGTGCGGTGCTCCGGCAGGGGCCGGCCCTGGTTGCCGGCCACGGAGGGGCAGTCGAAGCGCAGGCTGACGCGCGCCTGCTTCCCCGCCGGCAGGAGCACAAAGGGGTAGGGCCGGCAGGCGAACGGCTTGCCCTCGGGGCCAAAGCGCGCGTGGATGCGGCAGGTGTTGTTTTGGTCCAGGAAGATGCAGGC
>JAAZEB010000148.1 GCA_012512505.1 Armatimonadota bacterium | reverse complement strand
GTCCTGGACAAGGCGTGGGGCGCCCCCACCATCACGAACGACGGCGTCACGATCGCCCGCGACGTGGAGCTCGAGGACCCCTACGAGAACATGGGCGCCCAGCTCGTCAAGGAAGTCGCCTCCAAGACCAACGACGTGGCGGGCGACGGCACGACGACGGCGACCGTGCTGGCGCAGGCGATCGTCAACGAGGGCCTGCGCGTGGTGGCCGCTGGCGCCAACCCGATGGCCGTCAAGCGGGGCATCGAGAAGGCGGTCGAGAAGGCGGTCGAGGAAGTCAAGGCGCGCGCCATCCAGATCAGCGACCGCGAGTCGGTGGCCAACGTCGCCTCCATTGCCGGCAACGACCGTGAGATCGGCGACCTGGTGGCCGACGCCATGGACAAGGTGGGCAAGGACGGCGTCATCACCGTTGAGGAGAGCAAGGGCACGGCCACTACCCTCGAGTTCACCGAGGGCATGCAGTTCGACAAGGGCTACATCTCGCCTTACTTTGTGACCGACGCCGAGCGCAAGGAGGCGGTTCTCGAAGACCCGCTCATCCTCATCCACGAGAAGAAGATCTCCGCGGCAGCCGACCTGATCCCGGTGCTGGAGAAGATCTCCGCTGCTCGCCGCCCGCTGGTGATTATCGCCGAGGACGTTGATGGCGACGCGCTGGCCACCCTGGTGGTCAACAAGCTGCGCGGCACGATCAACGTCGCCGCGGTGAAGGCCCCCGGCTTTGGCGACCGCCGCAAGGCGATGCTGGAGGATATCGCCATCCTCACCGCCGGCCGCTTCCTCTCGGAAGACCTGGGCATCAAGCTCGAGAATGTGAACCTGAACGACCTCGGCGAGGCGGCCAAGGTGATCATCACCAAGGAGAACACCACCATCGTCGAGGGCAAGGGCTCGTCGGAGGCGGTCCAGGGCCGCATCGCGCAGATCAAGCGCGCCATCGAGGAGACCGACTCTTCCTACGACCGCGAGAAGCTGCAGGAGCGCCTGGCGAAGCTGTCTGGCGGCGTGGCGGTGATCAAGGTTGGCGCGGCCACCGAGACCGAGCTCAAGGAGAAGAAGCATCGCTTCGAGGATGCCCTCAGCGCTACCCGCGCGGCCGTCGAGGAAGGCATCGTGGCTGGCGGCGGCGCCACGCTGGTGAGCATCATCCCCGCCCTCGATGCCATCGAGGCGGAAGATGACGAGAAGACGGGCGTGAACATCGTCCGCCGCGCCCTGGAAGAGCCGCTGCGCACCATCGCCAACAACGCCGGCCTCGAGGGCAGCGTGGTCGTCCAGCGCGTGAAGAGCGAGAAGCCCGGCATCGGCCTGAACGCCCTCACCGAGGAGTACGTCGACCTGGTGGCGACCGGTATCGTCGACCCGGTGAAGGTGACCCGCTCGGCGCTGCAGAACGCGGCGTCGATCGCCGGGATGATCCTCACCACCGAGACGCTGGTGGCCGAGAAGCCGGAGGAGGAGAAGGCTCCCGCCGGCGGCCCCGGTGGCGGCGGCTACGGCGACTACGACATGTAGCCTACCTACCCGGCATAGCGTCGGTTAGAAGAAGCGGGGGCGGCCTAGCCGCCCCCGCGCGTTTGTCTACTACCCCGCCTGCGGTTCGGCTGGCTCCTCGGTGTAGAGCGGGGCCACCACGGCGTCTGGGATTGCCGGGCGGGCGTGGCGGGCGGCCTGATAGGCCAGGTAGAGCAGCGGCAGCACGCCACCGAGGATGAAGAGAAGGTCTCCCGGCAGGCGTGCCCACTCCAGCAGGTTGATCACCGGCTGCAGCACGAACGCCAGCTCGCGCGCGTGCCAATAGCCCACCCGGTAGCTGTCGTAAAGCTGCAGGACCCCAATCGGGAACAGGTTCACGAACGCCATCCACGCCAGCCCCAGGTTCAGCGACCAGATCGAGATCGCCGCCAGTCGGTCGTTCCACCGCTCGGGCGGCACCAGGTAGCGCAGGCAGAACAGCGTGAGCCCTACCGCCAGCATGCCGTAGACGCCGAACATCGCCGTGTGCCCGTGGTTGGCCGTCAGCGCCGTGCCGATCTCGTAGTAGCTGATGATCGGCAGGTTGATCAAGAAGCCGAAGACGCCGGCGCCCAGGAAGTTCCAGAAGCCCACCGATACCAGTGCCCACGCCGCCCAGCGGTGCGGGAACTGGCCGTTGGAGTCTTGCAGCGCCCCCAGGCGCAAGAAGCTGTAGGCCTCCAGGGTGAGCAGCAGCAGCGGGATCACCTCCATCGCCGAGAAAAACGCCCCCAGCGCCAGGTGCGCGCTGGGCGCCCCGCTGAAGTAGAGGTGGTGCATCGTGCCGATCACCCCACCAATCGAATAGAGGAGAATGCTCAGGTAGATCACCCGGGTGCCGGTCGGCCGGCTCACCACCCCCAGCAGCACGAAGATGTAGGCGACCGTGGCCGTGGTGAACAGCTCCAGGAAATCCTCCACCCACAGGTGGACCACCCAGAAGCGCCAGAAGTCGACCACCACGAAGCTGGCGGTGCGCGTTGCCAGCAGGCCGACGGCGTAGAACACGGGAATGGCCAGTGCCGCGTAGAGGAAGAGGAACGGCATGTTGCCGAAGTGCTCACCCCGCAGCCGGTAGCGCAGGCCGCGGTAGATGATCCCCACCCACAGGAACAACCCGACCACCAGCAGAATCTGCCAGAGCCGGCCCAGGTCGAGGTACTCCCACCCCTGAGCGCCCAGCCAATACCACAGCTCGCCGGGGAGCAGGTCGCGCATTCCTAGCGCCTCGCCACCCAGGCTGCCGAAAACGACCACCGTCACCGCCCCCAGCAGCACCATCGACAGCGTGGCCTGCCCGCGCGGCTCACGGCCGGCGATCAGTGGGGTGATGAAGATCCCCGTCGCCAGGTAGGCCGCGGCCACGAAGAAGATGGCAAGCTGCACGTGCCAGGTGCGGCTCAGCATGTAGGGGATGAAGGCGGTCAGGTCGAGGCCGAAGAAGCTGCCCGGCTCGGCGCGATAGTGCGCGTTCAGGCCGCCCACCAGCGTCTGCAGCAGGAACAGCAGCCCCACCACCAGGAAGTACCAGCGCGTGCTCCGCTGTGCCGGGGTGAGCGGCAGCTCGCCGGGCGGGCGGAAGATCACCCGCCGGTCGGGATCGCGCTGCCAGCCCAGCCAATCGAAGCGGCCGAAGAAGAAGAGCACCAACCCGATGCCGCCCAGCAGCGCCGCCGTGCTTAGCATGCTCCAAAGGAGACTGTCGGCGGTGGGGAAGTTGCCGGCCAGCGGCTCCGGCGGCCAGTTGTTGGTGTAGGAGTAGTCGGCCCCCGGGCGGCGCGCGGTCGTCGTCCACGCCGCCCAGGCGAAAAAGGCGGTGAGCTGGCGCAGCTCCTCCGGGCTCTTGATGTAGACCGCTGGCAGTGGACCGGTGGCGCGCAGGTTGCGCAGGTTGGCGGCATAAACGCGTTGCAGCTCGCTGAAGGCGTGGGCCTGCCCGCGCGTGAAGGTGAGCGTGCCGGTGGCGGCATCGTAACGGTTCGTCTGTAGCTCGCGCACCACGCGCTCTGCCGGCGAATCGGGGCCCGTCTCCCCCTGGTAAAGCGCCTGCATCAGCAGCGCCTGGCGGTGCAGATAGTCCGCCGTGAAATCGGGTCCCAGGTAGGCGCCGTGGCCGTAGAGGGTGCCATACTGCATCAGGCCGTACTTCTGGAACACCCCCTGGCCGGCGCGGATGTCGGCCCCGGTGAAGAGCACTTCCCCGTTCGGGCCTACCGTCCGCTCTGGGATCGGTGGCTCGTGCCGGTAGATCAGCACCGCCAGAATGCCGAGCACCGCGAAGCCTGCTACGAAGGTGAGCAGTGACGCCTGCAGCCAGAGGGGAGAGATCACCATCCGCCGCTGCGGCTCGTAGGACATGGATCTGCCTCCTAAGGGCCAGCACTGCCTGTCTGCCTTGCCAGCCCTTGCTGTCTCATTATCCCCTGCTTGGCAGGCAAACAAACCTGTGCCCAACCATGCTGGTCTAGTGGCCGGGCGCATGCCAACACGGCCGCGTGGTGGCTGACGAAGGAAGGGCCGCGGCATCCGATGCCGCGGCCCTATGTGTTGCCAACTGCCCTGATCTGTCCCCGAATGCCTGTCGGATCCATCTGCCGGCGGCCATGCCAATCAGGGGGCTGGTGCTTCCCCGGGACCGTACTCCCGAACGCGAGGGCCGGAGAGCGGAAGACCCAACGCAGGCTTTCCGCCAACCATGGAGCTCAAGTACCAGCCCATCCACCCCCCCGCGTCACGCTTCCCGACGGTGAGCCCGCCAGGTGCAATCCCGCTTACCAGCGGATTGTGGGCGGCCTCCCGGGCCGCACCGACCATAGAACGCACGGCTCCAAAGCGCAGCCCCTTGATGAGCAGCCCGAACGCTGCCTGCTGTGCCTGGGGGCTCAGGGCGGCGACCGCCACGGTACCGTTGTCGCCCATCTGCGTCTGCTGCACTTCCTCGGCGAAGCGGATCGCCTCATCGTTGGTCCGAAGGACCGGGAGCACCACCTCTCTGGGCAGGTTACGGGATGGCGTGGGCTGGCCCTTGGGCAGCAGGCCCTCGTCCTGCAGCGCGCGGAGGAGATCTCCGGCGGCCTCGGGGCTAGCGGCCTCATCCCACCGCCGCTCTTGCACGCGGCCCAACTCCAAAGACTCTCCCTTCCGCTCCCAGCGGTACGCGCCACCGAGGGCAACTGTAACCGCGTTCAGCACCGCCTTGACGCTTGCCCGCCGCAGGCGTGCCGACATCGGCGTCCGCTCCACGCCGAGGCCATCCGCAAGGGTAAGGGCCAGTCCGTATCTCCCATGAAGCTCCTGCAGCGCATCTTCAAGGGGTTTGCCGTCCCAGCTCAGGTCCAGCGTCTGGTGGAATGCCGGGTGGTCTGGTAGGTCAAGCCGCGACTGCTTCGTAGCCCCAGCAGCCTGATCGCGCGGCCCGGACGCGGCCCACGCGAGAGTTGGCGATATCGCCAGCGCCAGAATGGCTCCCAGCCGGTAAGATCGCATCATCCTGCGCCTCCTTGTGCCGCGCCTGGCCTCGGCGCGTGGTTGGGATCGGTTCGACTCCACAAGTGGTATAGCCACTCTCCTGCGCTCTCCGGCGATGGCACCAGGAGCTTCAGCTCAAGGGTTGTCGCGTCCGGTGCCACAACCTGGATCTTGCCGTGTTGCGCGAACGACTCGAAGGTGATCCGCTGGCTGTGTGAGAGGTTCCCCCGTGCGCTCTCGATGGTGGCGATTGAGCGCCTTAGCTCTGCCAGGTAGTGGCTGCGCAGCACTCTGCGTAGGAGGGACTGCGACTCCGGGTCGAGCTGCCCTACCGGCACACCCTCAGGTCCAATCCCGAGACCATCCAGGCGTGCGCACAGCGCATCCAACTCCTCGCGAGTAGGGGGCTCTCCACCACGGGCGTGCACCTCATCTAGTATTCGCAGGGCCGCCTGCTGGTGGCCCTGCCGGGGCCGGAAGACGTAGATGCCTTGCGCCTCTTCCCAGGCGTAGTCGAAGGCGGACCCCATCGCGTCAAGCAGGTCCTTGAGGGGTTTCCGAACGAAGTGAAACGGGATACGCCGCGCAGCTGTCGGCGCTGGGTCGGGCTTGCCCTCTACCCCAGGGGTTGCCTTCGATCCAGCGGCGCGTTCGGCGGGAGCAACCGTGCGGATCTGTGTCTCGGGCTGTGCATCCTCAGTCCTGAGTTTCCCGTCCGGACCGGCAGGGAGGTCGGAATCTGGCTGCGGCTCGGCCACCAGGACCTGGAGGCCAAGCCTATCGGCCAGCAGGCCCGCGGCCTCCCGGATGCCGCCCGCAGAGTAACCAAAGGAGATCCGGTCCTCGGGCGTAAGTGTTCGGTGAACCTCGGAGGGTGGGTCTGCGGCGCATGGTGCGTGCTGGAGCTGGTTGGTGAAGACCAGGGCTGCGAGGGCCAGCCCGATCCTGACGCAGCAACTATGCTTCACGGTCATTGTCTCCTTTCCGTGGGTGAGCGATGCGCGTGTCCGGCACACCGGCCGCCGGAGACAGACTCGCGCATACGCGACGCCGCGCCGGGAGGCCATGCCATGGCCCCCCGGCATCCACTCTCTTGTCCGGCTACCCCTACTCAACTACGCGCCAGGACTTCTCCATCTCATGCACGTTGCCGGCCCCCCGCACGTAGGGGAGCACCGTTGCCACACTTCCCTCGGCGGCGAAGCTTGAGTAGATCAGCCACGCGTCGTAGGCCCGCCAATAGCCGTCCACCTCCTCGAGGAAGGACGTGAACGGGTCCGCCATGGTGTAGACATACGTTCCATCCACGTCCGTGGTGCCCGGCTGGGTGCTCTCCCGTTCTGCAGTGATCGCGTGTTGCGGGTCCCCGTCGGTAGCCCAGCCGCGCGCGCGCGCGGTCGGCTGTATGGGCAGTGTCTTCGGGTCGGCGTGGGCCTGTGCATTGCACCACCGAACCTGCTCGTGCTGCAGCGTGACGAACTCCGGGGGGTTGGGACCGATCCACGTGTAGACTACACTCACTCCCCCGCTGTTGAACCCGGTTGCGCCAGCATATCCGTTGTAGCCGTGCCCGGTGTTGTTAGAGCACCGCGCCCAACCGGAGGCTATCTTTATGACCCCGTTCTCGATCTGGCCGCCTGGGAGCCCCCCGCTTCCGACGGTGGACACCCCGTTGGGGTCTGGTTGCGTTGGTGAGAGGGACGCCGTCAGCGTGCCGGCGATGTCCAGGGTCATCACCGGCGCCTGGAAGCCGGCGAGCGCGGGTGCCAGGTTCAGTGTGCAGGCCGCGAAGGCGATAGACAGTACCGTGACGCTCAGACGGTGTGAGAACCGCATGGTGTGCGCTCCTTCTCGTGTGGCAGCCCGATCCCCCCGGCTGTCGCCGAGAGGAGCGGGGTGGAATATCAGGTCTGGCACGGATGGGGTGTGACGAGGAGGAGCACGAAAGCGCGGGGGCTCAATGCAGTGTACAGACCAAGCAGCCACGCGCGCGAGGTGCATCGTGGCATCGAGGCCCCCCCCCGAGCAAACACTGTGACCATTGGTACCCCCCTCGGACCTTGCCAAGAAAGGTGAAGTGCTAGGTGTTGTGCTTGGGTGCCAGGCAGGACCGCCTGCTGTAGCAGGAAGTATAGCACGTGCGCCTCGGAGGTGTCAAGCCGCGATCCGGGCCTCCGGGCTGGGGCCCCTTGTGGGCGCCGCGGCGCGCGTCTCGATGCCCACAAGGGGCTAGGCGCAATACCTTTCGAATAACGGTGTAGGCGGGCCTGCAGGGCGTCCGCGCTGCGGACACAGGCTTGACTCACGCAGAGCTTCCTGCCATATACTCGGTCGGAAAGAAAACAGCCGAGAGGATGCAGGAAGCTACCCCTGTGAAGCCGACCACGAAGGTGAGCAGTGACGCCTGCAGCCAGAGGGTAGAGATCACCATCCGCCGCTGCGGCTCGTAGGACATGGATCTGCCTCCTAAGGGCCAGCACTGCCTGTCTGCCTTGCCAGCCCTTGCTGTCTCATTATCCCCTGCTTGGCAGGCAAGCAAACCTGCGTTGACAGGAACCACCGCGGGCCTGCCGAACGAAACGACATGGGCAACGCGATACTTCTCCGGGTGCTGGCGGCCGTGCTGCTTCTGGCGCCGACCGCGTGCCGGGCACAGGGTGCCGGGGAGGGGGAGGGCCGGCCGGCCGCGACCGACGCGGCGGCGCTGCCGGGGCGCCTCGAGGCGCTGCGGGCGCGGCTTGCCCGGGCGGAGGCTCAACCGCCGGGCACGCACGCCCAGGCCCGCCGGGTCAACCTCCCGCTGGCGCGCCTGCACCTGGAAAAAGCAGAGCGCTTCCTGGCCTCGCGCTGGGGAGGCGAGCAGCAGGCGGCCAAAGCCCTGGACCAGGCGGCGGAGGTCCTTGCGCTCCTCTCCGCCGGCAAGGAAGCGCTGGCCGGCGCCACCGGCCTGGTGGAGCGCGCCTACGTCTCACCCGCCGATGGTTCGGTGCAGCCGTACTGGATCTACGTGCCGAAGGGAAGCGCCCCCCAGGGGGGATGGCCGGTTCTGGTCTACCTCCACGGCTACGTGAGCGATACCAGCAAGATCAACCCCTGGCTGCCGGGGGGGGATTTTTTTGCTGTGGCCGAGGAGAAGCGGTTCCTCGTTGCCCTGCCGCACGGCCGCAGCAACACCGACTTCGAGGGGATCGGCGAGCAGGACGTGCTCACCGTCATCGCCGAGACGAAGCGGCACTACCCGGTGAACGCCGACCGCTTCTTCCTCAGTGGCCCCTCGATGGGGGGCTATGGCGTCTACGTCATCGGCCTGCACTACCCCCACCTGTTCGCCGGCCTGGCGCCGATGTGCGGCCGCAGCGTGCCCTACGTCGTGGAGACGCGCTGGCCGGACGACCTGCCGCCGTTCAAGCGCCTTGCCGTGGCCGCCAACGTGCCGCTGGCGCTGGTGGAGAACGCGAAGAACCTCCCGATCTTCTTGCAGCAGGGCGAGCGCGACTACCTGATCGACCCGAACCACTCGCGCACCCTGGCTGCCCGCTGGCAGCAGCTCGGCTACGCGATTCAGTACGACGAGTGGCCTGGCCACAGCCATTACATCTACTGGGAGGATCGCTCGCACGCCGCGATCTACGACTGGGCTAAATCGCGCCGGCGCAATGCCGCTCCGCGCACGGTGGTCTACACCACCTACACGCCCAAGTACGGGCGGGCCTACTGGATCACGATCCAGCGCCTCCGTGAGTGGGGCAAGCCGGCGCGCGTGGAGGCCCACATCGGCGACGGCAACCGGGTGACTGTCAAGGCGACGAACGTGGCCGGCTACTCGCTGACGCTGCCTGCCGGCCTGGCCGATGCCGCCCGGCCGCTGGTCGTGGTGACCAACGGCAAGGCGGAGACGCACGCCGGCGGGAAGCCGGGCGTGCCGCTGGCGGTGGCGCTGGAGAAGCCGCCCGCCGGTTTGTGGAAGAGTGCCTCGCGGTGTGGGCCGGTGCGCGAGGTGTTCCTCTCGCCGTTCCTGCTGGTGCCCGGCACCCGGGGCGACGCGGCGACCACGCGGCGCCTGGCCGGCTGGGCGAAGCGTTGGGCCGAGGAGTGGCACGCCTACTGTGAGGGCATGCCGCCCACGCGGCGGGATACAGAAGTGACCGCCGCGGAGATGAAGACGCACAATCTGGTCCTCTTCGGCGACCGGCAAAGCAACGCGCTGCTCGCCCGCGTCGCCGACCGTCTCCCGGTGGAGCTGACCCCCACGGGCTACCGGCTAGGGACCAAAACCACCCGCGCGGACGGCCTGGGTCTGCTGATGACCTACCCCAACCCCCTGGCTCCCGAGCGCCTCCTCTGCGTCTACAGTGGCGAGTTCTGGGGCGACGGCCTCGATGTGAACCACAAGTTCGACCTGGTGCCCGATTTCATCTTCTTCCGCAACGAACTGGACACCCGCGATCCCTCCCGCACCCCAACCGCCATTTGCGCCGGCTTCTTCGATTCGCGCTGGCAGCTCGCGGAGGCGCTCACCTGGCAGGAGTAAGCCCGCGCCGCCGCGGCCACGCGGGGAGCAGGCGCGGCTCTGGCCCGCTTCCTGCTTGGCATGGTCTCGGAGGGGCAGATGCGTATCGCGGGACTGTTGGCATGGCAATCGTGGGATTGGGGAGCACTCCTCCTGCGCCTGGTGCTCGGTACCATCATGCTGGCCCACGGCGGCCAGAAGGCGTTTGGTGCCTTTGGGGGCGGCGGGCCGGCGGGAACGGTGGAGATGGTGGAGGGGCTGGGCTTCCAGCCGGCCGGGCTGTGGGCCGCCCTGCTGATCCTGGCCGAGGCGGTGGGCGGTCTGCTGGTGCTGCTGGGCGTCGTCACCGAACTGGCCGCTCTCGCCATCGCCATCGACATGCTGGTTGCCATATGGAAGGTACACTGGCAGTACGGCTTCTTCAACCACGGCGCGGGCGGAACCGGTATTGAGTTCACCCTGGCCCTGTTCGCCATGGCGACGGCGCTGATTCTGGGCGGGCCGGGGCGCTGGGCGCTGTGGGATCCTTTCCGCCAAGCTTGAGGGCGGGCGCCCCCTCTGGCATGGTTCCTGCCGCCGTGGGCGGCCATGGGCGGCATCGCGGGGGCATACCCGATCCTCTACTGGGCGACGTTCGCGCTGCTGGCGGCCGCTATCGCCTACCTGCTGGTGCTGACGGCGGCCGCCTTCCTCACGCCCGCGGCAACCAAGGGCGGGGGGCCAACGCATTTCCGCTTCGCCCTCCTGGTGCCCGCGCACAATGAGGAGCCGCTCCTCGGCGAGTTGCTGCGGAGCCTGAACGCCCTGGATTACCCGCGCGACCGCTATCGCGTCTTCGTGGTGGCCGACAACTGCACCGACGCCACGGCGGCCATCGCCCGCGCCCACGGCGCGGTGGTCTACGAACGCGCCGATAGCGAGCGTCGGGGCAAGGGGCACGCCCTGCAGTGGCTTCTGGAACAGGTGGCGGCGCGCGGCGAGGAGCACGATGCCTTCGTGATCTTCGATGCCGACTCGCTGGTGGCGCCAGACTTCCTGCAGGCGATGGCGGCCGAGCTGGCGCGGGGGCGCGAGGCGCTGCAAGGTCACTACAGCGTGCGCAACCCGGCGGAGGGCACCGGCGCCGCCCTCCGCTTTGCGGCCTATGCTCTGGTGAACTTCCTGCGCCCGCTGGGCAAGAACGCCCTCGGCTGCGCCACCGGCCTCAAGGGGAACGGGATGTGCTTCTCGGCGCGGGTGATCGCCCGGCACGGCTGGAGCGCCCACTCGCTGGCCGAGGATGCTGAGTACGGAGTGAAGCTCCTCCTGGATCAGGTGCCGGTGCACTTCGTGCCCGGCGCGCGCGTCTGGGCACAGATGCCCCCCGCGGTGCGCCAGAGCGAGAGCCAGAACCTGCGCTGGGAGGCCGGCCGGCTGCTGGTAGCGCGGCGGTGCGTGCCGACGCTGCTTCAACGCGCCCTGCGCCGGGGCGATCTGGTGCTCCTGGAGGCCGCTCTCGACCTGATGATCCCGCCGCTCTCCACCCTTGCCGCGGGGGTGCTGCTGATCGCCGGCGCTGCCTGGCTGGGGCCGCCCCTGGCAGGGGCGCGGCCGGCGGCCCTCTTGCTGGCGGCCGCCCTCACCACGCACGTGGTGGCCGGCCTGGCGCGGGTGCGGGCGCCGGCCGTCGTGTGGCGCGCGCTAGGGCACGTCCCCGCCTACTGCTTGTGGAAGCTGGCACTCTACGCCCGCGCCCTGCTGCGGAAGCCGCCTTCCGCCTGGGTGCGCACCCGCCGCTTTTCCCCTGGGCGCTGAGCCCCGGCAAATAGACAGCGCACCTCGGGGCCTGCGCCGGCCCGCGCTCTGGAGCGCCAACTCTGTTTCGGACAGCGTTGACAGTTTGGCAGGTCCTCGCATATAATCGGGGCAGCGTTTGCCGAGCCTGCCCGCGCGGGCCCGGCCCCTGACCGATGCCGCCTCGGGCCTGCCGGGGGGAGGCAAGTGAGGATTCCGCAATGGCTGTTGTCCGCACCGGGGATGACCTGCCGGAGGCCTGCCCGCGCTGTCGCGCGCTGCTGCGCCGCGACTTCAATTTCTGCCCTTCTTGCGGCGAGCGTCTCCGCGAGGTGTGTGCCCACTGCCGAGCCGATCTGGAGCCGGGGTGGGCCTACTGCGCTGCCTGTGGCACTGCCCGCGACGCACGCGCTGGCGGGCCGGGGGCAGAGGCGGTGGTGCCGCTCCTGGAAGTGGAGCCGCTGGGCGATCTGGAGGCGCGGGCCGAGGCCCACAACACCCGCGGCAGCGAGCTGTACGAGAACGACGAGTTCGACGAAGCGATCCGCGAGTTCAGCGCCGCCGTATCGCTGGTGCCAACGAACGCCACCTACCACACGAACCTGGCGGTTGCCTTGAGTGAGATCGGCGAGTATGAGCGGGCGGTCTCCGAGTTCCACGAGGCGATCCGCCTCGATCCGGGCAACGCCGGTACTTACCTGCAGCTCGGTTACACCTACCAGGAGATGGAGCGGCTGCAGCAGGCGGTGGAAGCCTGGCGCCAGGTGGAGGTGCTGGCCCCGGACTCGCCGGAGGCCGAGGAAGCACGCGAGGCGATGGACAGCATTTGAGACATTGGCGCTGGGTGGCCGCGGTCGCCCAACGCCAATGGGACAGGGGCTTGCCATGATGGACGAGCAGAAGCCGGACGAGGGGGGCCAGCACCCGGGCGATGTGGTGCGGAACGTGATCGAGCGCATCGGGGAAACCCTGGACACAACGGCCAAGACGGCGCGGCTGAGCCTGGACATCGGGGCGCTGAACGCGCGGCGCAACGCGCTGTTCCAGGAGATGGGGCGCAAGGTCTACGAGCTGTATGGGAAGAGTCTGGTGCGAAACGCGTCGCTGCTGGCGCTGTGTGCCGACGTAGCGGAGATCGACGCGCAGGTGGCGCAGAAGCGCGCCCAGATCGCCGAACTGCGCGGCCAGCGCGGCAAGGAAGCGCCGGTTGAGGAAGCAGAGGAGGAGCTGGGCATCGACGAGGACCCGACCGCTCCCCCTACCTCCAGCGACGACCTGAGCGACGAAGAGGAGCGGGAGGTGCGCCCGCCGGGAGACAAAAAGCTGTAGGCGGCGTGCCACCCAACCCCGCGGCCGTGGGGCCGGCCCAAAGGCTGCGGGGCTGGCCGCTGGCCGGCGTGGAAGCCGCGATCGGACCTTGACAGGCGCCCGCCGCCGATGCTATAATCTGGGTGCTGCCGACGTAGCTCAGTGGCCAGAGCAGCGCATTCGTAATGCGCGGGTCAAGGGTTCGACTCCCTTCGTCGGCTCCAGGTGTGTGGCTGTTGAAGGAGAGCCCCCAGGTCTGGGGGCTTTCGTCGTTTTGGGGCCCCCGCGCTGCTGGCCGCGAACCCACCGGCCGGCGTCTCGTCCTCTTACCCCCACGCTGACCCAGGGTGCCGGAGCCTCCCGAGCGGCCTGGGGCAATCGGCGCTCCGCGCCCTTCGCCCGCACCGGGCCGCCCCCAGGGCCGGCAGTTGCAGGAACAACCGGATCCTCTCGGCGGTCTCCGTTGTGTTCCCCTGCCCAGGATCACCGATGGCCCAACGCGCGTCACACGCAGCCGAGCCGTGAGAACAGCCACAGCATCAGCGTGCTTGCCAGGACGGTGAGGGCGGTCGAGAGGATGCCCACTCGTAGGAAGGCCCAGAACGAGAGCGGGTGCTCCGCCTGCGCCCCGTGGGCCACGATCAGGTTGGCGGCGCTGCCCACCAGGGTCAGGTTTCCCGCCAGGGTGCTGGACGCCGCCAGGCAAAGCCAGAGGAGCTCGGCATGGGGCGCCGGGGCGATCCAGCCGCGCAGCAGCATCACGAACGGCACGTTGCTGAAGAGGTTGCTGCCGGCGACGGAGGCAGCCGAGAACCGCAGCAGCCCGGCCACTTGCTCCACCTGACGAGTGACCTCCGGCAGCAGGCGCCCGATCCAGGCGGCTTCTGCCTTGGTGACGCCGGCCGCGACCACGAACAGGCCGGCGAAGAAGAGGAGCAGCGACCAGTCTACCGCCGCGAACGTCTTCTCGGGTGGGCGGTTGGCCAGGACCAGCATCACCACGGCCGCCGAGAGCGCGGCAACATCCATCGGCGCGCCCAGCAGGAAGGCAAGTAGCAGGCCGAGGAGTACCAGCACCGTCTTCGTCGCCAGCCGGCGGTCCAGGGCGGTTGGCTCCGCCGGACCATCGAGGGTGATCGCGCCGGGGGGCAACTGACGGTGGTAGATCGCCTTCAGCACCAGGCCGTTGATCACCAGGCACACGATGCCGATGGGAACCATCCGCGCGGCGAAGGCGGCCCAGGTCCAGTGGGAGGACTGCCCAATCAGCATGTTCTGGGGGTTGCCGGTCACCGTCATCACCGAGCCGACGTTGCTGCTGGTTGCCAGCGCCAGCAGGAACGGCTCCGCCGGGAGGCGGGCGCGGCGGGTGGCGGCGAGCACCAGCGGCGTCATCAACAGGCAGACCGTGTCGTTGACAAACAAGGCCGAGAGGATCCCCGCGCCCCAGCAGAGCGACCAGAGCATCTGGTCGGCCGTCCGGCTGGCGGTGACCAGACGATAGGCCAGCCTGTCCAGCAGGCCGGAGGTCACGGCGTGCTGCACCACGACCATCATGCCGAACAGGAGGGCCAGCGTGCCGAAGTCGATGGCGGAAACCGCCTCCTGACGCGTCAGCACGCCACACACGACCATGAGGACGCCGCCGATCAGGCCGGCCGCGGGCCGGTCGAGCTTCCGGGGGGAGTTCTCACCCGCGAGAATGATGAGGTAAACCAGACTGAAGATACCTGCCGCCAGCACCTCTCTTGCCAGCATCAATGCTCCTTGCAGGGGATGTCCCGGCGGCATCGATGGTCACCGTCCGGAGGGCGGCGTCTCCGGTTCACCCAGCGACCGCTTCTGCTCCCTCCTGGTAGATTCGCGTCTGGCGCGGCGAATCCGCTTCGCCGTTTGCACCTGTCAACTCATGCAGACGGGCCGCCCGCCAGACGTTGTCGTCTGACGAACGGCCCGCGCGTCTGTCGTGTCGAGGGCACGCACCGCGCCGCGGCGCGGTCAGATTCTAGAAGCGCCGGCTGTGCCCGTGCCTGCCACTACCGCGAGCGTTGCCACCCAGCCAGCAGGAGAGCAGATACTGCGCCACCACGGTGGCCAGGCCGGTCCAGAACGCCTTGGCGTCGCCCTCCGCCGGTGGCGGGAGCCGCCGCTCCGGCGGGGGGATGGGCAGGGGGGCGTTCCGGCCGCAGCCATGGCCCCGGCTGGCAGCTCCCGTTCCATCGCGTGCCGGCATCCCCATCACCTCCTCATTCCGGGTGGGGCAGATCGAGCGCTGCCAACCGCGCCGTGATGGCATCCAGCTCGGCGCGCAGCCGGTCGGCCTGTGCCTGAAGCATCGCACGCTCGTCGGGCGCGGGCGGGGTGGTGGCCGACACGTCGGCGCCGAAGCGCATCCAGCCCGGCAGACCGGTGGCGTGGTACATCCAGCGGTGCCCGCGGCCCCAACAACCGGCCGGGCGAGCCGGCCACTGGCCCCGGGTCAGCGGCACGGCACACCAACCGCGCCCGCCGCCGGACATCGGACCCGCGCCAGCGGGTCCCGTTCCATCGAATCCTGGCATTGACGTTACCTCCCTTCAGCGAGATAGGGTCTCACACAGTCTGGCTGGGGGGATGTCCTCAACCAGTCGCTGGACCGCTTCCCAGGCAGAACGCACCGCCTGAGAGGCTGGCCCGTTGTCATACTCCACGAGCGGCCGGCCCGCCGTGATCGCGCGGGTCACCGTCGCGTCAAACGGGATCTCGGCGATGACCGGCACGGGTAGCAGTCGGCAGTCTTCTCGGATTGCCTGGGCGTTCTCCGCGTCAAGGTCCGCCTTGTTGAGCACCACCGCGGCAGGGATGCCGAAGTAGCCGATGAGCTCCAAGATACGCTGCAAGTCGTGACGGCCGGCCGGCGTTGGCTCGGTGACGACCATGACGGCGTCTACGTCGGCGATGGCTGCGGTGGCCGCACAGCCGATTCCCGGCGGGCCATCGATCAGCAGCAGGGGGTGCTCCGCCTCCACGGCCAGGCTTTCCGCGCGACGGCGCACTTCGGTCACCAGCTTGCCGGAGCTTTCGCCGCCGGGATAGAGCCGGGCATGGGCCATCGGTCCGTAGTCACTCACGGAGGTGTAGATCTCACCGCAGGCCACCGTCTCCAGGCGCAACGCCTGATGAGGGCAGGCGACGATGCACAGCCCGCAGCCCTGGCAGGCATGCGAATCCACCCGCGCACGAGTGATCGCCGTGAAGCGACAAAGGCGTTCGCACTCGCCGGCGCCCTGGCAGCGCTCCGGGTTCCGCACCACCACCTGGGCGCCCCGGAACTCCTCGCGCTGCTCGATCCGTGGGTGTAACAGCAGGTGCAGGTTGGCCGCGTCCACGTCGCAATCGGCCAACACAATGTCATCGGCCAGCGCGGCGAAGGATGCAACCAGCGAGGTTTTCCCCGTGCCCCCCTTGCCGCAGCCGACGGCCAGTTGCTTCAGTTGCGCGCGGTTCATGAGTCGGCACCCCCACCGTTGCTGCTGCGGATCTGCTCGTAGAGGGCGCGCAGCGTGCTGGCCCACCCCGGATCAACCGCGAGGATAGTGCCGCCACGTGCGTAGGCCGCGGCGATCGCGCGCTGCCAGGGGATCTCCAGCAGTACCGGGATCCCCGCGCGCTGGCAGTAGTCGTAGACGCCCTGGTCGCCCACCCCGGCGCGATTGACTACCACGCCACAGGGAACCGCCAGGGTGCGGCAGGTCTCCACCGCCGCTGCCAGGTCGCTACTCCCGAAGGGGGTCGGCTCGGTGACCAGCAGGCAGTAGTCGGCGCCGGCAATCGTCTCCTGCATCGGGCAGGCGGTGCCCGG
>JAAZEB010000147.1 GCA_012512505.1 Armatimonadota bacterium | reverse complement strand
CCACCAGATCCGCCTTGCCAGAGGCCAGCTCCTCGAACGGGTCCGGGTCCATCAGGTAGCTGATCGGCCGGCCGCAGACCGCCTCCGAGCACATGAAGAAGGTGCGGAACGCGCGGTTCATGCTCAGGATGCGCAGGTGCTCGTCCAGGATCACGATGCCGTTGGGGCTCGTTTCGATGATCCGGTCGGTGCGGCGCTCGGCCAGGCGCTTCATGTAGGGGATGCACATTCCCGGCTCGGCCATTCCCTGCACGACGGCGATCGCCTGGTCGCGGCACGAAGGATAGCCGCACGCCCCGCAGTTGAGCTGGTTCTCCGGGGCCGCCTTGCCGGTTTGCTCCAGCACGGCGCGGATCTGCTCTTCCGAGATGTCGGTGCCGTCCGGCACCTTGGCGGCGGCAAAGCGAACCCCCAGGCCCTCGTAGCGCTCGTCCGGCGCGGCCGCGCGGCCGCGTTCCGCCTCGACGTAGCCGAGCACCCGGCGCCGGCGCTCGTACAGGCCCCCCGTTCGCGGCATCACCGGCCCGTTGATGCACCCCTGGTGGCAAAAGAGCGGCTCGATCACCAGCGGGGGGGTGTCTGGCCCCACGCACGCCAGGGCCTCGCGAATCTCATCGACGCCGCCGGCGACGACCACTCGCGGCGCCAGCACGTCGGTGGTGATCGAAGCGGTGCGCAGGCTGCCCCCTTCCAGCGGGAAGACGCGCGCCTCCCCCCCCGGCTCCTCGTCGAAGTGGCTCGCCTCGCACTGCGAGAGGAGAATCTCCTCGCGCTCCAGCCACTCCAGCAGCTCGGCGAAGGTGAGCACGCAATCGACCACGCCGGCGTGCTGGGGCCACTCCGCCTCGGCCTTTTTCGCCACGCACGGCCCGATAAAAACGACGTGCGAGCTAGGCCCCAGCTTCGCCTTGATGTGCCGGGCGTGCGCCACCATCGGCGAGACCACCGGCACCAGCAGCTCCAGCTTCTCCGGGGCATAGCGCTCCACGTAGTTCACCACGGCCGGGCAGGCGGTGCAGATGTGCGAGCGCTCCGGCCGCGCCTCGACGGCACGGCGCGTCTCTTGGGCCACCTGGTAGGCACCGATGGCCGTCTCTCCCACGTAGTGGAAGCCGAGACGGCGCAGCGCCGAGGGGAGGCACTTCCGCTCCCACTCGCTGAAGGCGGCGGCAAACGAGGGCGCCACGCTGGCTCCGACCGGCTCGCCGGAGGCCACCAGGCGGGCCGCCAGCAGCACATCACTGCGGAACGCCTTGGCCCCCTGGGGGCACTCGCGAATGCAGGTGCCGCAGGAGATGCAGCGCTCGGCCACCACCGAGGCCTGCCCGTCCTCCATCCGAATCGCCTTCACTGGGCAAAAGCGCAGGCAGCGGTAGCAGTCGCGGCAGTGTGCCTTGTTGGTGTAGACCACCTGGCCCGTCTGGCTGCTCATGCGGCCCCTTCCCTTCCGGAACTCTCCAGCAGCGCCCCTCTGGCGCCCGCGCGCGCCCGAAAGCCATGGCCCTGGCTTATGCGCCGGCCAATCGCGCCGATCTTGCCCGTGATGCACGAGCGGCAGTGCGCCGGCGTATCGCCGATGCAGATCTTGCCGGGGTAGAGGGCGTACTTGCGCCGGTAGTCGCCCTCGGTGACGTTCGGCATGACAACGTTGGCGCCCCGCTGCAGCGCCAGCAGGCGGCCGTTCGGGTGGAGCGTCTCCATCGCCGTGGTCGCCGGGATGTTGATGTCCGGCAGCAGCAGGCGGGTGATTGCCATCACTCTGCAGCTCAGGTCAAACGATCCGTTGGCGGCGCCCCCGAGGGGAGTGTCGGCGTTGGCGATGAACGGCCCCACGCCTACCATGTCGGCATCCAATGCCTGGAAGAGGAGGATGTCGTCGGCCAGGGACTCGATGCGCTGGCCCGGCAGGCCGACCAGGCAGCCGGTGCCCACCTCGTAGCCCAGGGCCTTCAGGTCCCGCAGGCAGCGGAGGCGGTTCTCCCACTCCATCCCGGGATCCAGGGCGTGGTAGAGATCCCGGTCCGTCGTCTCGATGCGCAGCAGGTATCGATCTGCTCCCGCCTGGCGGTAGGCGCGGTAGACCTCCGTCGGCTTCTCGCCCACCGAGAGCGTGACCGTCAGCCCAAGCGCCTTGATACGCCGGATGATGTCACACATGCGGTCGACGGTGTACCAGGCATCCTCGCCGGACTGCAGCACCACGGTCCGGTAGCCGTAGCCACGCGCCTTCGTCGCCAGCCGAACGATGACGTCCGGCGCCAGGCGGTAGCGCTCGACGCAGGCGTTGTCCCGACGCAGTCCGCAGTAGAGGCAGTTGCGCCCGCACCGGTTGGAGAACTCGATCAGCCCGCGCAGGTGTACGTCGTCGCCCACAAACCGGCGCCGCACCCGATCCGCCGCCGCGTACAGCTCCGACTCGCACGCGTCTGCCTGGAGCAGCGCCACAATCTCGCGCTTCTCCAGGCGGTGCGTCGTCTCCGCCTTCGCCAGGATCGTTGCTATTGACACGTTCTCCATCTGCTCCCGCGGTAGTCAGGCGGCCAGGCGGGCATCTCTCAGCTCCTCAAAGGGAGCCAGCACCCGCGGCAGGTACCCATGCAGGGCGGCGATCGTCATGCCGTAGTTGGTGATCGGCACGCCCACCTCCCGGCAGCGGAGCATGCGCGAGAGCATCGCCCGCCGGTTCAGCGTGCAGCCGCCGCAGTGGATCACCACGTCGTAGCCGGAGAGGTTCTCCGGAAAGTCTTTGCCGTTCACCACGTCCACCCGCAGCGCCGCGCCGGCCCGGCCACGCAGGAGGCGGGGGATCTTCACGCGGCCGATGTCGTCGCCGAAGGGATGGTGCGTGCAGGACTCGGCGATGAGCACCTTGCTGTCTGCGGTCAACGTCTCCAGGGCGCGCGCCCCCTCGATGAGGGTCTCGAAGTCGCCTTTGACCCGCGCCATCAGCACGGAGAAGCTGGTCACCGGCACCTGGGGGGGCGTCTCGCGCAGCACCGTGGCCAGAACCTGCGAGTCGGTCACCACCAGGCGCGGCGGGGTGCGCAGCAGGGCGATGGAGTCGGCCACTTGCTCCGGACCGATGACAAAGGCGCGCGCGTCCACATCCAATAGCTCGCGGATGACGCTCTGCTGCAGCATCAGGAGGCGCCCCTTTGGCGACTCCGCGTCCAGCGGGATGACCAGGATCACGCTGTCGCCGGGGCGCAGGGCTATATTCTCAAGGACAGCGAATTGAGCAACCTGCTCCAGGCCATCAAAAGGGTGACCGAGGGAGAATCGTTCTAT
>JAAZEB010000020.1 GCA_012512505.1 Armatimonadota bacterium | reverse complement strand
ATGGGAGAGTGGCTCCGCAAGCTGGGCGAGGGGGTGGCCGAACTCCTGTTCCCGCCGGTGTGCGTGGCCTGCAAGCTGCCGGCGCGTCGGCACCTGTGCGATGCCTGTCTCGCTGCCATACCGCGCCTGCCCCGGCCGCTGTGCCAGTGCTGTGGTGCGGCGCTTGATCCGCTGAAGGTTCCCCGAGAGAGCGTCTTCCACGAGCGCGCTTACTGCTGGCGCTGCCGCGAGCTGCCCGCGGCCTTCGACTGCTGCCGTGCCTACGGTCCGTTTGAGGGGCCACTCCGCACCGCCATCCATGCCCTGAAGTACCGGGGCACCACCGCTATCGTGCCGGTCCTGGCGGAGCTGGTGGCGCGGGTGCTTGACGAGGAGCCGGAGCTACGCCGCGCGCACCTGCTGGTCCCGGTGCCCCTCCACTCCGCGCGCCGACGCGAGCGCGGCTTCAACCAGGCGGAGCTATTGGCCGCGGCCGTGGCGCCGCCGCGTGGCCTTGAGCTGCGCCGCGACCTGGTAGCGAAAGTGCGCCATACTCGCCCGCAGGTGGGGCAGAACGCTCCCCAGCGCCGCGAGAACCTGCGCGATGCCTTCGCGTTCCGCGGCACGGCACCGCTGCGCTGCTCGGTGCTACTGCTCGACGACGTAGTGACGACCGGCGCCACTTTCCACGAGTGCGCGCGGGTGCTGCGCGCTGCCGGGGCCACCGCCGTCTACGCCGTGGCCCTTGCCCATGGCTGAGCGGGCCAGGCGGGGCGCCGTAGGGGTGAAGCTGCTGGTATCCCGCCTGAGATCTACCCGCCGGCGAACCTTCTGGCCCTTGCGGGTGTCTATCGGATCAGAAACGCGCGCGCGGACAGCCGCCGGGTCGGCTCGCGGCGGCGCGTTCCACGCGGGAGGGAGCGAGTGATGGTGGCGACGATGAAACGGCTCTGGTGGGTGGGTCTGGTGTGCCTCCTGAGCCTGGGGGGATCCTTGCCGGCCGCCCGGGCTGGCCTGATCAGCGAGCAGCAGGAGCTGCAGATGGGGGATGACGCCGCGCGCGAAGTCGAGGCGCGCTATGGGCTCTCACAAGATACGCGGGCGACCACGCTCGTCGAGACGATAGGGAAGCGCCTGGCGCAGGTGAGTAGCCGCCCGAAGCTGCCCTGGAAGTTTCGCGTGCTCCAGAGCAAGGAAGTGAACGCCCTCTCCGTGCCCGGTTACGTCTACATCAACACCGGGCTGCTGGAGTTTGTCGGCAATGACCGCGACCAGCTCGCCGGCGTCATCGCCCACGAGATCGCCCACACCACGCGCAAGCACGCCGTGCGCCAGACCGAGAAGGCGCTCATCGGCAGCCTCGCCCTCCGGTTCCTGTTCAAGGACGACGGCTCGCTAGCGCGCAACCTGGCCAACATGGCTGCCAACTTGGCCCTCCTGGGCTACGGCCGCAAGGACGAGCTGGAGGCCGACCGCCACGCCGCCGACTACTTGATCGAGGCCGGCTACGATCCCCAGGCGATGGTCCGTTTCTTCGAGCAGCTACGCGCTCGTGAGGGGAAGGAGAGCACGGGGCTGGCGACCTACTTCAAGACGCACCCGCCCACCAGCGAGCGCATCCGCAAGCTGAAGGAGCACCTGGCGAAGCGTGGCCAGGCGGCATCGGCGCTGCGGCACACGACTCAGCCGGCGCTGATCGCCTCCACCTGCTCGGCCAGCCGCTCCCACTCGGCGATCAGCTCCGGCAGGGAGGCACTGAGGGCCTCATACTCGGCTGTTGCCTCCTTCACCCGGTCGGCGTCGGTGTAGCTGGACGGGTCTGCCAGGATCGCCTCCAGCTCGCTCGCGCGCGCCTCGGCGGCGGCGATGCGCTCTTCCACCGCCTTCACCGCGCGGCGCAGGTCCTGCGGGCGAGCGCCCCGTGCCATGGGGCGCGGTGCCGGGCGTGCCGCCGCGGCCGCCGCCCGCTCCGCCCGGGCCGCGGCCTGCGCTGCCAGCAGCCGCTCGCGTTCCTTGCGGCGGCGGTACTCCGCGTAGGTGTCGTTGTAGACCTTCGCCTCGCCGCCGGCCACCTCCACGATGCGCGTCGCCACGCGGTCCAGCAGATAGCGGTCGTGCGAGGCGAAGATGATGGTGCCCGAGAAGGCGAGGAGCGTCTCCTCCAGGCGGTCGCGCGCGGCGATGTCGAGGTGGTTGGTCGGCTCATCGAGCAAGAGCAGGTTGGCGTGGGAGAGGAAGATGCGGGCCAGCGCCAGACGGTTGGTCTCGCCGCCGCTGAGATCCCCCACGCGCTTGAAGACATCGTCGCCAAAGAAGAGGAAGCGCGCCAGCAGGCTGCGGGCTTCCTCGTAGGTGGCGGCGCCGGCGTCCAGGATCTCATCCAGCAGCGTGTTCTCTGGCTGCGCCCCGGAGAGGTCCTGGGCGAAGTAGCCGGGCTCCACGTTGTGCCCGAAGGCGAAATAGCCGCTATCCGCTTGTGCCTGCCCCACCAGGATCTTCAGCAGCGTCGTTTTGCCGGAACCGTTCGGGCCCACCACGCCGACTCGCTCGCCCCGCTGCACCACCAGGTCCAGGCTCTGAAACAACTGCTTGTCGGCGTAGGCCTTGGCCAGGCGCTCGATGCGGAGCACCTCGGTGCCGCTGCGCAGGCCCGCGGTCAGGTGGAGGCGCAGCTCCGCCTCCCGGGTACGCGGCTTGTCGAGCTGGATCCGTGCCAGCGCCTTCTCGCGGCTCTTGGCCTGAGTGGCGCGCGACACCCGGTAGCGGCGGATGTAGTCTTCCAGCTTGGCTGCTTGCTCCTGGTTGCGCTCCCACTCCACTTGCTGCTGCTGCAGCCGCGCCTCACGCAGGCGGGCGTAGGCCGTGTAGTTGCCCGGATAGCTGAACAGCTTGCCGCCGTCCAGCTCCACCACTCGCGACACCACCTGGTCCAGGAAATAGCGGTCGTGTGAGACGATCAGGAGTGCCGAGCGAGTGCGCCCGAGGTACTCCTCCAGCCACTCGATGGCCGGCAGGTCCAGGTGGTTGGTCGGCTCGTCCAGCAGCAGCAGGTCCGGCTCCTGCAGAAGGAGCATGCAGAGGCCGGCGCGAGTGCGCTGTCCCCCGCTCAAGGCGGCGACGGGCAGAGAAAAGTCACTCTCGCGGAAGCCGAGGCCGGCCAGGGTGGCCTTCACCCGCCCGGGGTAGGCGGGACCGCCGGCCTGGGCGAACTCCTGCTGCAGCTCGGCATAGGCGGCGTAGGCGCTCTCGGCGCCGGGCGCGCCCGCCTCAAGCTGCGCCTCCAGTTCGCGCAGGCGCTGCTCCATCGCCACCAGACGCGGCACAGCGTTTGCCACCGCCGAGAGCAGCGTCTCGCCGCCGGAGAGGTCCACATCCTGCGCCAGGTGGCCGACGTGCGTTCCCGGCAGCAAGGAGATCGCCCCGGTGTCCGGCGCCTCAACCCCGGCAATCAGGCGGAGCAGCGTGGTCTTGCCGCAGCCGTTGCGGCCCACCAGGGCCACCTTCTCGCCCGGCCCAACGATGAACGACACGGACTGCAGCACCTGCTGCAGCCCGTAGCTTTTGGCGATCCCATTGACCGTAAGCAGACTCATAGCAGCGCGAAACCAAAGCCACACGATTCCGCCGCGGTTGCCGCGAACGGGTGGCTGCCTTCATTATACCAGGATACGGCGTTGGTCGCCACCTCCGGCCGGCTGCCGGCGGGGAGCAGTGGGCGCGGGGCTACTCCCCCGGTTCCCAGAGCAGGTCGCGGAGGGGGAGGCGCCCCTCGGCGTCGAAGGGCACCCCCTCCGCTTCGAGGCGGCGGCGCTGCTCGGCCATCGATTCGCGGTCGGGGCGTGGGGAGATGATCCCCCGGGCGGAGACAACACGGTGCCAGGGAACGTCGTGGGGGGCGTGACGCATGGCGAAACCGACGGCGCGGGCGCGCCCGGGGCAGCCCAGCACCGCGGCGATCTGGCCGTAGAACATCACCCGGCCGCGTGGGATCCGCCGGACCAGCGCCCACACCTGGCGGTAAAAGCACTCCGGATTCACCGGTCCTCCTGCCGAACCGGGGTGGTGAGTGGGGCAGTCGTGTTGGCGTTGGTGAGGGCGCCGGGGTCCGCGGCGGGGCGGCGCTGGAGGTGCAGCGCGGCGGCGGCGCTTGTGACCGCTAGCGTGAGCACCCAGGCGGCGACGAGGGCACGGCGCGAGCCAGCCGGCCGGCATGTCAGCGCGGTGGCGCCAAAGGTGCAGACGGCCAGCCAGACCGCGGCCAGGGGCACCAGCCAGTATAGGGACAGGGAGAGGGCCGTGGTGGCGGCCGCCGCGGCCAACAGGCCCGCCGGCGCTAGCGCCAGCAGGTAGCCCGCCAGCGACGACTCGAACGAGTCCGCGATCTGCCGCGCACCACGCAAGCCGACGCTATAGAGGATGTAGAACAGCACCCAGGCAAGCAGCAGCACGGGCAAGCGCCAGGCGCCGGTGCCCGGAAGGAAGGCATAGGTGGCCGCCGTGAAGGCGAGCGCGGGCAGCCCGGGGAAGACCACCGCGGTGATCCCCCAAATGGCCAGGTTGACGAGGCGCTCGCGCAGTGGCGGGTCTGGGGCGGTGCCGGCCCAGCGGGTGAAGTTGGCGCCGTTGCGGCTCTGCGTGCACAGGCTTCCCTCTTCGTCTTCGCTGTCGAAGAAGGCGATCCACTCGCCGTCGGGCGACCAGGCCGGCAGGAAGCCGTGGGCGAAGCTGCGCAGGCGGTTCCCGCCGATCTCTCCCAGCAGCAAGGCGCCGGGAGCACGCTCGCTGTCATGAAGCAGTTCGTCGGCGGTGGGCGAGGGCACCAGGGGGATCAAGCCGTCGGAGGCGCGGCGGTGCTGCGTGCGCCCGGTTGCCATGTCGTAGCGCACGTACTCTCCTGTTGCCGGGTTGAGCGCCAGCAGCACTCGCCCCTTGTATGCCCAGGCGAGCGTCGTCGCCGCCACCGGGGTGACCGGGATCAGCTCCTGATCGCGGCGACGGTAGAGGTAGACGCCCCCGGGCGCCCCATCGCCGCCACTCGCGGCAATGAGCGCCAGCCACTCGCCATCGGGGGAACAGACCAACCGTTCGACCGGCAGGGGGATGCCAGCCGACCGCACCTTGCCGTCGCGCACGTCAACAACGAGGGTTTGGCCGGCGCGGTCCACCACGTAGAGGGCATGCCCCCGCGGATCCCAGGTGAGGCCGCCGCGCAGACCCAGGGGGATGCGGGCCAGCAGCGTGCGGCCGGAGCCGTCCGCCTGGATCAGACCTAGCTGCCACTCAGGGCCGGGGTGGATGAAGGCAACCAGCCGGCCATCCGGCGACCACTCGGGGTCATGGCCGTGGGTGAGGAAGCGGACGCGACCCGACGGCACCTCCAGAAGGTAGATACGGGTTGTGCCGGTCACAAAGAGGAGCGCCCGGGCATCGGGCGCCCATCTTGGGTGTTCGGTGGAGAGCCTGGCGGGCACCGGGGGACCCCTCTGGTGCAATCCGTCATCGGCGGCATCGCCGCCAAAGGGCACCATGGCCTAGTTCGCCGCGGAGGCTGCTGTTCCTGCTCATGTTCGGCGCGCCCACAGGCAGCGTGCGCTCGCAGGTCGGCCGGCTCCCTTGTGCCGTGTCGCGTGGCGAGGCATCGGGGGGTCAGTGGGGCGGAACCCCCGGGCGGAGGGGATGGCGCGGCGCCGCCGCGCCGGAGCGCCTCACGCGCCGCCTGCCAGGGCCGCAACGGCTTCCTGGGTGTTCTCGTGAACATCGAACACCCGCGTCAGGTGGGTCATCTCCAGTGCTTTCGCCACGGCGGGGCTGAGGTGTATCAGGCGCAGGCTGCCCTGGGCCTCGACCACCCGACGCCTGGCGCCGATCAGCGACCCGAGACCGACGCTATCGATGAACTTCACCCGGCGCATGTTCAGCAGGATATGGCGGATGCCCTCGTCGATCAGACCGGAGATGCGCGTCCTCAGCAGCTCGGCCGTCTGCACGTCCACCCGGCCGCGCAGAAGCATCTCGGCAATCTCACCCGTTTCCTTTTTGACCACGATCTCCAAGTCCATGCTCTTACCTTCCTGGCACACCCCGGCCCGCCCCAATCCCAGGGGCCCAACCACCAAAACAGGATGCAAGAAGCCCTGAGGGCGCGTCGATAGACATCAGAAGACGAGGGCCACGCTGCCTTCGGGCCACCCCGGGCCGTCACCGGCAGCCCCTGGCCCCGATGGTGAGGTTCCTCGTCAACGTTCCCAGGCGGAGCCCGCGGTATCCGCTGCCTGCCCCGCGGCCCGTTCGCTGGCAGCGGCGAGGAAGCCCGCATCCGGGAAACAGCACACGGGAGGACCCGGGTGGCGCCGGCGCTGCTGCTGCCACCACCCGATCCTTTCCCATTCGCGGCGCGGCGAAACCTCAACTGCCGGGTAGAGCGGCAGTGTGGTTCAGCGCTGCTCGGCCGGGCGTTCTCCCTGGGCCGGTGGCGTCTTGGCGACGGCCATCACGCGCTGGAACGCCTGGATCACCGGCTGGAAGTCGCGCCGCTGCTCTCGGGGAAGCTGCTCCAGCTCCCGCAGGTAGGGGGCGGCGCGCTGCTCGATCGCCTTGGCCATCTTTGCCCGCTCCTCCCCGGTCAGCGGCGCCAGCGCGCGGCTCAGTTCGCGCAGTTGCGTCACCAGCGTGCTGATCTGGCGCTTGCGCTCCGCCGGGTCGGCCCGCAGCAGGTTGCCGGTGTGCTGCCGGGCGAGGAACTGCCGCTCCTCCTCCGTCATCTCTGCCCAGGCTTCCATCTCCTGGCGTGCGGCTTCCGCGTCGGCGGCAGTCGGCGCGGCGGTACCCGTCGCGGCGGACTTCAGGCGGTAGCCCAGGCGCCACACCGCGTTGAGCTGCTTGCACAGCGAATCCAGCACCTCCGGCAGCGGCACGTCGGTCACCTGCAGCGTGGCTTCACCCTTCAGCCCTTCCGCCGCTTCGATGTCCAACTGCGTCACCGCCCGCAAGGCGGCTACAACCCCGGCCACGGACGCCGGCCGCGCCAGGGTCAGCGAGACGGTGGGAAGCCCCTCCGGCAGCTGCTGCCGGTCGGGCAACTCCTGGCCCTCCTGGCGCGGCGAGAGGAGGTAGCAGCGGCTGGGCGTGTAGGTGATCGCTTGTGCCACGGCAACCAACAATTGCTCGAACGGCTGGTTGACCAGCGTCAGGCTTACCTGGGCCTCGCTCTCCGGCTCCATCCGGATCGGCCGCCCGGTCTTCTCCGACAGGGCGTTGATCACTGCCTTGGCACTGGCATTGACGGCGCTCAAGGTCACGGTGCCGTCATCGCTGAGCACCACCAGCACCTCGCCGGCCTTCTTCTCCGCTGGCGCGGCGGCCTCTGCCGCGGGCGGCGCGGCCGGCTCCTCCGCGGCCGGCACCGCTCCCCCGGCTCCGAGAACCAGCACGGCTACCCAGGCCCACACTGTTCGGGAGAACCCACGGCGTTCCATTGGCGTTTCTCCTCACGGCGGGGAACCGGCGACACCTCGCTCACTCCGGTAGAGTCCGGAGAGCCCTAAAGGACTACCCGGGCGAAGGGAAGGTCCTTCAGGGGGCTTGTCCCATGGGTCAGGGGCGTCGTTGACGGCGCCCCGCACCGACGCCCTGACACCTGACACCTGGCACCTGACACCTGGTGCCCCGCACCAGCGCCTGGCGAACGGCCCCACGAACCTCGCGCCCCGGCCCCGCTGGTTCGTTGACGGGTTCTGCGGCCGGTTGGTTCCACTACTCGGGGAGCGATAGAAAAAGCTGCGTGAACATCTGGGCGTTTTTGCCCGCCTTGCCCGGGTAGTGGTTGTTGAAGAACACGTAGGTCTCCTGCGTCGTGCGGGCGAGTTCACGAACGCGCGGCACCCACTCCTGCAGCTTCGCCGTCGAATACAGGTAATCGTAGCGCTCTCAGGCCTCCGCGTGCAACCACCACGGCAGCAGTGACCCCGGTCACACGCGCACAGCAGCGCGGCGGAACCTTCTTCTGCATGCGGGAGAACGTCGCGGGCCCGGGGAGCCGGTAGTAGGTCGCGTTCACCTCCACCGTGTGAAACTGCTGGGCGTAGAAGGAGAGCATCTCACGGTCTGGCACATCCTCCGGGTAGAAGTGGCCGCGCCAGTCCTGGTAGCTGAAACCGGAGGTGCCCACGTGTATGGCCATGGCCCATTCCTACGCGTATTCCAGTATAGCACTTGTGCGCGCGCAGCGTCAAGGCCTGTAGCGGCCGTTGCGCGCGCGCCCGAACCGCTTTGCAGGAGGTGGCCCCCTCGTGGGAGAAGTGGTTGCCGAACACGGAAATCCGCGGCACGGAACGGGCCAGCGACGCGGTGCGCGCCGCTCCCGGTGCCGGCTTTTGGCGTTTCAATCTCCCTGTTTTCTTACTCGTGGAGGTCTGCATTGGCATCAGTGAATGCGAACTATCTGAAGCTGAAGGGGAGCTACCTCTTCATTGAGATTGGCCGGCGGGTGGCTGCCTTCCAGGAAGCACACCCGGATGCCTCGGTGATCCGCCTCGGCATCGGCGATGTCACTCGCCCCCTGCCGCCGGCGGTCACTGCGGCGATGCACCGCGCGGTGGATGAGATGGGCGAGGAAGCCACTTTCCGTGGCTACGGCCCGGAGCGCGGCTACGCCTTCCTCGCCGAGAAGATCATCCAGCACGACTTTGCCCCCCGCGGCGTCACGCTGTCGCTCGACGAGGTCTTCATCAGCGATGGCGCCAAAACGGACACGGCCAACTTCCAGGAGTTGTTCGCCCCGGAAAGCATCGTGGCCCTTACCGACCCGGTTTACCCCGTTTACGTGGACAGCAACGTGATGGCCGGGCGCGCGGGCGACCTGGATGCGAGCGGACGCTACAGCCGCCTGGTCTACCTGCCGTGTACGGCCGAGAATAACTTCCGCCCGGCGCTGCCTGACCGCCCGGTGGATCTGATCTACCTTTGCTACCCCAACAACCCAACCGGCGCCACCATCACGCGCGAAGCGCTGAAGGAGTGGGTGGAGTACGCCCACCAGACCGGCGCCGTGATCCTCTACGACGCGGCCTACGAAGCCTACATCCGCGACCCGGAGATCCCCCACAGCATCTACGAGGTGGAGGGCGCCCGGGAGGTTGCCGTGGAGTTCCGCAGCTTCTCCAAGACGGCGGGCTTCACCGGCACGCGCTGCGCCTACACCATCGTGCCGCGGGAGGTTCAGGTGACTGCTCCCGACGGCAGCCGCGTGGCCCTCAATCCCCTCTGGGACCGCCGCCAGAGCACCAAGTTCAACGGGGTTCCCTACGTGGTCCAGGCCGGGGCCGCGGCGGTCTACACCGAGGATGGTCGCCAGCAGACACAGGCTGTGATCGACTACTACATGGAGAACGCGCGCATCATTCGGGAGGGCCTGCAAAGCATCGGCCTGACCGTGTATGGTGGCGTCCACGCGCCCTACATCTGGGTGAAGAGCCCGGGCGCGCTAACCTCGTGGGAGTTCTTCGACCGTCTCTTGAACGAAGCGCACGTCGTGGGCACGCCGGGTGCCGGGTTTGGGCCCAGCGGCGAGGGATACCTGCGCCTCACGGCCTTCGGCAAGCGCGAGGACGCCGAGGAAGCGGTGGAGCGGGTTCGCACCCGCCTATCGGTGTAGGGAT
>JAAZEB010000146.1 GCA_012512505.1 Armatimonadota bacterium | reverse complement strand
GGCCGGGGCGCCCCAACCGCGCGTGCTGGAGACGGACCTTGGGGTGCGCTTCCTCACCGCCGGCCGGCCCCACCCGGCGCTCGGGCGGACGCCCAACAACCTGCTGGCGCTCTCCAGTTGGCCGCCTTACCCCCTGCCGGCGGGGGTAACCGTGCCGGTGGGCCAGCGCTGCGAGCGCCTCTGGGTGCTGCTGCAGTGCTACGTTCACCCCACCAAGAACTACGTGCCGAACGGGGAGATCCTCTTGCGCTATGCCGACGGCGGCGAGGAGATCCACTCGCTGGTGCCGCCTTACAACCTCGACTGCTACTTCCAGCACTTCAGCCAGGAGGGGACCCCGGTGCCGTTTGGCCGGTTGGTGTGGCCGCCAGGATGGCCGTTCATCCACCGGGGGATGTCCGCCCCCCACGCCGACGTGCTCTCCTTCGCCTGCGACCCGCAGCGCCTCCTGGAGGCGGTCGAGATCCGGGCCACCTGCAGCGAAGGCGTGCTGGGAGTTGCCGGCATCACCGCCCTCGCCGCCCGGTGACGCTTTGGCACACGATCTTGCGGAACGCCGCGGTATAATGGGTACGGATTTGCGCGCCATGCCGAGGAGAGCAGGTCGGCCGTGACCTCGGCCTGGCGCCCTGAGGACGCGCATCAGCCTGGGCGATTCGGGCATAGCAGGCAAGACGAAGCCGGCGCCCACTGAAGGAGACCGGGGAGATGTCAGTGAGTGTGGAGAGTGTTCTTGCGGATGTGATGTCACTGCCGGACGACGCGAAGGAGGATCTGCTGGAGCGCCTGTTGGCAGACCTGACCGCGCGCATTGATCCGGAGGTCAAGCGGGCTCAGCTTGAGGTTGTCAAGAGGAGAAGGGACGAGCTGAGATCCGGGGCAGTGCAGGGCATCCCAGGCGAACAGGTGCTAGCGGAAGCAAGGGAACTGCTCAAGAGGTGACCTACTGCTTCCATCCTGCAGCTTAGCAGGAATACTACGAAGCCATTGTTTACTACCGCAGCATCCGCGATGAACTAGCAGATGCTTTCGTGGCCGAAGTCGAGCGCGGTATCGAGAGTATCCTGGCCTTCCCCCGGGCCTTTCCAGAAGTGGATCAGGATGTCAGGCGCTACCTGACGCATCGCTTCCCCTTCGCCATCCTTTACACCACTGAGACTGACGGCAGCCTGTTCATTGTCGCTGTGATGCACTTGAAGCGCCGACCGGCCTACTGGCACGCCCGACTAGCCGACCGGTAGGGGTACTGATCGGCGAGTTCTGACATCAGCGGTGCTGTGGGTACACGCCGAGGCCCGTGGTACCTCGTCGGGAGCCGCGGCACCTCACCGGCGCTTTGAGCGGGCGGAGACCGGCAGGCGCTCTGGGGGCTGCAGGGTCAGGCGCATGGTGACGGCGGCGCCACGCCCCTCGCCCCAGGTGAGGCGTACCCGGTAGCGGCCGGCCGGGAGCACCAGATCCTCCGGCGAGGAGAGTTGCTCCACCTGCCCGACGTCGGGCCCGGTCACCCGCGTCGCCTGGCCGGGCCAGTAGCTAAGCGCCTGCCCCTCGCTGAGGGATACGTTCCAGGTCAGGCGCTTGTCGGCGACGGCCACCGTTGGCTGCCCCACCGTGGCGGCATCCAGCGCCGGCAGCGCCTTCACGTCGTCGATGGCGCAGGTCACGCTCTTCTTTCCCGGCAGGCCGTTGTAGTAGAACGCCAGATAGCGCACGCGGCGATAGTCGATCGGGTCCTTCTCGGGGCGGGCAAGCTGGTGGTAGCGCCAGCCCTGGTAGTCGTTGCGGATGTAGTAGTCGGTGGCGCCCGTCTCGTCACGAAGCTGCAGCTTGAAGGCGCCGCCACCACCATCGCCGCGCAGCCAGAAGCCGATCCCTTGGTGCCAGGAGAGGTCCAGCGGCGGGTCGAACTGGCGGCCAACACACGACCAGCCACTCTCATCGGAGAGGGTGCTCGTGGCGGTGTAGACGGCGCACTTCTCTCCCTCGCGGGCGTCTTCAGCCACCGACTCGAAGCGCTGGGTGACCCCCGGCAGCGTCTGGCCGATCACGTCGATGCGGCTGGCGGGGTCACCCAGGTAGGGAGCCAGGCTATCGAAGCCCTCCAGCAGCACCGCCTGCGGGGAGCGGTAGGACGGCCCCGGCTCCAGCCGGTAGCCCGGCTGCACCAGCAGCTCAACCCCCACACGGGCCGGCCCTTCCTTCACCTCGATCTCCCACTCGGCGCCGGTGGCGGTGGTCACCGCGCGCCATGGCTCGTAGACCACGCGCTGCAGCACCGGCTCGCCCTCTTCCTGCAGCAAGTGGTAGTCTCGCTGCGGCTGACGCAAGCGGGCGCGGGTTGCCTCCGGCACCTCCCCGCCCAGCCGCAGGCGCTCGTAGGCCCCGATCAGGTCCACGATCTCGCCGATGTAGGGGTGGGTGCGGATGGAGGCCGGGTTCGTTTGCAGGGAGATCGAGGCGTTGAACCCCAGCGACTTGTTAAGCACGTACTCGAACTGGTCGGTGGTGGCGCTGGTGTTGTAGACGTAGTACCAACCGATGTCCAGCGGCATCAGGTTGGCGTTGTACCACCGAAAGCCGGGGGTGCGCTGGTCGAGGTAGCCCTTCAGGTCGCCATGTCCATCGGCGGAGGCCATGCGCGAGACGATGTGCCAGGAGTAGTGGCTGTAGCTGCTGGCCTGCAGCAGCATGTCCTTGTTGCGGAAGCGATCGTAGAATGCCTTATGCAGCTTGGCGTTGTAGTACCAGTGCTCGCCCTGAAGCGCCTCGGAGCCGTCCCAGTAGATCATGTCCAGGTCGCAGGCGTTGACCACCCGGGCGAGGTTGTCGGCCACCTCCTCGATGAGGTCGGTGTCCATGTCGAAGAGGAAGTAGCCGTACGACTTACGCAGGTGCGCGACGCGGCTCCCCCGCGCGTGCGCGGTGGCCTTCGTGCCGTGCAGGCCGCGGGTGCAGCCGCGGAAGCCGTAGGGCGGTTCCATCGAGCGCTCGCGGTACTGGATCAGCTCGTTGCCGATCTGGATCACCGCACCCTGACCCATGTAGCCCCCGTCCTCGGCGGGGAAGGTCGCCGGCGGTGTCGTGGTGGGGATGAAGTCGGCGGTGGCGTCCACGTCGGCGGCCAGTTCGGCGAAGGCATCGCGCACCAGGCGCGGATCCGGCACTGGCGTCAGGTAGGGGTCGGGCGGATAGATCGAGGGCGCGAGGTAGTGCAGGCCCACCTTGAACCCCGCCTGCTTCAGGCGAGCGACGGTCGCCCGAAGCGTCTCCAGGCCGCCGGGGAAGTTGGTGGTGTCGATCGCGTAGTGGCCGGTGGATGCGCACCATGACTCCTGGCCGATCAGGATCATGTGGAAGCCGCCGCGCCGGGCAAAGGCGATCACTTCGTCGGTATCGGCGGCGGCGAAGCTGGTGATGAACAGGTACGAGCGCTTCACCCAGGGTGAGCGTTTGCTCCAGGCGCCGCCCGGGCGCGGAGAGGGGAGGCCGGCGGCGCGCTCCATGCGAGAGATCGAGGGGATAAATGAACTCCGCGGGCAGGCGACCACGGCCACGCCAGCCGGCTCGATCCCATACCGCTGCTCCGTCTGCGCCGCCAGGCGCACTCCCTCGAAGGGCCACAGCGTGGAGTTGGGATCCTCGAACCCCTCCAGCAAAACGACGCGGGGCGAGTCGCCCTCACCGACGAGCGCCTCCACCTGATCGAGGAGGCAGGTGACGGTGCGGCCCGCGGGCAGGTAGTTGTAGTAGAAGCTGAGCTGCGTCACGTGGTCGTAGCGCAGGGTGTCCAGTGCGGGCTGGTTCAGCGGCACCTGGCGCCAGCCGGTGAAGTCGATCGGGATGTAGTCGTCCCGGAAGCCACCCTGGCCGTCGGCGAGCTGGATCTTCAGATGCTGGCCACCCCCGTCGCCATGCACCCAGGCCCGGATCGCCTGGCAGCCACGCAGATCCAGCGGTACCGAGAGCGGCTGGTGGACCACGCTCCAGCCATCGTTACTGTCGCGGCGACTGGTGGCGGTGAAGCGCGCGGCACGGTGGCCCTCCCGCGCCCCCTCGGTGATCGGCTCAAAGCGGTGTGTACACCCATCCAGGTCGGCGCTGTTGCTGACGCCATGCTGCGCCAGCGGGCGCACGTTCACCTCGGTGCTCATCACGGCGAAGGCAGCCCGCGCGTCGTAGGCGGCGTTCATCGGCTCCGCCACGGTCTCCAGCGCCTTCAGCGGCAGCGAGAAAAGGCGCAGCCGCTCCACCGTGGCGGGCACGGCCAGGTCGGTCACCTTCAGGACGGCAAAGCCCTTCCCTTCGGTGAGGGCCAGGCGCATCCGGCCGCCGCCCTCGAAGGTCACCAGCAGCTCCTGGCCGGCGCGCCGCACGGAAACCGGGCGAAACACGCCCCGCTCCGTGGCTACCTCGAACGCGGGCTGGGGTCGCGGACCGGCATACTCCCGCCCACCGCACCGCACCGAGACGACGCGTCCGCGTTCGTCCAGGCGGATGGTGGCAAGCCCCAGGTCGAGCGTGACGGCGCCGAGGCAAGGCGCCGTACCGAAGCAAAGGCCGATGGCGGCAAGCAGGCTTGGGCGCATGGCAGATCCCTCTCGATTGGCATCGGTCGGTGAGTTTGGGCGCAGTTCGCCGGCGGGGCAGGGGAGTCCTGCCGGCCTGGCCGCCGGAGCACCGGCCTGTAGGAGCCTCCCATGCCCGGCGGGCACCCAAGAGTCTGAAAATAGTGCTCTCGTCGATCCAAGCGTTAGGCGGGTGGCAAGAGACCATTTCCAGGGTAGGGCGGCGGAGCGCCGCGGCGACGCGGCCGCCCAGCAGCGGCCCGATTGCTCGGGCACTCCG
>JAAZEB010000145.1 GCA_012512505.1 Armatimonadota bacterium | reverse complement strand
GGCTCACGTGCTGGCAATGTGGCTACACCTGGAAGCTCGTGTGGGTGGTCGCGCGCGCCCTCTTCAAGGAGGTGGGCCCACGACGCTACGAGTGCGGCCCCACGAGCTGTCCGCAGTGCGACCCACGCATCGCCACCTTCTGGGGCAATGCCCGCACCGCCACCGCGGCCTCCTTCTCGCGCGCGGCGCCCGTCAACGTTCCATCTGATGACCAACGCGCCAAGAGCGAGCCGGCGCGCCCACCACGCGGGTCCCTTTGAGACGAAGGCACCCAGGCACCCCGTCACGAACTACAGACTAAAGAGCGTGGCCGGAGCGCCGCGAAAGAATGCCGCCGAGGGCGCCAGCGAACACCAACGCGCAGACCGGCGGCCGACGCGCGACCCTGCGGCAGCCTTTCCGGCCGGCATTCCGGCAAACGTAGGGAGTAGTGAATGAGCAAGCCGATTGCGGTCACCATTGTGGGCGGCGGGATGATCACCAACGACCTGCTGCTGCCGGCGGTTTACCACCTCCAGCGCGGCGGCGTGGTGGGGGAGATCCGCGTTTGCGCCCTCAACAGCGCTCCCCTGAAGGAGCTGAAGGAAAGCGCTGTCCTGGCGCAGGCGTTCCCCGGGCAGCAGTTCATCCCCTATCCGGCGCTGTCCGAGCCGGCCGACCGGATGTACCCCGACCTCTACCAGAAGGTGATCGCCGAGATGCCGCCCCGCCAGGTGGTGGTCGTCGCCGTGCCCGATCAGTTCCACTACGAGGTGGTGATGACGGCGCTGCGGCACAACCAGCACGTCCTGTGCGTCAAACCGCTGGTGCTGGAGTACCGGCAGACGGTGGAAGTAGAGAAGCTGGCACTGGAGAAGGGCCTGTTCGTCGGCGTGGAGTATCACAAGCGCTTCGACCGCCGCTCGCTGATTGCCCGCCGCCATTGCGAACTTGGCAACTTCGGCGCGTTCGTCTACGGCGAAGCCCGCCTGATCGAGCCGTACTACTACCGCCACTCCAACTTCCAGAACTGGTTCACGGTGGACAAGACCGACCCGTTCGTCTACATCGGCTGCCACTACGTGGACCTGGTCTACTTCATCACCGGGATCCGGCCGGTGGAAGTCTCGGTGTGCGGCGTGAAGGGGCGGTTCCCAAATGGCAAAGAGGGCTACCTCTGGTCGCACGGGCGGGTGCGCTACGAGAACGGCGCGATCCTTTCGGTGACGAATGGCCTGGGCTACCCGGATGACGGCGCCGGCTCGAACGAGCAGGGCCTGGTGATGTACTTCGAGGGCGACAACCGCTGCGGCCTGCTGGAGCACGACGACCAGTTTCGCGGCGTGGCCTACAGCTATCAGGACACGATTGGCCCCGGCGGCACGCGCTACAACTACGTGAACCCAGACTTCTTCCAGTACGCCGCCTGGGAGGGCGTCGGCTACAAGCCGGTCGGCTATGGGCCAGACTCGGTGAGCGCTATCCTGAACACGGCACACCAGATTGAGGCGGCCGTGGCCGGCCTGGACGAGGCGGCGGCGCTGCGGCGTCGGCAGGAGCTGATCCGCGAGGTGGACGCGAAGGGGCTGATTGCTACCCCGGCCAACAGCTTCATCAACGAGTTGGTGGTGGAAGCGGCCCGGAAGTCGATCCTGGCCGACGGCGACGCGGTGCGCATCGTCTATGAGGGCGAGCCGCACGTCGAGTTTGGCCACGCGGGATAGTCGCGCGCTCCCCCAAACGCCATCGCCGTTCGTGGGAGCGTGTTGGTGAACCCTGGGGAGCAGCGTGGCGATCACGGGTCGCTTCGCCAGAGCGGCGCTGCCACGAGCCACCGCGGACGTGGCCGAGGCGCCAGTGAGCTAACGGAGGTATGAGTGGCCGTTTACAGCCTGGAACCGGTGGCGGTTCCACAGATTGAGACGAAATACCGGACGATCAAGACCAAGATCCCGGTGCCGGAGTCGCTGCCGATCTTCGAGACGCTGCGGCGAAGCGAGCCGCAGTCGATGGCCGGGCAGCCGCCGATTGTGTGGCACAAGGCGGAGGACTTCCTGGTCTACGATCGCTGGGGCAACCGCTGGATCGATTGGTCGTCGTGCGTGCTGGTCGCCAACGTGGGCCATGGCTGCCCTGAGATCAAGCAGGCCCTTCAGGAGATGATCGAGCAGGGCCTCCTCTCCACGTACGTCTTCGTGCACGAGAAGCGCGCGCAGCTCACCGAGATGCTGCAGGGCATCTCGCCGGACCCGAACAACTACACCGTCTTCCTCCTCAGCACCGGCAGCGAGGCGACGGAGAACTGCATCAAGCTGAGCAAGACCTACGCCCTGGAAAAGCATGGTCCGCGCAAGAAGTACTTCGTCTCCTTCGTCAACGGCTTCCACGGGCGCACCATGGGGTCGCAGCTTGCCGGAGGCTGGGAGCGCCAGAAGCGCTGGATGGTGGACCGCGACCGGACGTTCGTGCAGGTGCCATTCCCGGACGGCTTCAAGAACGAGGACACCTCGTTCGACCTGTTCCTGAAGACGCTGCGCGACCAGGGGATCCAGCCGGCGGAGATCGCCGGGGTGATGACCGAAAGCTACCAGGGCGGCGGCCCGGACTTCTTGCCCGTCGAATACGCGCAGAAGCTGGAGGCGTTCTGCCGCGAGCACGACATCGTGCTGACGATGGATGAGGTGCAGGCTGGCTTCGGGCGCACTGGCAAGATGTTCTGCTTCCAGCACTACGGCATCACGCCCGACCTGATCGCCTGCGGCAAAGGGATCAGCTCGTCGCTGCCGCTGTCGGCGGTGATCGGCCGGCGCGACATCATGGACCTCTACGCTCCCGGCTCGATGACCTCCACGCACAGCGCCTCGCCGCTGCCGGTGGCGGCGGCGATTGCCAGCCTGCAGGTGCTGCAATCGCGCAACCTGGTGGCGCACGCGGCGGCGATGGGCGAGATTCTGATGCCGGAGCTGGCGCGGATCCAGGCGAAGTACCCGCGGAACCTGGGCTGCCTGACCGGAAAGGGGCTGGTGGCCGGTATCCAGGTGGTGAAGCCGGGCACCAAGGAGCCGGACCCGGACACGGCGCTGCGGATCAACGTGGCCTGCCTGCACCGCGGCCTGCTGATGTTCGCGCCGGTGGGCGGCGCCGGCGAGTGCATCAAGATCGCTCCGCCGCTGACAATTCCTGAGGACGCCCTGCGCGAGTCGATTGGCGTCCTGGAAGAAGCGTGCGACGCCGTGTTGGGATAGCGCCATACCAGGAGTGAACGGACCGGACGGCGAGCGCCGCCGATCCGGCCGCGATCTTGCGCCGTGGCCGAAGCCAGGCGCCCTGGGGGGCCTGATGGGTGAGACCATTCGCAAGCGGCATGGCCGGCTCGACCTGACGCAGCGCGAGCCCGGCCCGGGGGATCTGGCGCCGGAGGACCTCCGACGCCGTCTCAGCGACGCCAACGCGGCCTACGTGGCGGCGCACGCGCGGACAGCGATCCCCTCGACCCCGCGGCTGGGGCTGGCGGTAGTGGCCTGCATGGACTGCCGGCTCACCGGCCGCCTGGAAGACGCGCTCGGGCTGCGGCCGGGCGACGCGGTGGTCATCCGGGTGGCCGGCAACACCGCCGCCGGCACCGACGACCTGACCCGCTCGCTGGTGATCGCGGTGGTGGAGCAGAAGGTCCGCACGATCCTGGTGGTGGGTCACACCGACTGCGCGCTGGCGTCGATTGAGCCTTTGGCCTTCCGCGAGCGTCTCTCAGAGCGTAGGGTGAGCCGGCTTGCCCTGGGCACCCAACCGCTGCGCGAGTGGTTTGGCCTGTGCCCGGACGTGGCCCAAAACGTGCGCGATACGGTCGCGAAGCTGCGCCAGACACCGGCCCTGCCCCGCGACGTGCGGGTGCTGGGCGCCCTGATGGAGGTGCAGACCGGGGAACTTACCTGGCTGGACGACTGAGGCCTCCGGGGGCTACGGCGAGGTCCCGCGGATCCGTGCGGGCAGGCGCCGATGGTCGCCCCCGGAGAATGAGGAGACAGCGATGGCCAAAGATAAGAGCGCTCCGAAGAGTGAGCCAAAGAAGAAAGCGACCAAGTCGCTGAAAGAGAAGCGCGCGGAGAAGCGCCAGAAAGAAAAGCCCGCGGTGATGGTGCCCAAGGAGTGACACGGCCCCGCGGCGTATCGCGCGCTGGCGCTGACACGGAACGTTGGCCGACACCCGGGCGTGGGTCATCCGGCGCCAGTGACCGGAGGCCACCCGCAGGGAACCCGCCTTGGCCTGAACGCTGGTGCGGGGTGAGGACCCGGCCGCGCGGCAGCGTTCCGTGTCAGCGCCCGAATTGCATCACCAGGGTTGTGCCCCTGCCTGGTTGCGCCGCGCGCTGGGGGAGATAAGAGGCAACCGCCACCGATGCCGATCTCTGATTACATGCGAGCCCTGCGCCGACGCATCGGCTCGGAACTGGTGCTGGCACCCGGGGTCGCCGCCATCGTGCGCGACGCCGAGGGGCGCATCTTGCTGCAGCGGCGCAGCGACAACCACGAGTGGGCCTTGCCGGCCGGTGCCATTGATCCGGGCGAAGCGCCCGCCCAGGCGCTCCTCCGCGAGGTGTGGGAGGAGACCGGCCTGCGGGTGGTGCCGGAGCGCATCCTTGGTGTCTTCGGCGGCCCCGAGGGCTACCGCTTTACCTACGCCAATGGCGACGTGGTGGAGTACACCGTGATCCTGTTCGAGTGCCGTGTCGTCGGCGGCACCCTGGAGCCAATCGACGGCGAGTCGCTGGAACTGCGCTATTTCGCCCCCGAGGAGATGCCTCCCCTGAGCGCTCCATTCCCCCGCTCGCTCTTCACCCAATCCGCCGCCCCCCGCGATCCCCTCTTCCAGTGGGACGACTCCTGGGCAGAGTGACCGGCTCGGTTCGCGGTCGGATCGCCGGCGTCCCGCCGGCCCCCGTAGGAGTCCTCCATGCCCGGCAGGCAGCCACCCAGAAGGGATGAAAATGGGGCTTCGTCGCCAATCCAAGCGTTAAGCGGGTGGCAAGAGACCATTTCCAAGGTAGAGCAGCGGGGGTGCCGTGGCGACGCGGCTACCCGGCAGAGGCCCGATTGTCGGGCACTCCGGCCATCTCCTGGGAGAGTAGCGGAGCGCCGCGGCGACGCGGCTTCTTAACCGTGTGAAGCCCGATTGCTCGGGCACTCCGGCCATCTCCTGGAGGAGGAACACCCCCTCGGGGTCGGAAACGCCTCCTACGGGGGGCCGGCGGGACACCGGCGATCCGACCCGTCGGCGTCGGAGACGCCGAGGGGCAGCCTCGGGGGAAACCCGCCCACGTGCGTGTGGACAGGGCTGGCCGGGAAGGCCGCGAATGCACGCGCGGGGGTACCCCGATGGCTTGTGGGCGCCCCTAATGACGTTCATCCGCGGCTTTCCCGGCCGCGTGTTTTAGGCGCCGAACTTCTCCTGCACGCCCATGAGCTGGGTGATCATCGGCATCACGTTGACGCCGCGGATGCGCCCCAACCCACCGCGCGTCACGGCGCGCTCGTGGAACTCGGTGACGTCGTCCACTCGCCCAGTCGGGCACCAGAAAACGATCGGCACCGAGTCGCCAGAGTGGTCCTTCACCACGCAGGGGGTGGCATGGTCGGCCGTGACCACGAGCACGTCTTCCTCGCCGAGGTTCTCGTAGAGCAGCCCGACCATCTCATCGAGGCGGTGGATGATCTCTACCTTGGCTTCGCCGTCGCCGTCGTGGCCGGCCACGTCCGGCCCCTTCACGTTGCACAGCACGAAGTTGTGATCTTCCAGCGCCGTGAGGATCGCTTGGCCCATCGCCATGATGTCGCTGTCGAGGCCGCCGGTGGCCCCCGGCACGTCGATCAAGTCCATGTTCACGTAGCGGGCGATGCCGCGGATGAGGCCGGTTTCCACCACGCAGGCGCTCACCACGTCGTGCAGCTTGTCGAACTCATCGATGTCGGGAGCCACGCCTACCCCGCGCGGCAGCACGATGTTGGCCGGCGGGAGGCCCTTGGCGTAGCGCTGCAGGTTGACCGGATGGTCCTTGAGGATCTCATAGGTGCGGCGCACCCACTGGTTCAGCAGGTGGGCCGTCTTGCGGCTGGCGCCGTCCTGTGGGTCGAGGGGGGTGGCCTCCAGGATGCGCTCGCCCTCGCGGTGGGGGTCGATGTCGCTCACCTTGGCGCCCAGGCCGGGGCCGTGCATGACCAGCGCCCCCCGGTGCGCCACCGACTCCTTGAAGAAGAAGGTGACGTCCTCGATCTGCAGGCCGTTGATCGCCTGCGCCAGTTGGTCGGTGCCCTCGGTGATGCGGCCGGCTCGGCGGTCGATCACTGCCATATCCGCGTCCACGGTGGAGAAGTTACAGCGGAAAGAGACGTCGCCGCGGGAGACTTCCATGCCGATGCCCGCCGCCTCGAACGGCCCACGGCCGGTGTAGACCTGGTAGGGGTCGTAGCCGAGAATGGCGAGGTGACCGGTGTCGCTTCCCGCCCGGATCCCGGGGGAGATCGGGTCCATCATCCCGCTTTCGCCCTCCCGAGCCAGACGGTTCAGGTTGGGTGTATCCGCTGCCTCCAGGGGCGTCCGGTTGCCCAGCGACGCCACCGGCCGGTCGGCCATGCCATCGCCAATCAAAAGGATCGCCCGCGCGTTGCTCTCCATTATCTGCCCTCCTCACACCTCAATTCGTTTGCTGCGGAGTCGGGCCCGCGGCGCACCCTTGCCAGGCGCGCGCCCAAAGCCCACGGCATTATAACACAAACGGTAGGGGGAGGGAAGGGAGCGCTCTGGGTTCAGGAGTTCAAGAACTAAGAGCCCGGCGGCCAGCGCCACAGTGCCATAGGCAGCCTGGGTGTTTCAGGGGGATGCCGGTGAGACGCCGGCGATCCGGCCGGGTGTGCGCGGGGGTGGGGCTCAGGCGGCTGCCAGGGGGAGGTTGGCGACGGCGTTGAGGGAGAGGTCGTCTTTCCGGCCGGCGCGGAGGAGGTAGTAGCCGGCGGCGGCGATCATGGCGGCGTTGTCGGTACACAGGTTGCGGGGCGGCACCAGGAACGGCAGGCCGGCCGCGGCGCACTCCGCTTCCATCCGGGCGCGCAGTTCGGTGTTCGCGGCCACGCCACCGGCCAGCAGGAGCTGCCGCGCGCCCACCTCCCGCGCCGCGGTCATCGTTTGCCCCGCCAGCATATCGACGATAGCGCGCTGGTAAGAGGCGGCCAGATCTGCCACCGGGAGCGCGGTGCCCGCCTGCACCTGCCGCAGCAGCGCCGTCTTGATCCCGCTGAAGCTGAAGTCGTAGCCCGGCAGGAAGGTGCGGGGGAAGGGGACGGCGTCCGGGTTGCCCTGCCGCGCCAGCCGGTCGATCACCGGCCCGCCGGGGTAGCCGAGGCCGAGCACGCGCGCGCCCTTATCCAGCGCCTCACCGGCCGCGTCGTCGCGGGTGTGCCCGATCACCGTCAGCTCCACCTCGCTTTGCATCAGGATCAGGTCGCTGTGCCCCCCGGAGACGACCAGGCAGAGGGCCGGGAAGAGGATCGATGCCCCGGTGAGGAAGTTGGCGGCCACGTGCCCATGAATGTGGTGGACGCCGACCAGGGGCAGCCCCCGGGCGAAGGCGACGCTCTTGGCCGCGGTGAGCCCGACGAGCAGGGCGCCCTGGAGACCCGGGCCGGCGGTGGTGGCGACGGCATCCACCGCCTCGAAGCCGACGCCCGCGTCACTCAGCGCGGCGGCCAGGATGGCGCCGATGCTCTCGACGTGCTGGCGGGAGGCGATCTCCGGCACCACGCCGCCGAATCGGGCGTGGACATCTACCTGCGAAGCCACCACATTGGCGAGGATGTGTCGGCCGTCCTCGACCAGGGCGACCGAGGTCTCGTCGCAGCTCGTTTCAATTCCCAGCAACCGCAATCTGACGCCCCTCCAGTTGGCGCTCTCGCTCGCGGAGGAAGCGCTGCAGCCCTGGGTCGTGCAGGTCCTCAATCCACATGATGATGGCATTCTCGGCAGTATCGGTGTAGTAGCCGCGCCGCATGCCGACGGCATCGAAGTGATACTTGCGGTAAAGCCTTTGTGCCACCAGGTTGCTCTGGCGCACCTCCAGGGTGGCGCGAGCGGCCCCGGCCTCGGTGCCGCGGCGCAGGAGGGCGAGCAGCAGTCGTTCGCCGATCTTCAGGCCGCGGTAGGCAGGGTCGACGGCGATGGTGGTGATGTGGAGCTCGTCGGCCACCAGCCACATGCCGGCATAGCCCACGTTCCACACGCCGTCGGGCTGGTGCGCCTTCGCTACCAGGTAGCAGGAACCGCGGTTCTCGGTGATCTCGCGGCGAAACGTCTCCCGGCGCCACGGCGTCGGATAGCTCTCGTGCTCGATGCGCATCACGTCGTCGAGGTCGGCCTCGCGCATCGGCTCGATGGTGACCTGCATGTTGGCTCCCCACGGCCCCTCAGCCGACCACTCGAAACGCCTTTGGCGTTCGGGTCAGCACCTCGGCGCCATCGGCGGTGACCAGGATGTCGTCCTCGATGCGAATGCCGCCCCAGCCGGGCAGGTAGATGCCGGGCTCCACGGTGATCACCATTCCCGGCTCCAACACCACCGTGCTGGAGGGGCTGAACCCGGCGCCGTCGTGGACATGCAGCCCGATGCTGTGCCCCAGGCCGTGCCCAAAGTACTCGCCGAAGCCCCGGGCGGCGATGTAGTCGCGCGCCACCTGGTCGATCTCACGCCCTTGCCGCCCCGGGCGGATGGCGGCAATCGCGGCCTCCTGTGCCTCCAGCACCACGGCGTAGATCTCGCGCTGCCGCGAGTCTGCCCTGCCAACGACCACCGTGCGGGTGATGTCGGCCGTATACTGCTCCCGCATCACCCCGAAATCGATCATCACCAGGTCGCCGGCAGCGATCTCTTTTTCCGTGGCGCGAGCGTGCGGGCTGGCTGCCAGCGGCCCGGAGGCGACGATGGTCGCGAACGCTTCCTGCTCCGCGCCGTGGCGGCGCAGATAGCACTCCATCTCCACCGCCACGTCTCTTTCGCGTATTCCCGGGCGCAGCAGGCTCAAACCGAACTCGCAGCACTCGTCGGTCAGGGCGGCCGCTGCCCGGATCCGCGCTATCTCGTCGGCGTCCTTCACCAGCCGCATCCCCTCCACCACGTCGCGGGTGGGGCAAAGCGTGATGCCGCCCTCCGCCCCCGCGGTGAGGGCGCGCGTCAGGTCTTCGTACGCGGCATAAGAGAGTGACGCCTCGAAGTGAACCCGCTCGAGCGAGAGGCGCTGCAGATACTCTGCCACTACCTCATGCCACCGCTTCGGGCTGACAATCTTCACCAGTTCGTAGAGCGGCGCTTGCTGCTCGGCCTGGAGGTAGTAGCGGGAGTCGACAAAGATCGCCGCCTGTGTCGGGGTGACGACCACCTGCGCCGTTGAGCCGGTGAATCCGGTCAGGTAGCGGATATTGAGGATGTCGGTGACCAGGAGGGCGGTGATGTCCAGCGCCTCCATCTGCCGGCGCAGCTTTGGCAGGCGCGCGGCCGGCCCGGTGAGCTCACTCACGAGCGTGCCTCCTCCACGATCTGTTTGGCGGCCTGCAGGCCGAGCAGGTAGGAGTTGCTGCCGAAGCCAGCGATCTGCCCGCAGGCAACGGGCGCCACCACCGAGCGGTGGCGAAACTCCTCCCGCGCGTGAATGTTGGAGAGGTGAACCTCTACCACCGGCAGGCGAATGGCGGCAACCGCATCGCGGATGGCGATGCTATAGTGGGTGTAGGCCGCCGGGTTGATTACCAGCGCGTCCGCGTGCCCCACGCACTGCTGGATCAGATCCACAATCTCGCCCTCGGAGTTCGACTGGAACACCTCGACCTCGATGCCGAGAGTGTGCGCCAGCTCCTCAATCTTGCGGTTGAGGTCCTCCAGGGTGTCGGTGCCATAGAGGCCAGGCTCGCGCAGGCCAAGCAGGTTCAGGTTGGGCCCGTGGATCACGCGGATGCGCACGGTCATCTCCTCCCAGTGGAGTGGCGCCTCGGGCGCCGGCACTCCCGCCGCTCACGGGGCAGCGGATGCCGACTCCTCCTCCTCGATCACCGCCTCGTCCACCAGCATGATCGGGATCCCCTCGCGGATCGGGTAGGCGCGGCGGCACTCGGTACAGACCAATCGGTCTTCCTTCAGCCGCACCGGCGGCCGCGTGTCGCAGGCGGGGCAGGCCAGGATCTCAAGCAGCTTCTCGTCAATCACCAGAAACCCCCAATAGAAAGCGCGGTTGCCGGCCGGCAGGTATCAGGGCAGGGCTACGGCGCCGCGAGTTCGGCGATCACGCGCTGCCAGGCGCCAGCCCAGCGCCGCAGGTGGTAGTTGGCGCGCACCTCCGCTTGCTGCGTGTCGGCCAGTTCCTCGCGGGCGTCCAGCGCCCGGCAGATCGCCTCGGCGAGCGCGCCCGGCTCCGGCTTGGCCAGCGCCACCGGAAGATCCGGCAGCCCGCCCACGCGGGTGGCCACCACCGGCGTGCCACAAGCCATGCTCTCTAGCGCGGAGAGGGAGGTGCCCTCGCCGCAAAGCGACGGGATCACCGTCAGGCGGGCCGCGGTATACACCGCCCGCATCTCCCGCCAGGGCACGCTTCCCAGGAAGCGCACCTGCTCCTGCAGCTTGAGGTTCGCAGTCAGGGCCCGCACCTCCTCCTCGTAGCCCGGATCCCCCTTGCCGCCGGCCACCACCAGGTGAGCCTCTGGATGGGAGCGCAGCACCTGGGGCAGCGCCGCGAGCGCCAGGTGGATGCCCCGGTTGCGGTAGAGGTTGCGCGGCACCAGGATCGGGTGGAGGGCGCGCAGATCCTCTCGCCCGGGCGTGGGCACCCACCAGTCGGTATCGACGCAGTTGGGGATCAGCCACCGCCCGGGCGCCACTTCCTCAAAGAGCCGCTCGCGGGGGCGGATGTTGAGCCCGACCTCGCGCAGGAAGCAGGTGTCGTTCGCCACGAACGCTCGGCAGCGCCGGAACGCCAGGCGGGCCAGCGCCCGTTTCAACCGCGCCGCGCGCGAGCCGGGGCGGTCGTCCCAGGTGACGCCGTGCGACAGCCCCACCAGCCGCCGGTGCCAGATCACCGGCAGCACGTAAAGCGGGTAGTGGACGATGAGTGCCTCTTCGCGGGCCAGTTGCGGCCAGCGCCAGGGGAGGGTGGCTGCCAGCGACCAGAACTGCTTTCCCGGCGAAAGCCGGTGCCAGGTAGGCACCGGCACCACCTCGGGCGCGCGCTCGCCGGTGCTGCGTTGGTAGACGCGTTGGGAGTGACCCTCCTCCGCCAACACGCGAAGCAGCTCGGCCAGGTAGGTCTCCGCCCCACCCAGCGTCGGCCGATAGCCAAAGGTAACGTGTCCAATGCGCATAGGCAGGGTCCGCTCGCCCGATCCCTCCGGGGGTATTCTACCATGGAGTGCCGGCAGCGCACAAACACCGGCATGGCGATTCTGGCATCGGGTATGGGAGCGAGGCGATCGCGGGGCCAGGCCGCCGTCGGTGGTGTGTGGCCACAGGTTGCGTCCAGGATGGCCCGGCGCGTGCTGGCGAATGGCAAAGCCCCTACGGGGCCGAAGCGCCGCAGGGGCTTTGCCGGGAAGGAGCGCGGGTTCCTCCCGCGTTTGTCAGGAGGCGCGCCCGGTACGGAGACGCGGTTACTGCTGCCGACCCAGGAAGAGGAGCATTCCCTGGCCGGGGGCGAGCCAGCTCTGCTCGCCGCCCCATCCCTGCGCCTGCCCGGTGTAGGCGCTGACCATCATGATCGGCCCCGCCTCCTTGAACCGCACGCCGAACGGCGTGGAGCGGTGCAGGTCTTTGTTCACCACCATCACGTAGGGGCGTCCTTCCGGCCCCTCAAACTCACCCACCAGCAGGTCGCCGCCGGTCACCTCGGCCAGGAAGCGGCTGGTGTCGAGGCCCACGCAGCCTTCGGGCACGTTCGGGTGATGGAAGACGTTGACGCTCTTGAGCTGGATGTAGGTGGGCCCCAGCTTCTGGATCTGCAGGTTGACGTTGCGCAGCATCTCCCAGGTGACCGTCTTGTTGCCGAACTGGTCAATCGGGGCCAGGCGGTAGTTACCCACGTGTGGCGCGAAGTAGGTGAAGTAGCTGATGCCGCGGGCGCCATAGGCCAGCGTGGTGTAGGCCTGGAAGCGCAGGCCACCGTCGGACGGCTCGGCGTAGTGGAAGTGGGCGTTGGCGAGGACGATGTTCCAGAAGGGGAGGTTGTGGCGCAGCGCCGCTTTGCGCACCGCCTCCAGGTTCTGGAAGTAGCCGTGGCGCAGCGTGCCGTCGTCCATCAAAGCGTAGTGGTCGTAGCTGATGAAGCGCGGCTTGACCTTCTGCACAAAGTCTTCGAGGTACTGATCGTAGGTGGGCACCGCCATCTGCGCCGGGGAGGCGTAGTTGGGGAAGAGGTTGATGTACGGCAGCGCCTTGGGGGCGGCCTTGGCGAAGGCCGCGGCCCACCGCCCGAGGCCTTCGTAGGCGTGGGCGCTCGGCTCGTCGCGCAGGTAATAGCCGTAGACCGCCGGGTGGTTGCCGACACGCTTCACCAGCGCCTCCACGCGCCGCGTCACTTCGGCGTCCTCCAGCGCCGCCTCGGCGTCGCCCACGTGCGTGCTTCCGTCGATGACGAGGCACTGCAGGCCCACCTGCGCCACCAGGTCCAGGTCATCCGGGCGGACGAACCCCGCCAGGTTGAAGCCGCACGCCTTGATCTGCTCCAGTTGCTCCCGGTCTCCGGGGGTGGTGCCCCAGGGAAGGATGGCAAACTCCTCTGGCTTCAGCATGGTGGTCCCCCTCTCTTCGGCCGCGCGCGCGTGCGCGGCGAGCAGCAGGCACGCGCCTGCCGCCAGCAGCATTCCCAACCGCATGGCTCCTCCTCTCCCGCCGCCACTGGCCGGGGGCCAGCCCCTTTAGAATCCGTCCGGCCGTGCCGATATGCAAGTAGGGGTTGACATGACCCCAGCAAGCGGGTATACTATGGACGTTCGCTCCGGATGGCCCGGTCGCCTTCCGGAGCCCGCCGTGCACTTGAGGCGCGCGCGGACTACCAGGGCCTGACGAAGAAAACCAGCCATACTGCGGACCAGGTTTCTCCTGTGGGGTTCTTCCTCGCACCGTCGTCTCCACGACCAGCCAGCCTGTTCCCTCTGGAATGAGTGCCCGGCGTCTTCCTGATCCGCAACGAGGGGATGTGAGGTTTTGACCGGAGTCAAGCGGCGCGTTTTCCGTGCCTGTGCAGGCGCACTTTCAATTACTCTCATCACTGGAGCCATCGCGCAAAGTTCCCCCCAACGCTCTTCCGCGGCGGCCGGCGTGCGCGTCGCCCAAGCCGAAAAGCCAGCTACCGAGTTGGTGATTCCGCTGGCGGAAGCGGGCGAGGACGCCACCACCCTGGTGCTGACTCCCGCAGACAACAGCGCCGCCGAAGAGATCACCAGCACGCTGATCATGCGGTTGGTGTCGGAGGTGCAGGAAGAGAGCGGCGGGGCCACCCTCGTTTCCGACAAAGGCGATACGATCCGCAACAAGGCGGTGGAGCAGGCGCTGCGCCTGCGCGGCAGCCGCTACCGCTATGGCGGCACCTCGCGCGGCGGCTTCGACTGCTCTGGGTTCACCCGCTACGTCTACGCGCGGATGGGGATCTCGCTGCCGCACTCCTCGGCGGCGCAGTTCCGTTGTGGCAAGCCCGTCTCGCGCAAGGAGCTGAAGCCGGGTGACCTAGTCTTCTTCGGGCGGGGTGGCCGCTACGTGGGGCACGTGGGGATCTACGTCGGCAACAACCGTTTCGTCCACGCCTCCAACCCCCGGCGCGGGGTGACCGTCGACTCGCTGAGCAGCGCCTACTACGCGCGCACCTACCGCGGCGCCCGCCGCGTTCGCGGCTAGCCGGGCGCAGGGCGCACCGCCGTGCCCCCGGTGCCTGGCTCCGGGGGCCGGGGAAGACGGGGTCTGCGCGCGCTACTCCGGATCCGCGCCCAGATCTGCGGCGGCGCCGGGGGCAGGGTGGATAGTCAGCGGGTGGTCGGCAATCCTCCAGCCATCGCAGATGACCTTCACCCAGTAGGTGCCCAACTGCTGGAAGGTCATCCCACCCACCTCGATGATGCTGTTCCCCCAAGCGGCGTGTTCGGCCGGCACCTCGATGTCGTGCGTCTCGAAGAGCACCGCCGCCTCGTTGTCAGGCGGGCTGATCACCACCCGGTAGGTGTGGGAGCGCATGCCACGCCAGCCGAAGACGATGTAGAAGCGCGGGTGGGTGGCCGGCAAGGCGCGCACGCTGATGCTCTGGAACTGGCCCACCAGCGTGAGCTTGCCGCGGTCCATCGTCGCCGCGTAGTCGCACAGCAAGAGAAACTGGATTACCGGGTCCAGCCCCCGTTCCAGCAGGGGCGGGTGTCGCTCGTCACTCAATGGTGGCCGCTCGCCTTCACCACGTCAACCGCGTGCGCCAGGAACGGCAGGATCACCTCCATGCCCTCCTCGACGCCAACCAGACCTCCCGGCAGGTTCACTACCAGGCACGAGCCGATGGTGCCGGCCAGGCCGCGCGACAAGATGGCGTGGGGCCGGCGGGCGTAGCCGCTTGCGCGGATCGCCTCGGCGATCCCGGGGCACTCGCGGTCGAGCACGCTTCGGGTGGCCTCCGGGGTGATGTCGTTGGCGGCCAACCCGGTGCCCCCGGTGGTCAGCACCACATCACAGCGGGCCGCCCACTCGCGCAAGGTGACACGGATCGTCTCCACCTCGTTAGGCACCACGCTGTATTCGACGGTGGTGCAGTAGCCTGGGGGCAGCAGGGCGCAGATGCGCTGCCCGGCGGCATCCTCCGCGTCTCCCCGAGACGACCGGGAGCTAATGCTGAGCACCCCCACACGGATCATTGGTCTTCTCCTGAGTGTTGCCCCCGCGCCAGGTAGCGGGCGTAGTAGCGCATTTGCAGCCAGCGGCCGACCACGTAGAGGAGCAGCCCGAGCGCCAGCCACCCGGCCAACAGAGCGGCATCGCGCGCCGGGCCCCCGGCCAGCAGGCGCTGCAGATGAACCGAGGCCGCGGCCCAGCAGCCGATCACGGGCGGGGTGAACGGGATGTCGGTCCACCCGCCGAGGGCCAGGCCCAGGCGCAGCTCGATGCCTTGCACCAGGCGCAGCACGCCGAACGGGAACAGCCCCAGCACCAGGAAGTTCGGCTCCCAGTGGGCCAGGCCCAGGCCCGCGGCCACCGCCAGCGCCAGGTTGATGGCGCCCTGGCGCCAGCGCAGCGCCGACGAGCGCCGCCGCACCACCTCCGCCGAGTCCACTAGCCCGCGTGCTCCAGCGCCGCCTGCACCAGGCCCGCGAAGAGCGGGTGGGCCCGGTTCGGGCGCGACCGAAACTCCGGATGGAACTGCGTGGCGATGAAGTAGGGGTGATCCGGCAGTTCGATGATCTCCACCAGGTGTCCGTCCGGCGTGGTGCCGCTCAACGAGAGCCCGTGCTGCGTGAGCCGATCGCGGTAGGCGTTGTTCACCTCGAAACGGTGTCGGTGCCGCTCGTTCACCTCGGTGGCCTGGTAGAGGCGAGCAGCCAGCGAGCCCTCCTTCAGGCGGCAAGGCCACTGCCCCAGGCGCATCGTGCCGCCCTTATTGGCGACGCCCTCCTGATCCGGCAGCAGGTGGATCACCGGGTGCTCGCACTCCGCGTCGAACTCCTGGGAGGTCGCGCCATCCAGGCCGCAGACGTGGCGCGCAAACTCGATCACCGCGCACTGCAGCCCCAGGCAGAGGCCGAGGAACGGCACGCCACTCTCCCGCGCCCAGCGAATCGCGTTCACCTTGCCCTCGATGCCACGCGCCCCGAAGCCACCCGCCACGACCAGCGCGTGGCAGCCAGCCATCACCTCCGCCGGGTTCCGCGTCTCCAGGTCTTCCGATTCCACCCAGGCGATCTCTACCCCGGCATTGTTGGCGATCCCGGCGTGTCGCAGCGCCTCGGCGATGCTGATGTAGGCGTCGCGCAGATCGGTGTATTTGCCCACCAGGGCGATGCGCGTGTGGCGCTGCGGCTGCTTTAGCACCGAGACGATGTGCTGCCATTCCCGCAGGTCGGCCCGCCCGCCCGGCAGGCCCAGCTCGCGCACCAGGTACTCGCCGAAGCCGGCCGCCTCAAAGAGGAGCGGGATCTCGTAGATCGTCTCCGCGTCGCGCGCCTCGACGATGCCCTCCTTCGGCACGTCGCAGAACAGCGAGATCTTGTCACGCATCTCCTGGCTGAGCGGCGCCTTCGTGCGGCAGACCAGCACGTCTGGTTGAATGCCGATCTCGCGCAGCATCATCACGCTGTGCTGCGTTGGCTTCGTCTTCATCTCCGCCCAGGGGCCAATCGTGGGCACCAGGGTGACGTGGACGTAGAGCACGTTCTCGGGGCCAACGTCCTTCTTGAACTGGCGGATCGCCTCCAGGAAGGGGAGCCCCTCGATGTCGCCAACGGTGCCGCCGATCTCGACGATGGCGACGTGGCAGCCGCTCTCCTGGGCCAGTCGGTCGATGCGCTCCTTGATCTCGTTGGTGATGTGCGGGATCACCTGCACCGTGCCGCCGAGGTAGTCGCCCCGCCGCTCCTTGGCGATGACGGCGCCGTAGATCGCGCCGGTGGTGACGTTGGCGTTGCGGCTCAGGTTCACGTCCACGAAGCGCTCGTAGTGGCCCAGGTCGAGGTCCGCCTCGGCGCCGTCGTCGGTGACAAAGACCTCTCCGTGCTGGTAGGGGTTCATCGTCCCGGCATCGACGTTGATGTACGGATCGAGCTTCTGCAGCGCCACCTTGTAGCCACGGTTCTTCAGCATCCGGCCCAGCGACGCGGTGGTGATCCCCTTGCCAATCGAAGAGACTACCCCACCGGTTACGAAGATGAACTTAGCCACTCACCAATCCTTTCGGGTTACCGATAATCCAGAACGACTACTGTTGTCTGCTGCGGCAGGCGGGCGCGCTCCACCGAGAAGCGGGACGATCCGGCGTGGCGCAGCGTCCAACCGGCCTCCTTGGCGGCATCCAGGAACGGCAACGGGTCGGCAATGGGTAGCTTCGGCGTTGCCTCCGTCTTGAAGTGCATCGGGATGACTAGCCGTGGCTCGAGCTGCTTCACCACGCGCGCGGCCGCCTTCGCGTCGATGGTGTAGTAGCCGCCCACCGGCAGCATCAGCACATCTACCTTGCCTACGGCCTTCACCTGGGCGGGCGTCAACACGTGCCCAAGATCGCCGCAGTGGGCGAAGACCAGTCCGTCGAGCTTCAGCACGAAGAGGGTGTTCTTGCCCCGCTTGGCACCCCCCTCCGCGTCGTGATCCGTGCGCACGGCGTGGACCTGGATGCCGCGCACCTCGCGCGTCTCCTCGTTCATCTGCAGCCCGTGCAGCACCACCGGATCGCCTTTGACCGCGGCGGCGTTGTTGTGGTCGCCGTGCTCGTGAGTGATCAGCACCAGGTCCGCCTCAAGCTCCGGCACGGCGTAGCCCACGCTGGCGCCAAACGGATCGATCACCACGCGCGTGCCGCTGTTGGAAACCACCTCGAAGCACGCCTGCCCAAACCAGCGCAGGCGGGCGGCGCCGGCGGGCGTGGCGGCAGCGACGCCCGCCGCCAGAGCCACTGCAACCCCCATCATTGGTCTCATCGCACGCCTCCGTCCGGAATGCTCCACACCAACGAACCCCGGCCCGGCGCCTGCGCGTCGGCGCGGGCCGCCTCCACGAAGGCTGCCGCGCTTCGGGCCGCCTCCGGCAGCGCGGCGCCGGCTGCCAGCGCCGCGGTGAGTGCCGCCGAGAAGAGGCCACCCTCGTCGGTTAGCCGCGTCGCCCCGGTGGTTCGGCCGGCCACCGGCTGCAGTTCGGCGCCGATGCCAGCCCATACCGGGTGCTCCCCGAAGGCATCCTCCACCACTAGGCTGCGGGCGCCCAGCGACCGGACGCGCTCCGCCGCCGCGCGCAGCTCCTCCTCGGTCTCAATTGGCGTGGCGGCTAGCACGCTCAGCTCGCGCACCGTCACGCACAGCACCTCGGTACAGGGCAGCAACTCGCGGACTAGGCGCTTCACCGTGCGCGGCGGCGTCAGTACCGCGCCGTTTGCCGACCACAGGCAAGGATCCAGCACCACCTGACGGATCTCCCGCCGGCGGATGCGCCCGGCGATCAGCGTCGTCAGCTCCGGCGAGCGGAACCAGCCGATCTTGCAGGCATCGGCCCCGATGTCGCGCAGCACGGTATCAATCTGCGCCCCGACAATCGAGGCAGGCAACTTGTAAAGGCGTCGCACGGCCCGGGTGTCCTGGGCCGCCACCAGCGTCACAGCGCACACGCCGTACACCCCGCGCGCCGCGAAAACCCGCAGGTCGGCCTGCACTCCGGAGGCCGCCGCAGAGTCCGAAGCGGCGATCGTCAGCGCGCGCGTCATGCGATTCCCGTCAGGCCAGACAGATCCGGCAGGACGTGATCCGGCAGGTACTCCGCGGCGGCCTGCTCCACCGCCTCTTGAGTACAGACGCCGGTCAGCACCAACACGGTCTGGTAGTTCATCCGCCGCCCGGCCAGGATGTCGGTGTCCAGCCGGTCGCCGACAATCACCGTCTGTTGTGGAGGAATGCCGGTGATCTCAGTGATCTTGCGCAGCGCGTACACCTCCGGCTTGCCGATCACGGTCGGTTCGATGCCCGTACAGGCCTGCACGGCGGCCACCAGGGCGCCGCCGCCGGGAATCAGCTTTCCCCCCTCGACGGGGAACGTCTTGTCGGTGTTGGTGGCGATAAAGCGGGCACCATTCAGGATCGCCTGCTGGGCCGCGCACAGCTTGCGGTATGAGAACTCCCGGTCGAGGCCGACCACCACGCTTTCCACCCGCTGCTCATCGACGCCCTGCACCACCCGCACGCCCACGCGCGACAGTTCGTCAACGATTCCCTCCTCGCCGACGACATAGGCGCGGGTGCCGCTGAGGCCCTCCTCCGAGAAGTAGAGCGCGGCGGCATAGGACGAAGTCATGATCTGCTCGATGGGGGCCGGAATGCCCATTCCCGCCAGTTTTTGCGCGTAGCTTTCGCGGGTGCGGGTGGAGTTGTTGGTGAGGTAGAAGACGGTGGCGCCAGTCTGCTGTAAGGTGCGAATGGTGGCGGCGGCATAGGGGAGAACGGTGTCGCCGCGGTAGATGACCCCGTCCAGGTCAAAAATGAAAAGCCTCGGTTGCTCCGCCGGGGATGCTGAGGCCGAGCCGTGGCTTGCTGCGTCGGTCACGCGGCCCTCCTCTTCACAAACACTGCCGTCAGTCTAGCATAAAAGCGAAGTGAAGTCAACGCGGCCATCTTACTGACTGGCCGACGAGCGTTCCAGGAGTAGGGGGTGTCGGCTCCGGGAACCACTACCTGTGGGGGGAGAGCCCTGCCAGCAGGTGCTGGTTTAGCGCCAGGAAGCCAACGACGTAGAGCACGACGTAGGCCACGGCGACGAAGCGCAGCGTGCCGCGCACCAGCGGCTCGTTGTAGCGGCGGAACCACTCGGCGACGAGCAGCGGCGGCACGACGAAGAGGAGCTTCGCCGCGCAGAACGCCGGCAGGCCAAACTGGACGAAGTAGGCCATCAGCGGGTTTCCCTCCACCGCCTCCCCGCGGTGCAGCAGCACCACCGTCGTGACCAAGTCCAGCAGGCAGATCGCCGCCACCACCACTGTCTCCAGGCACGGCCAGTGCCGTGGCGCCGCGCGCTCCCCCCAGCTCCCGCTTGCCATGTGTTCCCCCGGGCGCCCGCGACGGCGTCCGTGGGTCCGCGCTGACGTTTTCCGGTTCCCCGAGCGGCCGCTGCCCAAACGCGCTTCGCGTGGCCGCCCGGCACGCTGCCGAGGAGAGCGGTTGCCGAACCGAATGCCCCGGAATGTGTTACAATGGAAGGAGGCCGGCTGCCGGCATTGGGATTCAGAAGGGGGGGGAGCCGATGGATCGTGGACGTGGAGAACAGTTCCGGGCGACACTGCGCGAGCGAGTGCTCATCTTTGATGGGGCGATGGGCACCTCGATTCACGCCTGCGGCCTGTCGCTGGACGATTACGAGGGCCACGAGGGCTGCAGCGAGATTCTGGTGGTCACCCGCCCCGAGGTGATCCGCGACATCCATGCTTCCTTCCTTGCCGTCGGCTGCGATGCCATCGAGACCAACTCCTTCGGCGCCAACCGGATCGTGCTGGGCGAGTACGGCATCGCCGAGCGCGCCTACGAGCTGAACCACCGCGCCGCAGCGCTGGCCCGGGAAGTGGCCGCCGACTTCTCGACCCCGGAGCATCCCCGCTTCGTCGTCGGCTCCCTCGGGCCGGGTACCCGGTTGCCGACACTGGGCCACACCGACTTCGACACCCTGCGCGCCATGTACCATGAGCAGGCGGCCGGTCTGATAGCCGGCGGCGCCGACGTGCTCTTGATCGAAACCTGCCAGGACTTGCTGCAGGCCAAGGCGGCCCTCCTCGGCGTGCTCGATGCCCGCCATGAAGCGGGGTGCGACCTCCCGGTGATGCTCCAGGTGACGATCGAGAGCAACGGCACGATGCTGCTCGGCACCGAGATCGGCGCCGCGCTGACCACCTTCCTCGGCTATCCCCTGGATGCTTTTGGCCTCAACTGCGCGACCGGGCCAGCCCGGATGGCGGAGCACATCCGCTACCTAGCGCAGAACTCGCCGCTGC
>JAAZEB010000144.1 GCA_012512505.1 Armatimonadota bacterium | reverse complement strand
TACCCCTGAATGGGTTGGACCGGGGAACCCCCGTTGTGAAACCCTTTCAGTGTTTTGGGGTTGGGCACGGGCGGGTTCTCCCAGGGTTCGGAACCCAGGGCTAAGTTGTTCCACCCCTTCGGGGTGAGGAGGCGCCGCCGCTCGGGAAGTTAGGCCGGCCGCAAAAGGGTTATTTTCAGGGTAGGCATCTCCGACCCCGATGCGCCGGCAAGCCGGGTAGCCGCATCGCTGCGGCGCTCCGTTGCTCTCCCAGGCAACTGGCCGGAGTGCCCGAGCAATCGGGCTTCGGCGGTCTGGGAGGCCGCATTGCTGTGGCGCTCCGTTGCTCTCCCAGGCAACTGATCGGAGTGCCCGAGCAATCGGGCCTCTGCCGGGCAGCCGCATCGCTGCGGCGCTCCGCTGCTCTACCCGGGAAATGGTCTTTTGCCACCCGTCCTGGGTGCCCGTCGGGCATGGGGGCATCCCCAATGGAGAAGGCCCGTCGGCATAGGAGGCGTCTCCCAACGCCGATACATCGGCCCGCCGGCCATCCGCGTGCCGCCGCCGGGGGAGGAACGGCGGGGGCCTACCCCGAAAGTATCCGTGGTCTTATTACCTTGCCGGGTTGGGGAGGGAGCCAAATGGCATACCTGTTGGGCATCGATGTCGGCACCAGCGGCACCAAGGCGCTGGTGATCCGCGAAGATGGGCGCACGCTAGGGTCCGCGACGGTGGACTACCCGCTCGCCACCCCGCGGCCGGGCTGGGCCGAGCAAGATCCCGCCGATTGGTGGCGTGCCACCGGGGCGGCAGTGCGCGCCGCCTGCCAGCGTGCCTCGCTCGCGCCAGAGCAGATCAGCGCCATCGGCCTCTCCGGGCAGATGCATGGCTCCGTCTTCCTCGACGAGGCGCACCAGGTGCTGCGCCCGGCGATCCTCTGGTGCGACCAACGCACCGCCGCCCAGTGCGAGACGATCACCGCGCACGTCGGCGCCGAGAACGTGGTGCGGATCACCTGCAACCGGGTGCTCACCGGCTTCACCGCGCCGAAGATCGTCTGGCTGAAGGAGCACGAGCCGGAGACCTACGCCCGCGTGCGCAAGGTGCTGCTGCCCAAGGATTACCTCCGCTTCCGGCTCACCGGCGAGTTCGCCACCGAGGTCTCCGATGCCTCCGGCACCGCCCTGTTTGACGTGCCCCGGCGGCAGTGGTCTGGAGAGATCCTCGACGCGCTGGAGATCCCCACGAGCTGGCTGCCGAAGGTGTATGAGTCGCCAGAGGTGAGCGGGCGCGTCAGTGCCGCCGCCGCGGCCGAGACCGGCCTCAAAGCCGGCACGCCGGTGGTGGGCGGCGGGGGCGACCAGGCGGCCGGCGCCGTCGGCAACGGCATCGTCTCGCCGGGGGCGGTCTCGATCGCCCTGGGCACCTCGGGGGTGGTTTTCGCCTACGCCGACGAGCCGGTGATGGACCCCCAACTGCGCACGCACACCTTCTGTCACGCCGTGCCCGGCAAGTGGCACGTGATGGGCGTGATGCTCAGCGCTGGCGGCTCCCTGCGCTGGTACCGCGACACCCTGGCGGAGCCGGAGGTGGCCGTTGCCCGCCGCCTGGGCGTGGATCCCTACGAGGTGATCACCGACGAGGCCGCCCAGGCGCCGCTGGGCGCGGAGGGGCTCCTCTTCCTCCCCTATCTCACCGGCGAGCGCACCCCCTACCCGGACCCCAACGCGCGCGGCGTCTTCTTCGGCTTGAGCCTGCGCCACGACCACCGCCACCTGGCCCGCGCCGTGATCGAGGGGGTCTCTTTCGGCCTGCGCGATTCGTTCGACATCCTGCGCGAGCTGGGGGTGCCGATCGGGGAGGTGCGCGTTGCCGGCGGCGGCGCCCGCAGCCGCCTCTGGCGCGAGATCCTGGCGGCGATGCTGGGGATGCCGCTTTCTCAGGCGGCGGCCGAGGAGGGGCCGGCGCTCGGCGTGGCGCTGCTGGCCGGCGTGGGGATTGGCGTCTACCCCTCGGTGCCGGAAGCCTGTGCCTGCGCCGTCGCCGCCAGTCAGGTCACACCCCCGCCCGACCCGGCGCAGGTGGCGGCCTACGACCGCTACCATGCCCTTTATCAGGCGCTCTACCGGCAGCTTCAAGGGCTGTTTGCCGATACGGCGGCCGTCGTGCGGGAAGTAGGCGCATGAGCGGTTCCCAAGCCGAGCGGCACCCCCAGTTCACCGAGGTGGCCCGGGCCTACGATGAGCTGATGGCGGGCGTGCCCTACCGCCGCTGGGTGGATTACGTGGAGAAGCTGCTGAAGCAGGTGCGCGCCTCCCCGCGCACCGTGCTCGACATCGCCTGCGGCACCGGCAACGTCACCTTCGCCCTGGCCGACCGGGGCTATGAGGTTGCCGGGGTGGACCTCTCCGCGCCGATGCTGGCGATTGCCCGCCGCAAGGCCTGCCGCTACCGCCGCGACATCCCCTTCTTCCAGGGCGACATGCGCTGCCTGTCGCTACCGGAGCGGTACGACCTGGCGGTGTGCCTCTACGACAGCCTGAACTACCTGCTGTCGCCAGACGACGTGCAGCAGGCGTTTGCGTCGGCCTATCAGGTGCTGCACCCCGGGGGCCACTACATCTTTGACGTGAACACAATCTACGCCCTGCGGGAGAACCTGTTTACCCAGCACTGCCTCGATCCCGATGCGCCGGTGCGCTACGACTGGCGCAGCAGCTACAACGCGGAGACCGGCATCGCCGAGGTGGTGATGGACTTCTGGGTGCGCGAGCAGGGGCGTGTGCAGCACTTCACCGAGGTTCACCACGAGCGGGCTTACACGGAGCAAGAGTTGCTGGACTGGTTGGCGCGCGCGGGCTTCGAGACCCTCGCGGTGTACGAGGCCTACTCCTTCCGCCCGCCACACCCGGACAGCGACCGGCTCTACTTTGTCGCCCGCCGGCCGTGAACGCGCGCACGGCCGGGGCGGACTATCGGTAACGTGGGTGAGTAGATCAATGAAAGTTGCTTTGCCAACCTGGATTGCGAACCGTCTCGGTCTTTCGGCCCCCCCCACCCCCCCGAAATCGGGGGGGCTTAGGGGAACCACCTCCCCCTCGGAATCGGGGGGGCTCGTGGGTGCCTCTTCTTCCTCCACCCCCCCGAGGTCGGGGGGGCCAGGGGGGGCCAGGGGGGCCCTTGGCTTCGGGCTGTGCCTGCTCCTCGCGCTCTTGGGGAGCGGGGGTGCGCGCTGGGCACAGGGGCAGGAGCCGGCCGACCCGGTGCCGGTAGAGGAGGCGCCCGCTGCCACGCCCGAGGGGGAGGTGCCAGCGCCGCCGGCCGGCGAGGCTCCGGTGCCGGAAGAGGGCGCGACCACTGCCATACCCCTTGAGCCGGCGGCGCCGGCGGTGCCGCGGGTGGTGGGCGTGGTGGGCCTGCCGGAGCTGACGCTGCTGCTGCAGCGGGCCGGCTATGATGCCCGCCTGGTCACCACGGAGCAGGTGGACACCGGCAGCCTGGATGCCTACGGGCTCCTGCTGGTGAACCTGGAACAGCCGCTGACGGTGACCGGCGCGGCGTTCGTGCGCGACTTCGTGGGCCGCGGCGGGCGCCTGATCGCCAGTTCCTGGGGGGCTGCCGTTGCCCCCCGGCGGCAGGCGGCGTTCCCCAGCTACCGCCTGCTCGAGCCGCTGCAGATGCGCGTCACCGGCTGGAGCGCCGACGGCAACGCCTACCTGCGCGGGAACGATGGATCGCCGCTCTTCCGCGGGCTGCCTGCTTTCCTGGACGTGGATTATCGCGCCACGCCCCTGGTGGAACCGCTGGCGGGCGCCAAGGTGGCGGCGGTGTGGGTCTCGCAAGATCCAGCCGGCGGCGCCCAGGACACCCGCTCGCCGGCGATCCTCACGGCGCCGCGCTGCATCTACTTTGCCCCCAACGTGCTGACGGCGGCGCCGCGCTCGCGCCAGATGCTGCGCCTGTTGGCCAACGCGATCGGGATCCTCTTGCCGGCCGCCGGCGCCGACCCCGGGCGCCTGCCGCTGGCCGAACTGGAGGTCACCCTCGCCGAGGCAAAGCGGATCGCGGCGACCAGCACCGACCCGGAGGCGGCGACGCTGCTGGCCGCCGCCGAACAGAAAGCAGCGGCCGCGGTGCAGTTGGCCTCGCAGGTTCCGGCCGCTCCCCCGGCGGCAGCCCCAAACGCCGCGCAGGTAGTGCCGGTCATCGAAGCGCAAGGGAACGGCGCCCCGCCTGCGGGCGCCTTGGCGCTCACCGAGCCGGGGTCTGCCTCGCCGGCCATCCCCGGGGTTGAGTTGGCACCCGCGGCCCCCTTGCCGCCGTTGTCGGCCGACACTCTGGCGGTGATCCGCGAGGCGCTGGATGCCGCCGAGCGGGTGGCACTGCTGCGCTTCCCCTGCCGCACCAGCGAGGTGCGTGGCGTGCTGCTCCCACGCGCCGCGCTCCCGGCATCGCGCACTGCCATCGGCCAACTGCTGGACCGCCTGGCCGCCGCCGGAGTGAACGCCGTTTTCCCAGAGGTCTACTCCGCCGGCCTGACGCTGGCGGCCGGCCCGAACCAGGACCCGCGCTTCAAGGGTCATGACCCACTAGTGTCGCTGCTGGCCGAGGCGCCAGCGCGCGGGATTGCCGTCTACGGCTGGGTTTCGCTCCTCTCCGGCGGCGCCGTTGGTGGCAAAACGGGGGTTCTCAGCGCCCAGCCGGCGCGGGCGGCGCTCACCCGCAAGGGAAGCCGGCTCGTCGCGGGCGGTCAGCACTGGATCTGCCCGTCACAGCCCGAAGCGCGCGAAGCGATCTGCGCGGGCATCCGCAAAGCGGCGGGCGACCCGGGCCTGCAGGGGATTCTGCTGAGCGGCGTGGATTATGAGGGCGCGCGTGATGTCTGCTACTGCCGCACCTGCGTCGCGCTCTTCCGGGCCGACACCGGCCGCAACCCCCAGGCGGAGCAGTTGCGCGGCGAGTGGGAGCGTGAGTGGCTGCGCTGGCGGCGCGAGCGGGTGACAACCCTGGTGCGGCGCGTGCAGCGCGACCTGCGCACCCAGCAGCCAAACCGACGCATCTACATCAGCATCAGCGCCCCCACGGTGGACCCGCGCACCGACACCGTCGCCGACTGGCGCGCCTGGACACAGGCGGGCTGGTTCAACGGCGTCTGCATCGAGACGCACACGGCGGAGCCGGCGCAGGCGCGCAAAGCGGCGGTGCGGGTCAGCCGCCTGGCGCCCAGGATCGCCGTGCTCCCGGTGGTGGATACGGCGCGGATCCGGACGGCGCGGCACGCGATGACGATGATCAGCGCCTTGCAGGAGGAAGGCGCCGCTGGCGTCCTCTTCAACGCCGCCGGCCCGGTCTGCAACCGTTGGGCGACCGACCTAGCGCGCGGCTCCTTCCGCCGCGCCGCCGCGCTGCCGTAGGAAGGCGAGGAGCAAGCGATGGAGCGGGCGGTGGTGGCCGGCGTGGATGGGGGCGGCACCAAGACCGAATGCTGGGTGGCCGACCTGCAGGGGCAGGTACTCGGCCGGGGCACGGCGCGCGGCGCCAACCTGCTGGCAACCGAGCGCGCGGCGGTACAGGCCGCGCTGCAAGAGTGCCTGTCGGAGGCGCTGCAGGCGGCCGGGCGCACGGTGGAGGACCTGCGGGCGGTGTGCCTGGCCATCGCCGGCTTCTGGCCCGGCCGGGTGCCTGACTTCACGCCGGAGCTGTTCCGCTCCCTCTTCCCGGAGCCGATCCACATTCGCCTGGAGCCGGACGTGGCCGCCGCCCTGCAAAGCGCCGTGGGTGACGGCCCGGGCATCGCCTTGATTGCCGGCACCGGCTCGATTGCCTTTGGCCGCGACGCCGCGGGGAGCACCGTGCGGGCCGGCGGCTGGGGCCACCTCCTCGGCGATGAGGGGAGCGCCTACTGGATCGGCCTGCGCGCCGCTCAGGCCGCCCTGCGCAGCGCCGACGGCCGGGAGGCGGAGACGATGCTGGCGACGACGATCCCCGCGGCGTTCGGGGTAGCCCGCCCCGAGGAGTTGGTGGCGATCGCCCACCAGACGGATCGCCTGGGGAAGGCCGGCATGGCGGCGCTGGCGCCGCTCGTTTCCCAGGCCGCCGAGGCAGGCGATGGCGTGGCTGCCGCCATCCTTGCCGCCGCCGCCAACGAGCTGGCGCTGCTGGCGACCACCGCCGCGGCGCGGTTGGGGATGTGCCAGGAGCGCTTTCCGGTGGTGGCCGCCGGCGGTGTCTTCCACGCTGGCGAGCGGATCCTGGCGCCGCTGCGCGAGCAGATCGGCGCGGTCTGCCCGCACGCATCCCTCTCGGTGGCGCCGGTGCGTCCGGCCTGGGGAGCGGTGTTGTTCGCGCTGAAGGAGGCAGGGGTGACTAAGGTGGTCGGTGACCAGTAACCAGGGGATGACGCGGTTGTTGAAGGTGGTGAATGAAGCGCCCCGCGAGGGGGAGCACGTCTACCTGGTGGGCGGGTGCGTGCGCGACCTGCTGCTCGACCGGCCGATCAAGGACCTGGACCTGGCCACCGACGGCAACCCGCGCCGCCTGGCCGAGCGCATCGCCCGCCGCACCGGCGGCGCGCCGTTCGTCATGCATCCCGAGATGCGCGCCTACCGCGTCGTGCCCCGGCAAAACGGCGGCGGCGTTTGGATCGACGTGCTCCCCCTGGTCGGTTCCCTCGCGGAGGACCTGCTGCGGCGCGACTTCACCATCAACGCGATGGCCCTCCCCCTCCCCTTCTCTCCCGACCGGCTTCTGGAGTCGCTGATCGATCCCGCGGGCGGTCGCGAGGACTTACGGGCGCGGCGCATCCGGCACGTGCGCCCGGACATCTTCGAGACCGACCCGGTGCGCTTGCTGCGGGCGGTACGCATCGGCGCGGCGGTTGGCTTCACCCTCGCGCCAGAAACGGAGGCACTGATGCCGGCGGCAGCCCCGCTGCTGGCCCAGGCCGCCGCCGAGCGCGTGCGCGACGAGCTGTTCGCCCTCCTGACGCTGCCGGAGCCGGCCGCCTCGGTGCGCCGCCTCGACGTGCTCGGTCTCCTCTCCCCCATCTTGCCGGAGCTAGACGCGCTGAAGGGGGTGGAGCAGAACCCGAACCACCACCTGGATGCGTGGGAGCACACCCTCGAGGTGCTGCGGCAAGGCGATCTCATCCTCGGCGGCGAGGAGCTGCCGGAGGACGTACGCACGCCGGCCGGCGCGTTGCTGGAGGAGATCGCCTGCCCCCCCCGCTCGCGCCGGGCACTGTTCCGGTTGACCGCGCTCCTCCACGACGTGGCGAAGCCGCAGACGCGCACCCTCACCCCCGAGGGAGTGATCTCCTTCCGCGGCCACGACGAAGAGGGCGCGGTGGTCGCCCGGACGATCTGCCAGCGCCTGCGCCTCAGCACCCGCGAGGCGAAGAGCGTTGCCCTGGCCGTGCGCGCGCACCTGTGGCCCGGCTTCCTCTCGCACGAAGTTCCGCCCAGCGATCGCAGCCGCTATCGCTTCTTCCGCGATACCGGCAACGCGGCAGTGGAGACGCTGCTCCTTTCGCTGGCCGACCGCCTGGCGGCGCGCGGGCCGTGGGCGGCGGAAGCGCAGATCGCCCGGCACCGCCGTTTCGTGGTGGAGATGCTGCGCCTCTACTTCACCGGTAGCCGCGTGGCCCACCCGGTGCTCCCGGTGGACGGCCGCGGCCTGATGCGCGCCCTGGGCCTGAAGCAAGGCCCGGAGCTGGGCGCCATCCTCGACGCGCTGCGCGAGGCCGTTGCCGTGGGCGAGGTTGCCACCCGCGACGAGGCAGTGGCGCTGGCGCGCCAGCACCTGGCACAGCACCGGGCGGCAGCGGCTCCCCCGTCCGCGGGCGAGGCTCCCGGGTCGCCGTAGCCTCCCACTGCCAGCCTGTTCTGGAACCTGCCCGGGGAACGTCGTGTTCCCCCTCCAGAGGCGAAACCGCCGCAACCTCGCCGCGCCCGGGAGCATCCGGCCCGGGCGTGCCGGCGCGCCCGAGACGGGGGTTGCTGACGATGCTTTCACCGGCAGAGGTGGAGTTCTTCAACACGAACGGCTTCCTGCGGCTGGAGGGGGTGTTCAGCCCGGGAGAGGTGGACGCGCTCTCGAACGAACTGAATGCGGTGATGGAGGCGTTCGGCACGCCTGGGCCTGGCTGGCAGGGGCCCTGGCGCAAGGACCAGCAGTACCTCTCCGAGGAAGAGGAGAAGCGGGCGCAGCTCATGGCGATGCACGAGCTGCAGTGCTTCTCGGCGGCGTGGGCACGGGCGGTGCACCAACCGCGCCTGGTAGAGGCAATCGCCGCCCTGATCGGGCCGGAGGTGGAGCTGCACCACTCCACGCTGCACGCCAAGGCGCCGGAGTACGGCACGCCCTTCCCGATGCACCAGGACTACCCGTTCTACCCCCACGAGAACGCCCTCTACCTGGACGCCATCGTTCACGTGGACGGCGCCGATGAGCAGAACGGCTGCCTCAAGTTCCTGGCCGGAAGCCACAAGCTGGGGCCACTAGAGCACATCCGTGAGGGTTCCCCCCACCTGCCCCCGGACCGCTATCGGATCGAGGACGCTGTCTCTTGCCCCGGGAATGCCGGCGATGTGGTCCTGTTCAGCATCCACACCATCCACGGCTCCGCGCTGAACCGCACCAACCGCTGGCGCCGCTTCGTGCGCCTTGGCTACCGCAACCCGCGCAACCGCCAGCTTGGTGGCCAGGCGATGGGGCGGCCCGGCCTGCTGGTGCGCGGCGTGCGCCCCCCGGTCGAGGGCGTGGCCCTCGACGTTTACGGCAACTGGACTGCCCCCCGGCCGGCGTGAGGGTGGCGGTTACTCGCTGGCCGCTGGCTTCTGCCAGGCGGCCTGGTCGACCACGGTGCCGTCGGCGGCGATCTGGCGCAGGCGCAGGTGGCGGCCGTTCACTTCCACCAGAGTGAAAGAGTAGGCACGGTTGTAGAAGCGCGCGGTGTGCTGGTGCGGGTGCTTCTGCCGGTAGAGCCCGGCGCCGCCCGCGCCGGTGACGATGTAGGTGATCCCGCCCACCGGGTGGGTGCGCTCGTAGGTGTGGTCGTGCCCGTTGAAGACGACATCGACGGCGCCCTGAGACAGCGCCGGCACCAGGAGGCGGCGGACGCGGGCGCTGCCGCCGTGCAGGCCGGCTGAGTACGGGGGATGGTGGAAGAAGGCAAACCGCCAGCGCCGCTGCGTGCCGGCCAGGTCGCGCCGCAGCCAGGGCACCACGCGGCCGGCTAACTCTCCATCGCTCAGGTTGCTGTCGAGGGCCACGAAGTGGGCGTCGCCATAGTCGAATGAGTAACAGTGCTCTGGCGTAACTCCGGCCGGGCCATTGCGGGGGAGAACGAAGTTGGACCGGTAAGGACCGCCCCTGTTGCTCAAGCGGTCGTGGTTGCCTGGAACCGGCCACAGCACCACCTGCGCCAACAGCGCCCGGTAGGGCTGAAAGAAGCGTGAGTCGTAGCCTGCTTCGGCACCGCGGGGGTAGACGATGTCACCGGTGTGCAGGATTAGATCAGGGCTGGCCGCGGCGATGCGAGCGGCCAGGCGCTGCTGCCCCGGCTCGCCGCTGCCGGAGTCGCCGAAGACGGCAAAGCGAAACGGCTTGCCCGCCGGCTTGCTCGTGGTGAAGGAGACCCCCTGCCGCAGCACCTGCCCACCACAGCGAATGCGGTAGCGGTAGCGCGTGCCAGGCTGCAGGCCGGTGAGGCCCACCCGGTGCCGGGTCACCGCCCGCGCGCTGCCCGCGCTGCGCGAGTAGCCATCGGTGCCATACTCGACACGGCAGGTGGCTGGCCGATCGGTGCGCCACAGGATCTGCACCGAGGTCTCCGTGGCAAGCTGCAGGTAAGGCCCGCGGGTGATCTGGACGCGGGCGGGCGCCGGCTGCCCGGGCACCGGGCCGCTGACCAGCCACAGGCTGAGGATCGCGACGAATAGGAAGCGCATCCTTCCCCCTTTCCCGGTTTCATTCTACCGGCCGCCAGGGCCGGCCGTCAACCACCGCGCGGCAGCTCTGCGCGGGGGCGCGCGAATTCAGTGCCATTCGGCATTCACCGCGGTGGTGGTGACGGCGCCGAGCCGCGACGCGCGGTGGTTGACGGCCATTCCGGGGCCGTGGGACCGGCCCGGGGCGGCCGCCAGGGTTCCGCCGCGCTTGCAAAAGGCAGGGGTGTATGCTATAATGCCCTCAGATCATACCGCATTGGGCGTTGTGAAGAGTGGGAGGATTCCCACTCTTCAGTTTTAGAGGAGGCTGTTATCGCGCTTTGTGGCTGTTGGAAGTGGGCGCGAGCGTCGGGAGCACGCGAGTCGGAGGCTTTGGATGATTAGTGCCGAGTTCATACACGCACTACGGCAAGTAGAAAAAGAGAAGGAGATCCCTCTCGACCGACTCCTGCCTACGATCGAGGATGCCCTTGTCTCTGCCTACAAGAAGGATTACGGGGGCACCGGCAGCGTGCGCGTGGTGATTGACCCGAACCGGCCCAGCGTGATGGTTTTCGCCGAACGCCAGGTGGTTGACAAGGTGGAAGACCCGGTCAACGAGATCGGCCTGGACCAGGCACGCAAGCAGAAGCCCGACGCGCAGGTGGGCGATGTGGTTGAGGTCGAGGTAACCCCCGACAACTTCGGGCGCATCGCCGCGCAGACGGCGAAGCAGGTGGTGCTGCAGCGCATCCGCGAGGCGGAGCGCGATACCGTCTACGACGAGTACAAGAACCGGGTCGGCGAGGTGGTTTCCGGCATCGTGCAGTGGCGCGAGGGCCGCAACGTCTACGTCAACCTCGGCAAGGTCGAGGCACTGCTGCCGCCCAAGGAGCAGGTACAGGGCGAACCGTACCGCTTTGGCGACCGCATTCGCGTCTACATCCTGGACGTGCGCAAGGCAGCGAAAAGCCCGATGGTGATCGTCTCGCGCACCCACCCGAACTTGCTGCGCCGGCTGTTCGAGATGGAGGTGCCGGAGATCGCCGACGGCATCGTCGAGATCAAGTCGGTGGCGCGGGAGGCAGGGGCGCGCTCGAAGATCGCCGTCGCCTCCACCGAGGAGAAGGTGGACCCGGTGGGCGCCTGCGTCGGTCCGCGCGGCTCGCGCGTGCAAAGCGTGGTGCAGGAGCTGTACAACGAGAAGATCGACGTGGTCCGCTGGAGTGAGGACATCCGGGAGTACGTCCGGGCGGCGCTCAGTCCGGCCAAGCCAACCTCGGTGCGTATTACTGACGCCGAGCGCAAGTCGATCCTGGTGATCGTGCCCAGCAGCCAGCTCTCGCTGGCGATCGGCAAGGAGGGCCAGAACGTGCGGCTGGCCGCCCGGCTAGTGGGCTGGAAGATTGACATCCGTGACGAGGCGCGCCTAGCGGCTGAGCAGGCGGCTGAGGCCGAGGAGCCGGAGGCGAGCGCCGCCCCGGAGGATGACGTGGAGTAGCCGGGGCAGGCGCTGCCGCGGCCGCTGGGGTGTGCCAGGTGAAGCGGATGCCGGAAGCGACCCCGCGCAAGATCCCGATTCGGACCTGCGTCGGCTGCCAACAAGAGCGGCCGCGCCAGGAGTTGCTCCGGGTGGTGCGCACCCCGGACGGGCAAGTGCAGATCGACCGCACCGGGAAAGCGGCTGGGCGGGGCGCCTACCTTTGTCCGAAGCGCGAGTGCTTCGAGCAGGCAGTGAAGAAGAGACGATTGGCGAGGACCTTGCGCACCATGGTCCCGGAAGAGGTGGTTGAGCAAGTGGAGCAGTGGCTCGATGGTTAGGCACGATCGGACGGTCCATCTCCCGCAGGTGGGTCGCCCGCCGGTACGATGTACAGGGAGGGTTTCGCCTATGGAATCCTGACCATCTAGCCACCCCGCTGCAGGTGTGATGAATCAGGGGGTGGTTTTCTTTGGCTGCAAACAGAATAGTCGATATCGCAAAAGAACTGAGCGTGAAGCCCACCGAGGTGTTGGCGGCCCTAACGGAGATGGGCATTCACCTGCGGAACTACCAGGGGGTCACGCTTGACGATGCAACCACGCGCTCGCTGCGCAAGCTGATCCTCAGCAAGGAGGCGGCACGCGCCGCTGCTACTCCGGCAACCCCTCCGGCCCCACAGAAGCGCCCGGCCGCCCCGGCCAAGCGCGCCCCGGCAGGAGAACCTACGCCACCGGCCCCGGCCCCAGCCCCGACTCCGGCCGCGCCGCCCGAACCGAAGTTGGAGCCCAAGGAAATCGAACTGGGCGACAGCATCACCGTGCGCGAACTGGCCGACCGCCTCAAGACGCAGGCCGCCGACGTGATCACCCGCCTGGTGTCGATGGGCCACCTGGCCACGGTGACCCAGAGCCTGAACCGCGACGTGGCGGCCAAGGTGGCCAAGCAGTACGGCTACAAGGTGGTGGCTGCCCAGACTGCCCCGGAGCCGGCCGCCCCGGTCCAGCGCCGCGCTACCGTGCAGCGCCGGCTCGTCTCCCGGCCGCTGCAGCCGCGCCCGCCGGTGGTCACCATCCTCGGGCACGTCGATCACGGCAAGACCACCCTCCTCGACGCGATCCGTCGCACCGATGTCGTCTCGCAGGAGTTTGGCGGCATCACCCAGCACATCGGTGCCTACCAGACGGAGGTGCAGGCGCAGGATGGCACCAAGCGCATCACCTTCATCGACACCCCCGGCCACGAGGCGTTTACCCAGATGCGGGCGCGCGGGGCCCAGGTGACCGATATCGTGATCCTAGTGGTTGCCGCCGACGACGGGGTGATGCCGCAGACGATTGAGGCGATCAACCACGCCCGCGCGGCCAAGGTGCCGATCATCGTGGCGATCAACAAAATTGATAAAGAGGACGCCAACGTCGAGCGGACCAAGCAGCAGCTCATGGAGCAGGGCCTGGTGCCGGAGCAGTGGGGCGGCGACACCATCGTGGTGGAGCTTTCCGCCCGGGAAAAGCTCGGCGTGGACGACCTGTTGGAGATGATCGCCCTGGTGGCCGAGATGGAGGAGCTGCGCGCCGATCCGGCGGCCGCCGTGGCCGGCACCGTGATCGAGGCCCAGATTGAGAAGGGGCGTGGCCCCGTTGCCACCGTGCTCGTGCAGGAAGGCACCCTCAAGACCGGCGACATCGTGGTCGCCAACACCGCCTGGGGGCGGGTTCGCGCCATGATGGATGACCGCGGCCGCCGGGTGAACAAGGCGGGGCCGGCGACCCCGGTGGAGATCATCGGCCTGAACGCGGCGCCGATGGCCGGAGACCGCATCGAGGTGGTCAAGGACGAGCGCGAAGCCCGCGACCTGACCCAGAGCCGGCTCGATGCCATGCGCGAGCAGCGCACCGCCGAGGTGAAGGCGCGCGTCTCGCTGCAAGACCTCTTCAAGCAACTGGAGGCCGGAGAGGTCAAGGAGCTGAACATCATCCTGAAGGCGGATGTGCAAGGCTCCGTGGAAGTGCTGCGCGAGTCGCTGAACAAGCTGAAAGCCGAGGCGGAGGAAGTCTCCCTCGAGGTACTGCACGCCGGCGTGGGCACGATCGGCGAGTCGGACATCATGCTGGCCAGTGCCTCCAACGCGGTGGTGATCGGCTTCAACACCCGGGTCGACCCCAAGGCGCGGCGCCTGGCCGAAGAGGATGGCATCGATGTTCGCGTGTATAACGTCATCTACGAGTTGATCGATGACGTGAAGGCGGCCATGAAGGGCATGCTGGCGCCGGTCTACGCCGAGCGCGTCCTGGGCACGGCCGAGGTGCGGGCAACGTTCCGCTCGCCGCGGGGCATCATCGCCGGCTGCATGGTCACCGATGGACGTGTCCAGCGCGGCTCCGAGGTGCGCGTGCTGCGCGGCGGCCAGGAGATCTTCAAGGGACGCCTCAGCTCGCTGCGCCACATCAAAGAGGATGTGCGCGAGATGGCCGCCGGCTTCGAGTGCGGGATCGTGCTCGACGGCTTCGACGACTTCCAGGAAGGCGACCAGATCCAGTCGTTCGTCACCGAGGAGGTCCACCGGGCCTAATGAGAGGGTTGCCGCGCGCTGGCGCGGCAACCGATCCGTTGGCGGTTCGCGCGCGACCCCGGTCCGCCTTGTCGGCCGGGGTTGCGCGCCTTGAAGAGGCATCGGCGGCGGCGCGACGGGGAAGGATGAAGCCGCGGACCCGCCCGGCGTCGGGCGGTTGGGGAGTGCATGATCATCGGGGTGGTCCGGATCGAGCTGATGATCCCGGGCAGCAACTCGCTCAAAGAGCGGCGGCAGGTGGTGAAGAGCCTGGTGGAACACCTGCGCAACAAGTTCAACGTCGCGGTGGCCGAGGTGGATGACCCACAGGTGTGGCGGCGGGCCAACCTCGGCGTCGCCACGGTAGGCACCGATACCCAGTTCGTGAACCGGGTGCTGGACAAGGTGATGGACGCCGTGCGGGGCGACCCGCGCGCGTCGATCATCGACTATGAGATGGAGATTCTCTGAAGATGGCGACCACGCGCCAGCGCCGGGTGGCGGAGCTGATCAAGGCAGAGGTGAGCCAGATCCTGCAGCGGGAAGTGAGCGACCCCCGCCTTGGCTTTGTCACCGTGACCGACGTGGAGGTGACCCCGGACCTGCGGGATGCCCGCGTCTTCATCAGCGTGTTGGGCGAGCCGGAGCAGGCCAGGGAGAGCATCGCCGCCCTGCAGCGCGCCGCCAAGTACATCCGCGGCCTGCTGGGCCGGCGCGTGGATCTGCGGGTGATCCCGGAACTCACCTTCAAGCTGGACCGTTCCTTTGAGCGGGGCGCGCGGGTGCTGGAGTTGCTGCACGAGCTGGAAGCTGAGGCAAAACAAGGCGAGGAGGGCAATGGACCCGGTAGTCAGGGCGGCTGAGGCGCTGCGCGCCGCGGGGCGCGTGCTCCTCGCCTGCCATGTCAACCCTGATGGCGACACGATGGGCAGTGCCCTCGCTCTTGGCCTGGCCCTGCAGCACGCCGGCAAGAAGGTGACCCTCGTCTCTCCCGACGAGGTGCCCCTCCCCTATCACTTCCTGCCAGGCTCCCACCAGTTCCAGCGCTCCGTGCCCGAAGGCGACTACGATGTCGCTGCCGCCCTGGACTGCGACGGCGAGAGCCGGATGGGGTCGGCCGCCCCCGCCGTGCGCCGGGCGGCCCAGGTGATCGAGATCGACCACCACACCGGCACCGACCGCTTCGGCGACATCGTGGTCGTGGACCCCACCGCGGCCGCCACCGGCGAGTTGGTCTTCGGGCTGCTGCGGCTGCTGGCGTTGCCGATCACCGCGGACGTGGCCACCAACCTCTATGTGGCGCTGATGACCGACACCGGCTCCTTCCGCTTCGCCAACACCACCGCGCGCTGCCTGCGCATTGCCGCCGAACTGGTCGATTGCGGCGCCGATCCGTTCCGCATCGCCGACCACGTCTACGAGACGCGCAGCCGCGCCGCCACGCTGCTCCTGGGGCGGGCCCTGGCGTCGCTCAAGCTGAGCGATGACGGCCAGATCGCCTGGGGCCGCCTCACCGCGGAGGACTTCCAGCAGGCGGCCGCAACGGATGCCGAGACGGAGGGGATCGTCAACCACCTGCGTGCCATCGCCGGGGTGCGGGTAGCGATCCTCCTGCGGGAGGTGAACGGCAAGGTGCGGGTCTCGCTGCGCTCGCGCGAGCCGGTGGACGTGGCGGCGGTGGCGCGGGTGTTCGGCGGCGGGGGCCACCGCGTGGCGGCGGGCTGCACGCTGCCGCTGCCGCTCGCCACGGCCGAGCGCCGCCTCCTGGACGAGGCGCGCGCGGCACTCCACCGCGCCCCCGCGCCGGGCGGCGACGGCCGGGAGGCACCCAACCCCTGAGGGGCTCCAGGCGCACGCCTGGCAGCCGGTCTTGTTGCGCCGAACATGGTGGAGAAGGCTGAGGTTTGATGGCTGAAGGTCTGAGCGGCGTGCTGAACATCCGCAAGCCGGTAGGGCCAACCTCGCACGACGTGGTGGCGCGGGTGCGGCGCCTGCTGCGCACCCGGCGCATCGGCCATGCCGGCACGCTCGACCCGGCGGCAGAGGGCGTTCTCGTGCTCTTCCTCGGCACTGCCACTCGCCTGATCGAATACACCGCCGACGCCGACAAGGAGTACGTCGCCGACTGCCTGTTCGGCATTGCCACCACCACTCTTGATGCCACCGGCGAGGTGACTGCCACGGCCGATGCGTCGGCGCTCCACCGCGCGGCGCTGGAGGCGGTACTCCCTCGCTTCACCGGTCCCATTCTCCAGGTTCCCCCAATGTACTCCGCCGTCCACCACGAGGGCAAGCGCCTCTACGAGTTGGCCCGCCGCGGCGAAGAGGTCGAGCGCGCGCCACGCGAGGTGGTCATCCATGCTCTGGAGCTGCTGGCGTTCACGCCGGGGGCGACCGCCCGCGCCCGGCTGCGCGTGGTCTGCTCCAAGGGCACCTACATCCGCACCCTGGCCGCCGACATCGGCGCGGCGCTGGAGCTGCCCGCCCACCTGGCGGCGCTCACCCGCACGCGGGTGGGTCCCTTCCGCATCGAGGACGCGGTGACGCTGGAGGCGCTGGCCGCCGCTGCCGAGTGGGAAAGTGACCCGGCCGCCAGCCCTCTGCGACGGCTGCTGCTGCCGGCAAGCGCGGCGGTCGCCCACCTGCCGGGCGTGGTCATCACCGGCGCGGATCTGGCGCGAGTGCGACACGGTAACGCGGTGACTGTGCCCGCGCCTGGAGATGAGTCAGCCTCGCCAGTCCGCATTGAGAGTCCTGAGGGCGAGCTGATTGGCATCGGCCGACGCGAGCGTACCGCCACCGGCTGGTGCCTGCAACCCCAGAAGGTCCTCTGAGCCACGGGGGCGGGAGGAGCCAGCCCCGCGGATGACGAAGCCTCCCCCAACACGGCGGGGCACGCCGCGGGAGCCCTACCTACGCCAGCACCACCGACGGCGCGCCTCCCGGCGGCACGGGAGCCGTGCACCATCGAGACGAGGGAGAGCCATGCCATTCTGCAGTCACGCGCTGCCGGCGTATCTGGCCGGGGTTTTGGGGCTGGGCGCCGTGGTGACGGGCGCCGCTGCGGCACCCGCGGAGGTGGGGATGGTCCTGGAGAACGAGTACGCTCGCTACGTTGTCGGGAGCGACGGTGCCAGCCAGCATTTCATCGACCGGAAGACCGGCATCGACTACATCCGCGATGCCCAGGCGCCCTGTGCCCGCGTGCGCAAGGGCGGCCAGGAGTTCCCGGCCACCGCCGCCACGTTCCTCAATGGGCGGCTGACGATCCACTTTGCCGGCGCGGAGGCCACCGCTGTGCTGCGGGCCCGCGCCGAGAAACGTTACTTCACCCTGGAGGTGGAGTCGGTGGCCGGCGAGGGCGTGGAGGAGCTGGTCTTCGGCAACGTGCCGCTCACGCTAAAGGGGGCGCCTGAGGAACCGTTCGCCGCCTGTGCCCTGGCGCTGAACCTGCGGACGAGGGTGACTGAGATCCCGCGCCCGGTGGGGCACCTCTGGGCGGCGTGCTACCCGCGCACCGGGTTTGCCGGCGCCAAGGTGGCGCTGGTGGCCTGCCCGCCGGCGGTGATGCGCACGGTGCTTCAGGAGGCCGTGCTCGCGTCCCCCGATCTGCCTCACTCCCCCGTTGGCGGCCCTTGGGGCTGGGACTCGCGCAACAACCGCGGCTCCTACCTCTTCAACTTCAGCGGTCTGTCTGAAGAGAAGGTGGACGAGTGGATCCGCGTCGCCAAGCAGCTCGGGATCACCCAGATCGACTTCCACGGCGGCACCTCCTTCCGCTTCGGCGACTGCCTGCCGAACCCGGAAACCTATCCCCACGGCTTCAAGAGCCTGAAGGCGGTCATCGACAAACTGCACGCGGCCGGGATCCTGGCCGGCCTGCACACCTACGCCTGCTTCATCGACAAGAGGACGCCCTGGGTCACACCGGTGCCGCACCCGGAGCTGGGCAAAGACGCGACCTTCACCCTGGCGGAGGCGCTGGACACCGAGGCGCAAACAGTGCCCGTGGTGGAGAGCACGGAGAAGATGTCGGCGATCACCGGCTTCTTCGTGCGCAACAGCGTGACGCTGCAGATCGACGACGAGCTGATCATCTACAGCGGCGTCCAGAAAGAGGCTCCCTACGCCTTCACCGGCTGCACCCGCGGCGCCTACGGCACGAAGGTGGCTCCCCACGCCAAGGGCGCGAAGGTGCATCACCTGCGCGAGTGCTTCGGGCTGTTCGTGCCGGACGGCGACTCGAAGCTGTTCGAGGAAGTGGCGGCCAAGACGGCGGAGGCCGCCAACGAGTGCGGCTTCGACATGATCTACCTCGATGCCCTCGATGGCGGCGATGCCATTGCCGGCCCCGAGTGGTCGTGGCACTACGAGTCGAAGTTCGTCTTCGAGATCTGGAAGCGGCTGAAGAAGCCGACGATCATGGAGGCGAGCACGTTCCACCATCACCTCTGGTTCGTGCGCTCGCGCTTGAACGCCTGGGACCACCCGGTCCGCAGCCACAAGCGGTTCATCGACCAGCACTGCCTGTCGAACGACCAATGCCGCCGCATGTTCTTGCCCGGTCACCTCGGCTGGTGGGCGTTCAAGACGTGGAGCGGCCCTGATGGCGAGCCGACTTACGCCGACGACATCGAGTACCTCTGCGCCAAGGCACTGGCCACCGATACCGGCTTCTCCATCATGGGCATCGACCCCGACACCGTGGATCAGATCCCGGCGCTGCCACGCCTGGCGGCGATCGTGCGGCAGTACGAAACCCTCCGCCATGCCAACTACTTCAACGACGCGGTGAAGGCCAAGTTGGCCGTGCTGGGCGACGAGTACACCTTGTTCCAGGGCGAAGACGGAGAGTGGCAGTTCCGCCCGATCGTCTACGACCGCCACAAGGTGCTCGGCATGGACGGCTGGAGCAACGCCTGGAAGAGCGTCAACCGCTTCGAGCGGCAGCCGGTGCAGCTCCGCATCGAGGCGCTGATGTCCGCCGGCCCCTACGACGCCCCCGGTAACATCACCCTGGCCGACTGGAGCCGGCCGGACGAGTTCGGCGCCCCCGGCGCGCAGCAAGGGGTCACCCACTCCTTGAGCCCATCCGCCGAGCTCCTGAAGGTGGGCCCCGCCAGCGGCTGCCTGACCGCCCAGAGCACGCGCGACACGCCCAGAGACTCCTGGGCGCGCGTGAGCCGCACCTTCACGCCCACCCTGGACCTCAGCAAACACCCGGCCCTGGGGGTGTGGGTCTACGGTGATGGCAAGGGGGAGGTGCTCAACCTGCAGTTGGCCAGCCCCCACCACCTCACCCACGGGATTGCCGACCACTACATCGACGTGAACTTCACGGGCTGGCGCTACTTCGAGCTGGTGGAGCCAGAAGGAGGGCGCTGGGCCGAGTACGGATGGCCCTACGGCAACGTCTACGCCAACTACCGGGAGCTGGTGAGCCGCGGCAACATCCAGACGCTGAGCCTTTACCTCAATAACCTGCCGAAGGACGAGCCGGTGCGCACCTACCTCTCGCCAATCCAGGCGCTGCCGCTGGTGAAGGGGAAGCTGCGCAACCCGGCCGTGACGATCAACGGACAGACGATCACCTTCCCGGTGGAGATCGAGAGCGGCCAGGTGCTGGAGTTCCGCTCGCCCACCGACTGCAAGCTGTATGGTCCCCAGGGCGAGTTGATTGCCGAGGTGAAGCCGCAAGGCGCGGCGCCAGTGGCGAACCCGGGCGAAAACGAGGTGAGCCTGACGTGTGAAGGGCCGGAGGGCGCCAACCCGCGCGCCTACGTCACCGTGATCACCCGGGGCAAGCCGCTGCGCGGCACCAACCCGCCGGAACAGGTGCGTTGGGAGCTGCTGGACCGGGAGGAGGTGCCGCCGCGAACCGTGCGCGCCATCGATGGTGTGCAGAACCGCTGGAGCGTCCTCTGCCGTCCCTACCCCAAGGGAGCCACGCTGGAGGCGGAGATCCGCGTGGATTCCCTGGGCGCCTCCGGCTCGCTCTACAACGCGCCCGGCGCGATCGTCCTGGAGTCGTTCGAGGACCTGCGCGGGTTCGCCGATACCCCCCGGAACCGCTACCTACAGTACGTGGAGAGCGGGCCCCTCAAAGGCGTGCCAACCGCCCCGGGTGTCACCCACCGTCTGGAGCTAGACCGCGAGGTGGTTAAGGTCGGCAAGGCCAGCGCCCGCTATACCGCCACCAGCGAGCGGGACGGCGGGTGGTCGGCGCGCGGCAAGCGCTTTTCCCCGCCGCTGGACCTCTCCGCCTGCACGCACATCGGCTTCCTGCTGCACGGCGATGGCCTCGGCGAGACGCTCTATGTGCAGCTCCGCGATACCACTGGCGCCTGGCATGACCTGAGGACCGGCATCGGCTTCACCGGCTGGAAGTACGTGGAGTTCCCCCTGGCCGGGGCGGAGCTGGATCTGTCGAAGATCGAGTATCTGATCCTCTACTACAACAACCTCCCCGCCGGCAAGACGGTCTCCTGCCGCATCGATGAGATCCGCGCCCTGCGCGACCCGCAGGTGCTGCGCCATCCGTCGCTCTCGCTGCGGGGCACCCGGATCCTCTTCCCGGTGACGCTGGCGCCAGGCGAGCGCCTGGTCTATCGCGGCCCGGACGACTGCGCGGTGTATGGGCCGGACGGCGTGCGGCAGCGCTCGGTGAAGCCGCGGGGAACGATGCCCACTCTGAAGCCGGGGCGCAACGCCATCGCCTTTGGGGTGGCACCGGGCAGCGCCCGCACGTTTTCAGTGCAGGTGCGCACCGACAAGGTCTACGGGCGGCGCCCCAAGCCGGCGGCGCCACCGCGGGCGGCCCCCGCGCCCCGGTCTGGGGCTGCCCGGCCGGCTCCCGGAGCCGTGCCGGCCGCCGTGCCGCTGAGCCTGGGTCAGGGCACCGGGGGCGACGGCGAATGGTCGGCCAGTGGAGCGGGCCATTCGCCGACCACCGTGTGGGTGGAGGAGACCGCCGGCCCCGAGGGAACGCCCGCGGCAGTGTTGGCGTTTGCCTTCTCCCCCGAGAAATACAACTACAACTGGGCCCAGGTGGCGGTGGGGAAGCGCCCGACAGCCAGCGTGCGCGCCGTGCAGGTCACCTACCGCACCGCCATGCCCGCCAACTTCCCCCCGCTGAACGTGATGGTGGTCGAGGAGGGAGGCGCCTCCTATTGGGTGCCTGAGGGGCTGCCCCCCTCCCCCGACCGGTTCCGCACCCACACCCTCCCCCTGTCTCGCTTCACGCTGCCCGGCTGGTCGAGCGATCCGAACGAACGCCTCGACGCGGATCGTCTCGCCCAGGTGGCCATCGGCCTCGCCACCGGCGCCAGCGGCAAGGGACGCCTCTACCTCGCGGACGTGAAGCTCCTCTGGTAGCAATCTTGCAACTCAGGGGCGCCGGCGGAGTCCAAGTGCGTGAGTGACCCCCGCGACCGGCCCCCGCCCCGGTTGAGGGTGCCACCTGAGGAGTAGACGATGGAGAGAGCACCGCGTGCCGCACGCTGCCCGAGCGGCTTCACGCTCGTGGAACTACTGACGGTGATCGCGATCATCGCCGTGCTGACCGCCATCCTGCTGCCGGTGTTGGGGCACGCGCGAGGGGTAGCCCGGCGCTCGACGTGCCTGAACAACCTGCGCCAACTCGGCCAGGCCGCCATTCTCTACAGCCGCGACTATGGCGACCGCCTCCCAGGGGCCTTCGATGGCCCGCTGGGCTACACCAACCCCTCCGGCACCGGCGGCTGGATGTACTACGAGCCAGACAGCAGCGGCACCAACCCGATTGGCCGGCGGTTTCGGCCCGAGTGGGGTGCCCTGTGGCCCTACACCGGCGAGAAGGCAAGCCTCTACGTGTGCCCCGACGACGAACTAGGCCACTACTCCGGCAACAGCTACGCGGTGAACTGGCGCCTCTATTATGGCACGCCGGTTTACCCGGCCGGCGCGACGATCGGCACCACCGGCTGCCTCTACCGCGCTTACAGGCTGAGCCGCATCCGCAACACGGCCGGCGTCTTCCTCTTCGCCGAGGAGGGCTCGGTTGCCACCGGGCAGGTCTACGACAGCACCGACGACGGCTTCTTCAACGGCACCCCGGCGAGCTGGCAGAACCGGCCCCCCCAGGAGCGCCACCAGCGGGGCTTCAACGTCGTCTTCTGCGACGGCCACGCCGAATACTACAAGACCAACAGCGCCGAAGCAAAGACGATGCTTTACGAGACGCCGCTCTGGTAGCATGACCGCTACCCTGGTCGCGTGACCGCTACGCGCCGGGGCCGGGGATGACCTCGATCCCCATGTAGGGCTGAAGCACCTCCGGCACGCGGATGCTGCCGTCTTCATCCTGGTAGTTCTCCAGGATGGCCAGGATTGCCCGGCTGGTGGCGATCGCCGTGCCGTTCAGCGTGTGGACAAACTCCAGCTTGCCGCTGCCCTCCCGCCGGAAGCGGATGTTCAGCCGGCGCGACTGGAAGTCGGTGGTGTTGGAGGTGGAGGTGATCTCGCCGTACTTGCCGCGGCCGGGTAGCCACGCTTCCAGGTCGAACTTGCGGTAGGCCGGCGCGCCCAGGTCGCCGGCGGCGGTGTCGATCACGCGATAGGGGATGCCCAGGCCCTGGAAGATCCGCTCCTCAATGCTGCGCAGGCGGTCGTGCCAGGCGTCGGAGTCCTCCGGGCGGCAGAAGACGAACATCTCCAGCTTGCTGAACTGGTGGACGCGGTAGAGGCCGCGGCTTTCCCGCCCATAGGCGCCCGCCTCGGTGCGGAAGCAGTGGGAAAACCCGGCATAGCACTTCGGCAGGGCATCCTCGGCGAGGATCTCATCCATGTGGTAGCCGCCCAGGGTGATCTCGGCGGTGGCGATCAGCGACAGGTCGCTCTCCTCCACGTTGTAGATCTGCTTCTCCGGGCCTTTGGGGTTGAAGCCAATCCCCTTCAGCACCTCCTGGCGTGCCAGGTCGGGCGTGGCCATCGGGATGAAGCCCTCTTGGACCACCTGGCGGAGGGCATACTGCACCAGCGCCAGGTCCAGGGCTACCAGCTCCCCCTTGAGGTAGTAGAAGCCAGACCCGGCCACCGCGGCCGCGTGCTTGAAGTCGATCAAGTCGGCCGCTTCGGCGAGGTCCACGTGATCTTTCGGCACGAAGGGGAACTGCGTCGGCTCGCCGACCACCGCGAGGACGCGGTAGTCCTCCTCGCCGCCCTCGGGCACGTCGGGGTGGGTGAGGTTCGGGATCTGCTCCAGGAGGTGCCGCCAATCCGCCTCGGTGGCGCTCAGCTCGTCCTCAAGCTGGCCGATCTTGTCGCCAAGGGAGCGCAGGTGCTCGCGCTGCTCGGGCGTCGGTTTTCCCTTCGAGCCGGCCTTGCGCTCGGCGCGCAGGGCCTCCACCCGCTGCAGCAACTCGCTGCGGCGCTGGTCCAGCGCCAGGAAAGCATCCAGATCGACCGGCGCCCGTCGGCGCGCGATGTTCTGCCGCACCTCCTCCGGGTGCTCGCGTATCCACTTCGGATCCAGCATCCTCACTCCTCCCCCAGGCAATCAACAAAGCAACATCAATGCCGTCGCGCCATTGACGACCGCCGCCGCCTGGTCAAAAACACTGGTTCGGCCCACCAGGCCCCCGTTCCTGTGCCCGGGACCTCCCCATCCGCGGACCGAAGCGGTGGGCGCCGGCCTGGCGTACAGCAGACACGCCGCCGGCCGGACGACCGACGGCGTGTCATTCACCACTGCGGAGGCTCCTCAGCGCCGTCGGGGGCGGAGTGAGGAACCGCCGCATACCAAGCGGGTGACTACAGCCGCACCGGCGCGCCGGCACGCACCGCGTCCAACTCCTTCAAGCAGAGGTAGAGCGAATCGCGCGCGGACGCCCCGGAGATGATCTCCGGCTCGCGGCCGGCCTCAAGGCAGCGCACCGCGTAGGTGATCTCTTCCTGCCAGCCATCCACGTCCGGCAGGTCCACCTTCTGCTTGCCTTCGTCGGTGAACAGTGTCAGGGGCACCTCATCAATCGAGTTGAAGCGGAGCGTGCCCTTCTCGAAGTAGGCATCGTAGCCCTGCTCGAACTTGGCGCTGTCGGCGGCAACGGCGCCGCTGGCGGCGCTGACGGCCACGTTGCGGTTGTCGTAGCGATAGAGGGTCGCCATGTAGGTGACCTCATCCTCGCCCTGGATCACGCCGGTAGACTGCACCGAATCCGGCATCCCGCACAGGTAGCGCACGAAGTCGGAGTCGTGGATATGCAGGTCGAGGGCCACGCCACCGGTCTGCTTCGGGTCGGAGAGCCAGCCGCCGGTGGACCACTTCGGTCGGGCGATGATGCGCTTCAGGTGGACGCCGAGGAGGGCGCCGCGCTCTCCGGAATCGACGAGCTGCTTCAGGTAGGCGAACTCGGGGAAGAAGCGCAGCACCTGCGCCACCATCAGCTTGCGGCCGGTGCGCCGCGAGGTCTCCACCATCGCGTCGGCATCGGCCACCGTGAGGGCAATCGGTTTCTCGACGAGGACGTGCTTGCCGGCTTCCATCGCCTGGATGGCCGCGTCGCGGTGGAACGGCGTGGGCAGGCAGATATCCACCAACTCCACGTCGGGATCCTTGAGGAAATCCTCGAGGCGGGTGTACTTGTTGATGCCGCTGACATCCTCGACGCCACCGGAGCCGCCGATGTTGCCCTGGACATCCGTCCAATCGCCGCCAAGCCGCTTCTCATTCGCCTCACAGAGGGCGGTAACGCGGGCGCCGTCAATGCGCTTAATCGCGCGGTAATGGGTGACCCCCATGAACCCAAGACCCACCAGGCCGATATTCATGGCGTGTTCCTTTCGTGGCAGAGCGAGCGGAATAGAGGCTGCGGAGCGCAACTGTGGAAGCCCCGCGGCACCGGGCTCCCGGCCAACGCCTGCCCTACCGGGCAGCCCATGATAAGGAGAGTCTAGCACAGCAGCCAAGCGGCTGTCAAGAACGATGCGGCGCGGCAGAGCGGCGAACCGGCAGCGCGCCGCGGTGTCCTGGGTTCCATGATGACACGGCGTGAAGAGCTGGAAAAGGTGCGGGCAGAGATCCGGGCGTGCCGGGCGTGCGCGGAGCGCGGCTACCCGATCCGACCGCGCCCGGTGCTGGGAGGGGCGCTCGATGCCCGGATCCTGCTGGTGGGGCAGGCGCCGGGCGTCACCGAGGCGGAGGAGGCAGTTCCCTTCTGCGGGCCGGCGGGGAAGCGTCTCTTCACCTGGCTAGAGCGTGCCGGCTTCCCCCGCGCGCGGATTCGCGACGAGGTCTACTTCTGCGCGATGACGCGCTGCTACCCGGGCAAGGATGGCCGCGGCACGGGAGACCGCCGCCCGTCGCGCGAGGAGCTGGCGCTGTGCGCGCCGTTCCTGGCGCGCGAGTTTGCCCTGGTCGACCCGCTGCTGGTGCTGCTGGTTGGTCAGATGGCGATTGAGCGTTTCCTGGGGAAGATGCCGCTGCGCCAGGCGGTGGGGCAGGAGTTCGAGGCGGAGGGCCGTACCTACCTTCCCCTCCCCCATCCCTCGGGCGCCAGCACCTGGCTGAACGCCCCCGAGAACCAGGAACGCCTGCGGCAGGCCCTGATCCTGGTGGGTCGGCACTACCGGCGGGTGAAGGAGCTCGCCCCTCCCTGCCCCGACCTGGCGCCGGCGTAGACGGCCGTGTGGCTCAGGCGTCGCGATCGTGGTGCGGGAGGGGGCCGGGGATCGAGAACACCAGCTCCACGATGCCGGCGAAAACGCCGCCGCGGTACCAAGGTACCTGGTGGACGACGCGCGTGTGCCCCTCCTGGGTTACCAGGTAGTGGTTGGCCGACTGACGCTCGTAGAGGCCCGCCGCGACCGTGCGCGATGGTTCCGGGTGGCAGTCGAGCACGTTGGTGCCGATGAGCGCGTCGCCGCCGCCAGCGGCATAGGCTTCCCGAGCGCGCGCGTTCATCGCCAGGATGGTGCCGTCCGCCGCGGTGACGGTCACCGCGGCAGGCAGCTCCTCAATCCAGGCAGTGAGTGCAGACACGGCAGTTCCCTCCAGGCTACCGCGCGGGCTGGTCGGGCGGGCACACGCGGTCCACGGCGGCGGCCACCCGCCGCAGCTCGCCCATGAGCTGGGCAAACGCTTCCGGCTTCAGCGATTGGGGTCCATCGGAAAGCGCCTCGCCCGGCTGAGGGTGGACCTCCATGATCAGCCCGTCGGCGCCGGCGGCGATGCCGGCCTTCGCCACCGGGCCCACGTAGCGTGCCGAGCCGGTGGCGTGGCTCGGGTCGAGCACCACCGGCAGGTGGCTCAAGTGCTTGAGCACCGGGATGGCGTTGATGTCGGTGGTGAAGCGGGTGGAGTCTTCAAAGGTGATGATCCCCCGCTCGCAGAGGATCACCTGGTGGTTGCCCTCGACCATGATGTACTCGGCGGCCATCAGCATCTCGCGGATGCGGACGCCCATGCCGCGCTTGAGCAGCACCGGCGTGCGCGATTGGCCAACGCGCTGCAGCAGGCGGTAGTTCTGCATGTTGCGCGCCCCGATCTGAAGCACGTCGGCGTACTGGCAGACGATGCCCACGTCGTGTGGATCCACCACCTCGGTGACGATGGGCAGGCCGGTGGCCTCCCGGCACTCCGCGAGGATTCGCAGCCCTTCCTCGCCCAGACCCTGGAAGGCGTAGGGCGAGGAGCGCGGCTTGAAGGCGCCGCCGCGCAGCAGGGTCGCCCCGGCCGCCTTCACCGCGTGCGCCGTCTCCAGCGCCTGCTCCTTGCTCTCGATGCTGCACGGGCCGGCGATAATGGTCAGCAGCGGGCCGCCGATTGGCACGCCGCACACCTCAAAGGTGGAGTCTTTAGGGTGGCACTGGCGTGAGGGCAGCTTATAGGGGTCCGAGATCAGCGTCACCCGCTCGACACCCGGCATGTTCTGGAACTTGTCCATCAGCCGGATCTTCTGGGCGTCGATCACCCCCAGGACGGCGATCACCTTGCGCTCCACGCCGGGGTTCTCAAACGGCGTCAAGCCCTCCAGGGTGATGGCGTCGGTCACGGCGCTGATATCTTCCGGGGCAGCCCCGGTCTCCATAATGATGACCATTCAGTATGCTCTCCTGTGATGGCCGGCCGCAGGCGGGGTGGCGTGATTGGGCAACCAGCCATACCCTCTCGTTTCGCCTGGAGGATTGCCTCTCCTGCCAGCACACGCCTCAGGACCGGCGCGCGGCCCGGCCCGTTCCGCTGACAGGTGTCAGGTGTCAGGTGTCAGGTGAGAGGTGGTAGGTGTTAGGTGACAGGTGTCAGGTGTTAGGCCGTCGTGCTCGTTCTCGATAAGTTGGCCGACGAGACGTCGGCGCTCCGACCGGCCGGCGCTCACTCTGGTCCCCGGTCGCTTGGCGGAGAGCAGGGCTCCCGCACCACCTGACACCGGACACCTGGTAACCGTTGCCCTACAGGCGGGTTCTGGGCACCCACCTGCGAATCTGTCATCCTGAGCGAAGCGAAGGATCTCTCCCCCGAGCAGCACCGCCACCCGCCACCTGACACCCGCCACCTACCACCTCTCACCTACCACCTCTCACCTACCACCTCTTGCCACCTCTTGCTTCTGGCAGGTTGCCATGGGCGCGTGTCGAACGGAGTGCGGGGAGGGTTCTACCGTGGAGAAGGTACGCTTTGGGATCATCGGCACGGGCGGCATGGGCCAGGGCCACCTCCAGATGCAGGCCAGCATCGAGGAAGCACAGCTCACCGCCATCTGCGATATCGACGCGGAGCTGCGCGAGCGGTTGGCGGCGCAGTACGAGGTGCCCGCGTTTGCCACCCACACGGAACTGCTGGAGAGCGGTCTGGTGGATGCCGTCATCATCGCCACGCCGCACTACTTCCACCCGCCAATCGCCATCGAGGCGATGCGCAAAGGCATCCACGTCCTCTCAGAGAAGCCGATTGCCGTCACCGTGAAGGCGGCCGACGCGATGATCGCGACGGCGCGGGAGACAGGCGTGCAGTTCGGCGTGATGTTCCAGATGCGCTCACAGAAGGAGTACCGCCTGGCGCGCAAGGCCATCGACGAGGGCATCATCGGCGAGATCTACCGCACCAGCCTGACGATGGGCTGGTACCGCAGCCAGGCCTACTACGACTCGGCTACCTGGCGGGCCACGTGGGCCGGCGAAGGCGGTGGGGTGCTGCTCAACCAAGCGCCGCACAACCTGGACCTCTTCACCTGGCTGGCCGGAATGCCGGCGAAGGTGACCGCCCAGGTGCGCACGCGGCTGCACGACATTGAGGTGGAAGACGAGGCGTTTGCGCTGCTGGAGTATCCCAACGGCGCACATGGCTACCTCTACTGTAGCGTCAATGAAGCCCCGGGCGTCAGCCGCATGGAGATCTGCGGCGACCGCGGCAAGATCGTGGTCGACGAGCACGGCCTCCGCATCTCGCGGTGCGTGCCGCCGGTGCGCGTGTTCACCGTGAACAGCACCGAGATGTGGAAGGCGCCCGCCAGCGAGCCGGTCGAGCTGGAGGTTCCCGAGATGCCCGCCAGCCACGCTACCATTACCCGCGCCTTTGCCCGGGCAATCCTCTACGGCGAGCCGCTCCTGGCGCCCGGCGAGGAAGGGATTCGCGAGCTGGAGCTCTCCAACGCGATCATCCTCTCCGGCAAGCGCGGCAAGACGGTGGAGCTGCCGCTGGACCGCGACGAGTACGAGGAGCTGCTGGCGGAGCTGGTCGCCACCTCCCGCGCCAAGGAGCGCGTGGTCGCACAGCGGGTGACCGATCCGAACGTGAAGTAGAGATCCCGGAAAGCACTCGTCCTCGCCTACGGCGGATGGGTACGATGCGGTCGATACGCCGGCCCGCGCCGCCAGCGCGGGGCAGGTTGAGAGGAACAGGCATGCGGACGAAGGAGCGCCCCGAGCGGATCACCGGGTCGTGGCTGGATTTCCGGCACCAAAACCCCTGGGATGGCCATTACTGGAACGACCAGACGGCAGCTTTCACCTGCGATCAGTGGCACGCCAAAGTGGCCGAGATGGCCGCCCTGGGCATGGACACGATCGTGATCATGTCGACGACGCTGCACGGGCGCTCCTTCTATCCCTCGCGGGTCTCGGAGAAGCGCTGGGAGATCGCCTGCCTTGATCCGGTACGCGCCGTGCTCGATGCCGCCGCGGACCGGGCGATGCGGGTGTTTGTCGCATTGGGCTACCACGCCACCAGCATCGGCGAAATCTCGCTGGAGGCGCCCTTCCTCCAGTGGCATCAGGAGCTGGCAGCCGAACTGGCGGATCGCTATGGCGACCACCCTGGCTTCTACGGCTGGTACCTGCCCTACGAGGCGCCGATCCAGGGCCTCTACCCGCAGCCGCACGTCGAGTTCACCGTGAAGCTGGGCGACTACTGCCGCGCCACGCTGCCCGGCAAGCCGATTCTGATCGCGCCGTATGGCACTCGCTCCGTTCGGGAAGACGACCGCCTGGTGCAGCAACTGCGCGAGCTGCAGGTGGATGCCGTGGCCTACCAGGACGAGGTGGGCGTGCGCAAGTCAACCGTGGAGGAGGTGCCGGCGTTCTATGCCACCCTGCGCAAGCTGCACGACGCGGCCGGCGTGCCGCTGTGGGCCGACGTGGAGGTGTTTGACTTCGAGGACCAGGTTTACGCCAGCCCGCTGGTGCCGGCGCCGATTGAGCGCGTGACGCGGCAACTGGAGAACGTGACGCCTTACGTGGCGAAGATCCTCTGCTACCAGTACCCGGGCCTGATGAACCCGCCCGATAGCCGCGCCTTCGCCGGCCACCCGGATACGATCCATCTCTACCGAGACTACCAGGCCTGGTTGGCGCAGGAGGGCTGAGAAGCTGTCAGCGAACCACCGCACGGCGCCCTGCGCGCTGCCCCGTTCGCCTGCTGGTGTGGCCTGAGGCAACCGCGACCACTTCGGCCGGCCGGTGGCGGGGGCGAGGCATGGGCGCCACGAAAGGAGCGGAGCCATGCACCGATGGATGCTGGGGTTGACCCTCCTGGCAACAACCTGCCTGGCACTGGGGGTGCTCGCGCCGGAAGCCGGCGCCGGGGAGGCCGCTATCACCCGCGTCCGTGATGTCATCTACGGGCGCAAGCATGGCGTGGTCCTCACCTTGGACGTGTTCCGGCCAGCGCAGCCGAGCGGCATCGGCGTCCTCTTCATGGTCAGCGGCGGGTGGGTCTCCTCCCACGACGCGATCAACGAGGCGCTCGCCCGGCCGTTCCTGGAGCGCGGGCAGACGGTGTTCGCCGTCGTCCACGGCAGTCAGCCAAAGTACTCCATCCCGGAGATCCTCCAGGATGTCGAGCGGGCGACGCGCTTCGTGCGCTACCACGCGCGGGAGTACGGGGTGGACCCGGAGCGTTTGGGGATCGCCGGGGCGAGCGCGGGCGGACACCTGTCACTGATGCAGGGCGCCCGCGGCCGCGACGGTGACCCGAACGCCGAGGACCCGGTCGAGCGCGTCAGCAGCAAGGTGCAGGCGGTGGCCTGCTTCTTCCCACCCACCGACTTCCTCAACTACGGCACCGAGGGGGTGAACGCGATCCCGCTGGAGATGCTGAAGCCGTACCGTGCCGCCTTTGGGGCGGTCCCCGACGAGCCGGCGGCACTGGCACGGGTGGCCCGCGAGACCTCGCCGATCACCTACGTGACCGCCAACATGCCCCCCACCCTCATCCTCCACGGCGATGCCGACGAACTGGTGCCGATCCAGCAGTCAAAGCGGTTCATCCAACGCCTGGAGGCGCTGAAGGTGCCTTGCCGCCTGGTGACCCGCGCGGGGCAGGGCCACGGTTGGCCGACGCTGGGGCAGGATCTCACCCTCCTCGCCGAGTGGTTTGACCAGTACCTCGCGGCGAAGTGAGCTCCCGGGAGTATGGGGGTATGGGCGTGTGGGCGCCGGCTTCACCCCTCCATGCCCCCACACTCCCATACATCCTCAGGGTTCGCCATGAACCACCGGAGGAGCTCCTCCGCCTCGGAGGGGCTGCCCGCCCACGTGCTGTAGAACGCCTTCTCCGGGCGCAACTTGCGGTGTAGGAGTTGACACTCGTCGGTGGAGCCCGGACCTGCACCGCCTGGCCGCCTCGCTGCACGCGCCGGCGCAGGCCCACGCAGTCGGCATGGCCTTTGCAGACGCCATGGGGATGCCGCAGTGCGGCGAGCCGAGTGCGGCAAGGCTGCGCCGGCAGCACCCGGTGGCCCAGCAGAGCGCTCTCCCTGGGCGGCTTACGGGCACCAGGGAGCGACCTTACCGTCCGAGATGCAGTAGAGCACGTCCACCATCTCATCTACGATGAGATCGCCAGGGCTTCCCTTGGTGAACGCCCGGGCGGTGTTGTTGACGCGGTTCGATAGGCGCACGACCTGAGCAAAAGACAACCCCGCACCAGCGGCTATCGCCTCGCCCTTGGCCCTCCCGCTGAGGCCCCTGGCGCGGATTCGCGCCAGGGCCAGGTCCACGCTGACACGTGGGACTCCGCCTAGATCCTCGTCCAAATGCTTGCCGGCAAGGAAGGCAACGAGAGGCGCCTCACCGTCCGCCTCCTCAAGCCGCCCGAGCGCAACCACCGCGCGGGTGCGGATCCGATAGTGTGGATCACCCAGGTATGGGATGATCTCGCTGGCGATGTAGCGTTCATGCCGGGCCTGCCACAGCCGGCAGAACTGCAGGCGGCGCTGGACCATGGCGGCCTTCTCGGCGGGTGCCAGGGAGGGATCACGCCTGTGCGCGGCCCTCGTCAGGCCCCTAAGCGCCATCTCGGTTCGCAGACTACGCACGCCAAGCCCGGCCACCAGGGTGATGCCCGCGACCACCCATAGGTACCCCTTAGCCATCGCCCTTCTCCTCAGCAAGGCCACCACATTATCGCACCCCCTCCCCGCACGCGTTAACTCCATGCATGCGCTCTCCCAGGGCTTGGAGTGCACATGCGCCGCGATGCCGGCCGACTGCCAGCGCTTTGCCTTGACGGGGGTAGGACCGTGCGGTATAATGCCCCCGTCAGGACCCTGGCCATTGGGGAGAGACACAGAGGATGATCAGGAGTGTGACCCGGGACGGGCAGGAGCTGTTCCTCCGGCCGATGCGCACCACCGATACCGACCGGCTGCTCTCTTTCATGGCCGGTCTCTCTCCCCAGTCCCGCCGCCTCTTCCGCCCCCACGAGTTCACCCGCGAGGACGCCCGTCGCGCCACCTACGACACCCAGGGCGGGCGCTCTACCCGCCGGGTGCTGGTGGAAGCCGATTCGGATGAGATCGTCGCCTACGCCTACTTCAGCGAAGCGGGGGTGACCGACCCGCGCTATCCGCTGGTTGGTATCGCCGTGGCCGACCGCTACCAGAACCAGGGGCTGGGCCGGCTGCTGATGGAGACGCTGATCGAGGAGGCACGCGGGCAGGGGAAGAGCGGCCTCCAGCTCACCGTCTACAAGGTAAATACCCGGGCGATCCACCTCTATGCCAAGCTCGGGTTCCGCATCGTCGGCGATGCCGATGGCGGCAAGCAGCACGCCATGCGCCTGGAGTTCGCCGCCACCACCACCGCGGTGGACCGCCGCGGCGTGTGCCTAAACCCCGTGCCCCGGGGCCTCTCCCGCCTCACCCTCGACACCTGGACCGCCGACGAGTGGATGGCCTACATCGACTTCCTGCACGACGCCGGGGCCAACCTCCTCTACGTGCCGGTGTGGCCGGCGCACTACTACCATCCTACCGAGCCGACCACCGTGCCTCATGGCTGGCGCTATGGGGTGCTGCGCCAGGCGTTCGAGCACGCCCGGGAAAAGGGGCTGAAGGTCTACCTCGGCTTCCCGCTGAACGGAGTTCCCCCCGCCATGTGGCACCGGCACCCGGAGCTGCAGGCGGTGGAGGTTGGCTCGCACGGACAGGCGTTCTGCTGGAGCCGGGCGCGCACGGTCGTCAAGCCGTTTGCGGCGTTCCTGATGGATGCCCTGGCCGACGGCGCCGACGGGTTCGTCCTCGGGATCGCCGGCCCCGCGTTCTGCGCCTGCGCCCGCTGTCGCGACTATGCCCGCGTGGCCCAAGAGGCAATCAGCGACTACCAGGAGCTGCTTGCCGGCCGCTGCCCCTTGCTGCTGGACCTGTCGGCGGTTCCGGAGCTAGAACGCCGCATCGGCCCGGAGCTGCCGGAGGCGATCCTCGCCGCCGTTCCCGATGGGGAGTTCGCCCTGGTGGCGCCGGGCAGCAGCGAACTGCACGCCCGCCTTCGGGCGAAGGGGCTGGCCGCCGTGGTCTACGAGCCACACCTCGAAGCCGACGGCGCCGTGTGTGGTCAGGCGCTGCTGCCGCGCCCGCGCCTGCGACAGATCGACCGCCTGGTGGCCCACAGCCTATCGGCCGGGGGGATCCTGGCCCAGCGCACCCTGCCCGCGATTCAGTTCACGACCGATTTTGTCTTGCTGCAGAAGCTCCTTTCCCCCGCCCGGGCAAACCACGAGATCCTGCGCGACCTGGGCGGCCGCCTCTACAGCCGCACCGCCGACGCCTTCGAGTTCGCGCGCGCCGTGTGGGCGTTGGATGCCTGGTGGGAGACGGGCCACACGGGCGACCTGGCGGATGCCCGCGAGGGCCTGGAGGCGCTGCCGGCGGATCCTGGCGACCGGGTGCGCCCGCTGCTGGATGGCGTCCGCATTCTGTTCCTCCTGGCGCGCTACCTGGACGGCAGGGAGCGCCACTTCGATGCCCTGGTGACGCGGGTTCACACCCTGATGGCACAGTCGCCTGCCTTCCAGGGCTTCACCATCGACCGCGTCTGGCAGACCTGGGCGCGCGGAGCAATCGCCGAGCAGGTGCGCGGCTGGCTGGATGTGCTGCGCGAGCAGCGAGCGCAAACCGCGCCCTGAACCACCCCGGCGAGGCGACCACCCCTACCAGCGTACCGCGTTTGCTCACCGTCTATCGCGCAGATGCTTCTCCCCTACCCGCAAAAGCATCGCCTTAAAGGGCGGAGAGGCTTGCGCCGATGAAGTCAGTGACAGACGGCACCCCCGAGCGATAGCACGACGAGAGCATATCAATGTGGAAGGACCTGATCACTGACCCGACCGGCAGCGAGGCCAGCGCCCGGCGCGGCAAGCCACCCACACCTCCCGTGCCACCCTCCCCGCTGCGCTTGCTGGACGACCCTGTCGTGGTGCCCGACACCCTGGCCGACCTGATCGCCGCGCGCCTGCCCGGCTTGATCGAGCGCTGGGAGACGGCTGCCCTCGGGCGTGTCGAGCAACTGACGCCGGAGCAGCGCCGGGCCGTGGCGGCGGCGATCCACAGCTTCGCCCCGGCGTACGTTCACCACCTGCGGAGCCAGGATGAGGCCCCGCTGGCGGAGGCTGCCCGGGCGGTTGCCCAGGCCGGGTTGTTCCGTCTCCTCTCGCTAGAGCAGCTTCAGATGTCGTTGGGCTGCTTTCACCAGGTGGTGTGGCCACTGGTGGTGCTCCATGCCGGCGGCGACGTGAGCCGGCTGGTGGCGGCGGCGGAGGTGGTGGCCGAGTGCGCCCTGGGGGCTGCCCGCGCCGCCACCAGCGAGTACGAGCGCCGCGTGGTCAGCGAGGCGAACGACACCATTGATTTCGGCTTCACCCTGGCGGCGGTGACCCGGTCGGTCACCGCGACCCTCAACCTCGATGAGGTGCTGCGAGTGGCCTGTGAGGAGGGCGCCCGCCTGATGGGCGTGGAGAGCGTGCTCATCCGTCTCCTCGACGAAAACCAGCAGTTGGTCTGCCGTGCCGCCTGGGGCGAGCATGCCGCCGACCTGCTGGGCACCGTGCTCCCCATGGACCACGGCACTGGCCTTTGCGGCCGGGCGGTGCAGACGCGGCGGGTGCAGGCCGCCCGCGCTTGTCCGGGCACCGCCCTGGACAGCGATCGCCTGCCGCTGCGCCCGGGCCAGGTGTGCCTGGCGGCACCGATCATCGCCAAGGGGGAAGTGCTTGGCGCCATGCTTTTCGCCGACCGCCAGCACGAGGAGCGGAGCGAGAGCGCGCGCAGCACGGAGCTGGCGCTGACGGCGGACCTGCTGGTCGGTCAGGTGGCGCTGATGATCTACAACGCGCGCCTGCACACTCAGGTGCGCGAGCTGGCCTATGCCCTGGACCACATCGGCGAGTGCGTGCTGGTAGCCGATACCGACGGCCGCATCCGCTACGCCAACCGCGCGGTGATGACCATCCTCGGCTATGAGCCGGACGCGGTGGTCGGCCGCAGCCTAGCTGACCTGACGGTGGGACCGCTGGCCCCCGATCTGGGCGCCCTCACCCAGGGGAAGGCGCGCTGGCGCCACCGGGAGGGCGGCGAGGTGCCGGTAGCACTCACCAGCGCGCCAATTCCGGGCGGTCCGGAGGGCCAACCGCGCCTGGTGGTGCTGGCGCGCGACATCACCGACGAGAAGCGCCGCGCGGAGCAAGAGGCCGCCCACCGGGCCCTGCTGCAAGCCAAGAACCGCGAGCTGGAAGCGTTCGTCTACACCGTCTCCCACGACTTGCGGGCGCCACTCGTCTCTGTGCATGGTCTCCTGGGGCTGCTGAGCACCGGCTACGGCCAGGTACTGGACGACGCCGGCCGCCACCTGCTGCGGCGCCTGAACGTGAACACCGTGCGCATGGAGCGGTTGATTAGCGACCTGCTGCGGTTCTCGCGCGTGGGACGGCACCTGGCGCGGACACAGATCGACCCCGGCGCCGTGGTGGCGGAGATCCTGGAGGATTGGCGCGCCCGGCTGGAAGCACGCGGCATCACCGTGGAGGTGGCCGAGCCGCTGCCGGTGGTCTACGCCGACCCGACCGCCCTGCGTCAGGTGCTGGAGAACCTCCTGGCCAACGCCACCAAGTTCATGGGAGACAACCCGGCGCCCCGGATCGTGGTCGGCGGCGAGGCCGAGGGGGAGTACGCTCACCTCTATGTGCGCGACAACGGCATCGGCATCGCGCCGGAATACCACGACAAGGCGTTCGAGATCTTCCAGCGGGTTCACGACCGGCCGGAGGAGATCGACGGCACCGGGATTGGACTGGCGATCGTCAAGAAGGCGGTGGAGATGTGGGGCGGACGGGTGTGGCTTGAGTCGGCGGTCGGTCAGGGATGCACGGTTCACTTCCTGGCGCCGGGTAAGGAAGATGGGCACGACGATGGATGCCACGGGGAAGACGCTGCTGATTGAAGACAACGAGGACCACGCGCTGCTGGTGCAGTCGGCCCTGGGTGACGTTGCCCCGCGCAGCGTGGTGTGGCTGCGTGACGGGGAGGAGGCGCTGCGCTACCTCACCGAGGGGGCTGCATCCGGCGACGGCGTGGCCCACCCGCCAGAGTTGATCTTGCTGGACATGCATTTGCCCAAGGTAAGCGGCAAGGAGGTGCTGCGCCGGCTGCGTGCCCGCGACGCGCTGCGCGCCACCCCGGTGGTGATGCTGACGACCTCGAACGACCAGGCGGATGTGGCCGAGTGCTACGCGCTGGGGGCCAACAGTTACGTGGTGAAGCCGGGCCAGTTCGAGGACCTGTCGCGCAAGCTGCAGGCGATTGGGGCCTACTGGTGCGGCACCAACCAGATCAGGCGATCCTGAAGACGGGTCAACGAGCAAACTGGAGATCCTGCCGGGCGGTGGCCCGGTAAGCTGCACCGCGAGTGCGGTGGTTCACGGATAGCTCCCTAGCAACACCGGGGCGCGGGAGTAGGGTGAGATGCCTGAGACGGCAACGGTGCGTCTGCTTCTGGTGGATGACGATCCCGACCAGTTGGATCTGTGCCGCGTGAACTTGGAGCGCGGCCTGGCGAATGCCCAGGTCACCTGTGCGCGTTCCGGCGACGAGTGCCTGGCTCTCATGCGCACCCAGGAGTTCGACGCGGTCATTCTGGACTACAAGATGCCCGGCATGGACGGGATCGCCGCGCTGCGACAGGTGCGCCAACTGCAGCCGAAAACGCTGCCGGTGGTGATGACCGGCTATGGGGACGAGGGCGTCGCCGTCGCGGCGATGAAGCAGGGGGCCGCCGACTACGTGATGAAGACGCTGGACTACGCGCGGGTGCTTCCCTCGGTGATTGCTCGCTGTCTGGAGATCCAGCGCCAGCAGCGCGAGTTGGAGGCCGAGCGCACCCGTAACATCCAGTTGGCGATGGTGATCCAGACCACGCGCACACTGGCCCACGAGGTGAACAACCCGCTGCAGGTCATCACCGGCACGGCGGAGCTTCTGGCCGGCGCCCTCGCCGAGCGCGAGCCGGAGCTGGCGGCGCGGGCAGCAAAGATGGTCGATGTCTGCGAGCAGATCGCCAACGTGATCCGGCGCCTCTACCGCGTGACCAACCCCACCTGTCAGACGCGCATGGGCCTGGCGATGCTAGACCTCGACGCCTCTTCTGCCCAGGACCCCGGGGAGGATGCCGACGGGCTTAGCTGCCGGCTACCGGCAAGGTAAAGAGAAAGCGGGTATACTCGCCGACGACGCTCTCCACCCAGATGCGCCCGCCGTGCGCCTCCACTGCCATCCGGCAGAAGGTGAGCCCCAACCCGGAACCGACGCGCTGCCGCGACTGCTTCGCCTCCACCTGCCCGAACTTTTCGAAGATCCGCTCGTGGTACTCCGGTGGAATGCCTTGACCCCGATCAGTGACGGAGAGGAGGCAGTCGCCGCTCTCCGGCCGCCACTCGGCGGCGACCACCACCGGCTGGCCGGCGGGGGAGTGCTTCAGCGCGTTGCTGAGGAGG